>NZ_CP022188.1:3970633-4276066 GCF_003111665.1 Parazoarcus communis | reverse complement strand
ATTCGGGATTGAGGAGGACTAGGGCCGGCTCTGCTAGAATGCGCTGCTTTGTGCCCCCGCTTTCATGGAATCGCTGATCTCTAATCTGGCCATCTGGGCCTTGCCGGTGTTGCTCGCCATTACGCTGCACGAAGCGGCTCATGGCTATGTGGCCCGATATTTCGGCGATCCAACGGCAGATCGGGCCGGGCGCATCACGCTGAATCCGCTGCGCCATATCGATCCGGTCGGTACCCTGCTGGTGCCCGCCGGCATACTCGGTCTGAGCGTGCTGTTCGGTGGAGGCGGTATTCTTTTTGGCTGGGCCAAGCCGGTGCCGGTCGACTTCGGTCGCTTGCGGCGCCCCAAGGCGGACATGCTGTGGGTTGCCGCGGCAGGGCCAGGTGCCAACCTGTTGATGGCCATCGGCTGGGCGCTGCTGTTCAAGCTTGCGATCAGCTCACCGCAGGGCGCTTTCACCATTCCGATGATGAAGATGGCGGATGCCGGCATGCAGATCAACGGTGTGCTGATGTTGCTCAATCTGCTGCCGATTCCGCCGCTTGACGGAGGGCGCATCGCCGTCAGCCTGTTGCCCGGTCGCCTCGCCTGGCACTTTTCACGGATCGAGCCCTTCGGCTTTCCAATTCTCTTGCTGTTGCTGTTTAGCGGTTTGCTGGGGGCCATTCTGGGACCCATGCTCGCCATGTTCCGCTTCTTTCTTGCCTTGATTTTCGGAAACTAAGACCCGCCATGTACGCTGAACGCGTTCTCTCCGGCATGCGCCCCACCGGGCGTCTGCACCTCGGTCATTACCACGGTGTGCTCAAGAACTGGGTCAAGCTGCAGGAGGAGCATCCTTGCCTGTTCTTCGCAGCTGACTGGCATGCACTGACCACCGCCTACGACACGCCGGAGGTGATCGAAGACCATGTGTGGGAGATGCTGATCGACTGGCTCGCAGCCGGTGTCGATCCCTCGCAGGCAACCCTTTTCATCCAGTCGCGCGTGCCCGAGCATGCGGAACTGCATCTGCTGCTGTCGATGATGTGTCCGCTGGGCTGGCTCGAGCGTGTGCCGAGCTACAAGGATCAGCAGGACAGGCTCGGTGGCAAGGATCTCGGGACCTACGGATTTCTCGGCTATCCGCTGCTGCAGGCGGCAGACATTCTGATCTATCGCGCCGATACCGTGCCGGTGGGTGAGGACCAGGTGCCGCATGTGGAGATGACGCGCGAAGTGGCACGGCGCTTCAACCATCTTTACGGTCGTGAGCCCGGGTTTGAGGACAAGGCCAGGGATGCGGTGCGCAAGCTCGGCTCCCGTCGTGCGCGCATGTATGCAGAACTGCGCGTCCGCTTCCAGCAGGACGGGGAAGAGGATGCGCTCGAGCAGGCCAAGGCCTTGCTCGAGGAAACACAGAACCTGAGTCTCGGTGATCGGGAGCGCCTCTACGGTTACCTCGAGGGTAACGGCAAGATGATTCTGGTCGAGCCGGATTCCCTGCTGACCGAGGCGCCGCGCATACCGGGGCTCGATGGGCAGAAGATGTCAAAGTCCCACAACAACACGATTTTCCTGCGCGAAGACGACGACAGCGTGGCGCGCAAGATACGCACCATGCAGACCGATCCTGCCCGCGCGCGGCGCACCGATCCGGGCGATCCGGACAAATGCCCGGTGTGGCAGTTTCATGTCGTCTATTCCGACGAGTCGACCCGGGAGTGGGCACAGAATGGCTGCCGTAGCGCGGGTATCGGCTGCATCGAGTGCAAGCAGCCGGTTGTCGATGCGGTGATCAAGGAGCAGGCCGGCCTGCGTGAGCGTGCGCGCCCTTATATCGAGGATCCGTCGCTTGTGCGCAACATCCTTGCCGATGGCTGCGAGCGCGCGCGCAAGCTTGCCCAGGAAACGATGCGGGATGTGCGCGAAGCAATGGGCTTGAGCTACGGGTGAGCGGATCGTGGTGAGTTTCGACGTCGGGATTCGCATGCCTCGCAATGACTGAAGCGACGCTGCCGCTGCCACTGGTCCCGATCGAAACGGTCGAGGATGTGGCGACAATCGCACGTCTTTACGGCGAGCCCATGCTCGAAATGCCGAAAGACCTGTATATTCCGCCCGACGCACTGCAGATCATCCTCGATGCGTTCGAGGGGCCGCTCGATTTGCTGCTCTACCTGATCCGCAAGGCCAACCTCAACGTTCTCGACATTCCGATGGCGCCGTTGACGGTTCAGTATCTGACGTACGTCGAAGCGATGCGTGCCAGCAACCTGGATCTGGCTGCAGACTATCTCCTGATGGCGGCGATGCTGCTTGAGATCAAGTCGCGCATGCTGTTGCCGCGTCCGCCGCGGGACGATGCCGAGGAAGAGGATCCGCGCGCCGAGCTTGTACGCAGGCTGCTCGAATACGAACAGACCAAGCTTGCTGCGGCGCGCCTCGATGCCATGCCGCGGGTCGAGCGTGATTTCGAGTGGGTGAGCGTGTTCGTTGCCGAGAAGGTGGTCGAGCGTCTGCCCGAGGTCAGTCTGCACGATCTGCAGCTGTCCTGGTTGCGCATCATGAAGAAGGCTCGCCTGACCCAGAATCACCGGGTGGGTCGCGAGCAGCTCTCTGTTCGCGAGCACATGACGTCTATTCTGCGCAAGCTGGGTGGCGGTGCTTTCGTGGTATTCGATACGCTGTTCGAGCCAGAGCTGGGTGCGGCCGGGCTGGTGGTGAGCTTTTTGGCGGTGCTCGAACTGGTCAAGGAACGACTGGTCGATGTAACGCAGAACGAGGCCTTTGCGCCGATATACGTGAAACTGGCTGATGGATCGCGTGACAACGCCTGAACTGTGCAAACGCATTATCGAAACGGCACTGCTGGCAACGCCCGCGCCGTTGACGGTGAGCGTACTGCGGGGGTTGTTCGACGAAGACCCGGGGCCGGATCTGGTGCGGCGCCTGCTCGACGAGCTGCGTAACGACTGGGATGCGTCGGAGCGCGGGGTTGAGCTGGTGCAACTGGCAGGTGGCTGGCGTTTTCAGACACGGCCTGCCTTCCAGGTTTACCTGGATCGCCTGAAGGAGGAAAAACCGCCGCGTTATTCGCGTGCGGTCATGGAAACATTGGCAATCATTGCCTATCGCCAGCCGGTAACCCGTGGCGACATCGAGGATATTCGCGGTGTCACGGTCTCCCCTGGCGTACTGAAAACCCTGGAATCGCGAGGATGGATCGACGTTGTCGGTCATCGCGACACGCCCGGCAGGCCGGCGTTGTTCGCGACCACGCGACGTTTCCTGGATGATATGGGTCTGCGCAGCCTCACCGAGCTGCCGGCTCTCACTGAAATCGAAAGGATCATGGATCTTGTCGACACCACGCAAATCCAATCGGCCGCTGCGGCCGCCGACCAAGAAACCGACTGAGCAGGGGCGGCATCAGCCTCGTCAGGGTGGGCGCCGCGAAGCGTCCGACGAATTTGTTGACGAGGACCGTCGTCCCGCAATGCGCCCGGACGCGCACAAGTCTGCGCTGGGTACGCCCGAAGGCATGACGCTCGAAGGGCCGGGGCGGGAGCGTCGGCGGGGTCCCGCCCAGGGTGGGCCGGCGACCTTCACCGAGCCCGAGCGTCTGCAAAAGGTGCTGGCTCAGGCCGGCGTGGCCTCGCGCCGCGAGATCGAAGAGCTCGTGGTTGCCGGCCGTATTTCGGTCAACGGCCTGCCTGCTGCGCTGGGGCAGAAGATCGGGCCGGGCGATCGCGTCAAGCTCAATGGCAAGCTGATTCCGCTGCGCTTTGTGCAGCGTACGCCGCGGGTGCTGATCTATCACAAGCCCGAGGGCGAGATCGTTTCGCGCGATGATCCGGAAGGTCGCCCGACCGTGTTCGAGCGTCTGCCCGTCTTGCGCAAGGGGCGCTGGCTCGCAGTGGGGCGTCTGGACTTCAATACATCGGGTTTGCTGCTGTTCACCAGCGATGGCGATCTGGCCAACAAGCTGATGCACCCGCGCTATGAGATCGACCGTCAGTACGCGGTCCGTCTGCTGGGCGAGCTCACTGAGGAGCAGGCGCAGCAGTTGGTGGACGGCGTTGTGCTCGACGATGGGCCGGCGCGCTTCAACTCCCTGCAGGCTGCTGGTGGTGAGGGCGTGAACCACTGGTATCACGTGACGCTCTCGGAGGGACGTAACCGCGAGGTCCGGCGCATGTTCGAGGCGATCGGGCTCACCGTGAGCCGGCTGATACGGGTGCGTTACGGTCCGGTAGAGCTACCCTCACGGCTCAAGCGCGGGATGTGGATGGAAATGCCTGAGGTCGAGGTGTGCAAGCTTGCAGGCCTGCCGCCGCCCCCGCCAAAGCAGGGGCCGCCGGGCAAGGCGCAACCGCCGAAGTTGCGGCGCACAGCGCCGCGCGCCTGAGCGTTCGAGCGCGAGAAAAACTGCTACGAGGTGCATGACAGCCTGCCATTTCGGTAAGGAACGATCCGCCAGGTTTGCAGCCCGTCGGGCATGCCGTGCATGAATTGTGCCGGTTTGCCCGTCGCGGGCTTTTCGCGCTATACTCGGCGGGCTTTATCGGGTGCTCCCAATAATGGGGAGCCCGATTCTCCGGTTGGGGTCAACAGGGATGGGCTTTTTGCCCATTTTTTATTTGTAGTCGCGGATGGCATGAGTATGCGGGTGGATCTGGGAAGTCTGGTTGAAGAAGTGGTCAGTGGGCTCGGATACGAGCTGGTTGATCTTGAATTGTCGCCCAAGGGGCGGCTTTTTCGCGTCTTCATTGATATCGAGCGCGGTATCAACGTGGATGATTGCGCGACCGTCAGTAACCAGCTGACCCGGGTTTTCGAAGTCGAGAATATCGATTACGACCGACTCGAAGTGTCGTCTCCGGGGCTTGATCGGCCGCTCAAGAAGCTGGCTGATTTCGAGCGCTTTTCCGGGCATGAGATCCAGTTGCGACTGTCCCTGCCAATCGGCAATCAACGAAATTTTGTAGGCGTGCTTGAGGGTGTGCGTGATGGCGAAGTGCTGATCACGACTGAAAAGGGCGAACTGCTCCTGCCTTACGCTGATATCGAGAAGGCACGCCTTGTTCCGAAATTCTGAGACTCTGGATGTGGAGGTTTTACTGAAATGAGCCGCGAAATTCTGCTGCTTGTGGATGCGCTGGCACGTGAAAAGAACGTTGCCAAAGACATCGTGTTCGCCGCGCTCGAGTCGGCGCTTGCCTCCGCGACCAAAAAGCGCGTTCATGACGATGCCGACGTTATCGTCAGCATCAATCGCGATACCGGCGATTACGAGTCGGTTCGTCGCTGGGTGGTCATGCTCGACGAGGATGTGACCAACGATGAAGCCGAGATGGGTATCATCGATGCGCGTGAGGTCAAGGCCGACGTCGAGTTGGGTGATTACATCGAGGAAGCACTCGAGCCGATCGACTTCGGCCGTATCGGCGCCCAGGCTGCGAAGCAGGTCATTCTGCAGAAAATTCGCGATGCTGAGCGCGAGCAGGTGCTGAACGACTTCCTTGAGCGCAAGGAATTCCTGGTTTCCGGCGCGATCAAGCGCATGGAGCGAGGCAATGCGATCATCGAAGTCGGTCGGATGGAAGCCGTGCTGCCGCGCGATCAGCACATCCCGCGCGAGAACCTGCGCGTGGGTGACCGCGTCCGGGCTTATCTGCTCAAGATCGATCGTGGCGCGCGGGGTCCGCAACTCATCCTGTCGCGCACCGCGCCCGAATTCCTGATGAAGCTGTTCGAGCTCGAAGTACCCGAGATCGAAGACGGTCTGCTCGAGATGAAGGCCTGCGCACGTGACCCCGGTCTGCGTGCCAAGGTGGCCGTCAAATCGAACGATCCGCGTATCGATCCGATCGGTACCTGCGTCGGTCTGCGCGGTTCGCGCGTCACCGCTGTGCGTAACGAGATTGGTGGCGAGCAGATCGACATCATCGTGTGGTCTGCCGATCCGGCCCAGTTCGTGGTTTCTGCGCTGCAGCCCGCGGAAGTGGTTTCGATCGTGGTTGACGAAGAAGCACATGCGATGGATGTGGTGGTGGACGAGAACAATCTCGCCATCTCAATCGGTCGTAACGGACAGAACGTCAAGCTGGCGTCCGAATTGACCGGCTGGACCATCAATCTGATGAGCGAGCAGGAATCGGCTGCCAAGTCGGAAGAAGAGCGCGGCGGTTTGCGTTCGGTCTTCATGGCCAAGCTCGATGTAGATGAGGAACTGGCCGATATCCTGATCGACGAGGGTTTCTCCTCGCTTGAGGAAATCGCCTATGTGCCGCTCGCCGAAATGCTCGAAATCGAGTCCTTCGACGAAGACACGGTGAATGAGTTGCGCAACCGTGCGCGCAACGTGTTGCTGACTGAAGCAATTGTGACCGAGGAAAAACTGGAAAACGTCGCTGACGACCTGTTGAACCTCGATGGCATGGACAAGGCGCTTGCCGCTACGCTGGCGAGTCATGAGATTCGCACCCGGGACGACCTGGCTGACCTCGCGGTCGACGAGCTGGTTGAGATGGCCGGGATCGACGACGAACGAGCCAAGGCGCTGATTTCCGTTGCGCGCGCCCACTGGTTCGAAGAATGACGGGAGGGCAGTAATGGAACAAATGAGCGTGACCCAGTTTGCCGGCGAACTGAAAATGCCGGCGGCGGCGCTGCTCGAGCAGTTGAAGAGTGCCGGTGTCGTGAAGACCGGTGCGAACGATATGCTGACCGAGCAGGACAAGGCGCGTCTGCTCGAATATCTTCGGCGTGCGCATGGCGACGTCGAATCCAAGGGCAAGATCACTCTGACCCGCAAACAGACATCCGAGATCCGTGCGACCGACTCTACCGGTCGTGCGCGCACCGTGCAGGTCGAAGTCCGCAAGAAGCGGACCTTCGTCAAGCGCGATGACACCGCAGGTGGCGAAGCGACAGCAGTCGAGGCGACTGCTGCTGCAGCGGAAGATCAGGCTCCGGTCGAGAAGGTTGAAGCCGTTGCACCGGTCGAGGCTGTTGCCGCGCCGGCGCCCGTCGTCGAGCCCGTGCCTGCGGAGACGCCTCCGGTCGTCGAGGCCGCACCCGAGCCTGAGCCCGTTGTTGCGCCTGAGCCGGTAGCGGAAGCCGCTGTCGAAGCGGTCGCAGCCGAGCCTGTGGCCGAAGTGGCTGCTCCCGAACCCGTGGCCAGCGCGCCTGCGCCCGCACCTGCTGCGTCTGCAGCAAGGAACGACGAGCGCAAGGGCGGCGATCGCAAAGGCAATGATCGCAAGAGCGGTGACCGCAAGCAGGCCGATGGCCGCGCCGGCGCGTCCCGTGGCGGCGACAACCGCCAGGCGGCCCCGAAAGCCGGCCCGGCACCGACCATGGTTCATTCCCGTCCGGTGCCGATCAGCCAGATCATCAGTGACGAAGAGGTTGCAGCGCGCGAGCGCGAATCGCGCCGTCACCGCGAACTGGTAGAGCGCCAGCAGGCCGACATCCGTGCCCGCCAGGAGCGCGAGCAGGCCGCCAAGGCTGCAGCCGAAAACCGCCGCCTTGAAGAAGAGGCGCGTGTCGTCGCCGAGCAGAAGGCGAAGGAAGAAGCTGCGCGTCCGGCGGCTGCGAAGCCTGCCAAGTCGACCTCCGGTACGCTGCACAAGCCGGCGAAGACCGAAGACAAGACCAAGGATTCGGCAAACAAGCGCGGCGGTGCGCGTGAAAGCGAAAGCAGCAAGCGTCGTGGCCTGAAGACCCGTGGCGAAGTCGGTGCATCGACGTCCGGCAATGCCTGGCGAGGTGCCAAGGGTGGTGGCCGTCACAGCCGCCATCAGCAGGACGATCGCCAGACCTCGTTCCAGGCGCCTGTCGAGCCGATCGTGCGTGAGATCCATGTGCCGGAAACCATTTCCGTCGCCGATCTTGCCCACAAGATGGCCGTCAAGGCGACCGAAGTGATCAAGGCGCTCATGAAGATGGGCATGATGGTCACGATCAACCAGGTGCTGGACCAGGAAACGGCGATGATCATCGTCGAAGAACTGGGCCACCAGGCTGTTGCTGCAAAGCTCGACGACCCGGATGCCTTCCTCGACGTCACCGAAGAGCAGAAGGATGTGGCAGTGCTGCCGCGTGCGCCGGTGGTGACCGTGATGGGTCACGTCGACCACGGCAAGACCTCGCTGCTCGACTACATTCGTCGCGCCAAGGTTGCAGCCGGCGAGCATGGCGGCATTACGCAGCACATCGGTGCGTATCACGTGGAAACGCCGCGTGGCATGATCACCTTCCTCGATACCCCGGGTCACGAAGCCTTTACGGCCATGCGTGCCCGTGGTGCGAAGGCGACCGACATCGTCATTCTGGTGGTGGCTGCGGACGACGGCGTGATGCCTCAGACCCGTGAAGCGATTCACCACGCCAAGGCCGCCAACGTGCCGGTCGTGGTGGCGATCACCAAGATCGACAAGCCCGAGGCAAACCTCGAGCGCGTCAAGCAGGAACTGGTTGCCGAGAGCGTGATCCCGGAAGAGTACGGTGGCGACACCATGTTCATGCCGGTTTCCGCGAAGAGCGGCGAAGGCGTGGATGCGCTGCTCGAAGCGCTGCTGCTGCAGGCCGAAGTGCTCGAACTGACGGCACCGGTCGAATCTGCAGCCAAGGGCCTGATCGTGGAAGCGCGTCTCGACAAGGGTCGTGGTCCGGTGGCTTCGATGCTGGTTCTGTCCGGTACCCTCCACAAGGGCGACGTGCTGCTCGTGGGCGCGACTTTCGGTCGCATCCGTGCAATGCTCGACGAGAACGGCAAGGCGATCGATTCCGCAGGTCCTTCGATTCCGGTCGAAATCCTGGGTCTCTCCGACGTGCCGGCAGCCGGCGACGAAGCGATCGTGCTCGGCGACGAAAAGAAGGCGCGCGAAATTGCGCTCTTCCGTCAGGGCAAGTTCCGCGACGTCAAGCTGGCCAAGCAGCAGGCGGCGAAGCTCGAAAGCATGTTCGAACAGATGTCGGACGGCGAGGTCAAGAGCCTCCCGCTCATCATCAAGGCCGACGTGCAGGGTTCGCAGGAAGCGCTGGTGCAGTCGCTGGTCAAGCTTTCGAACGACGAAGTCCGTGTCAACGTCATTCACGGTGCGGTCGGTGCCATTTCCGAATCGGATGTGAACTTGGCGCAGGCATCGGGTGCGGTGATCATCGGCTTCAATACGCGTGCCGATGCCGGTGCGCGCAAGCTGGCCGAGACCTTTGGCGTCGATATCCGCTACTACAACATCATTTACGATGCTGTGGATGAGGTGCGTTCTGCGCTGTCGGGCATGCTGTCGCCGGAGAAGCGCGAGGAGATCATCGGTCTGGTGGAAATCCGCCAGGTCTTCACGATTTCCCGTGTTGGCTCGGTTGCCGGTTGTTATGTGCTCGAGGGCATGGTCAAGCGCGGTTCTTCCGTGCGTCTGTTGCGCAACCATACGGTCGTGTGGTCGGGTGAGCTCGAATCGCTCAAGCGCTTCAAGGACGATGTCAAGGAGGTCAAGTTCGGCTACGAATGCGGTCTCCAGCTCAAGAACTACAACGACATTCACGAAGGCGACCAGCTCGAGGTGTTCGAGATCAAGGAAATTGCACGGACGCTTTGATCAATGCCTAAGGAATATTCCCGCAGTCAGCGCGTGGTGGAGCAGATCCGCCGCGAGCTGGCGGAGCTGATCAGGCTCGAGGTGAAGGATCCGCGTGTCGGATTCATCACCCTGACCGACGTCGAGATCACGCCAGACTATGCGCACGCCAAGGTTTTCTTTACCGCGATGATGGGTAAGGAAACCGTGCCGGAGATCCTTCAGGGGCTTCGGCGGGCGAGCGGATTCCTGCGCCGTGAACTCGGTCGCCGGATTCGTATTCACACCATCCCCGAGCTGCATTTCGAGTACGACCAGTCGGTTGAGGAGGGCAGTCGCATGTCCCAGCTCATCGACCAGACCGTGCGCGAAGACGAGGCACGCAGCCGGGATGAGAACGACGACTGATTGCGTGCTGTCTTGAAGCGTACTCAGCGCAAGATCATTCGCCGTGCGGTTGATGGTGTGCTGCTGCTCGACAAGCCCCAGGGGCTGACGTCGAACGCGGCGCTGCAGACGGCTCGCCGTCTGCTCAACGCAGCTAAGGCTGGCCACACCGGCACGCTCGATCCAATGGCAAGCGGCCTGCTCCCGCTGACTTTCGGGGAAGCCACCAAGTTTTCTCAGATGCTGCTCGATGCGGACAAGGCTTACGAGGCCGGAGTGCAGCTGGGTGTCGATACCGATACGGGCGATGCCGAGGGGAAGGTGCTTGCAACGCATCCTGTTGCAGTGAGCGAAGAAGCGTTGCGCGAGGTGTTGTCGCGATTTGTCGGTGACATCGACCAGGTGCCGCCGATGTATTCGGCACTCAAGCGCGATGGAAAACCCTTGTACGAATACGCGCGTGCGGGCATTGAGCTCGAACGCAGTGCGCGCAGGGTGACGGTCTCCTCGATCGACCTGGTGTCCTTCGACGGTAGCCGTTTCGTGATCCGTGTGGATTGCAGCAAGGGGACCTATATTCGTTCGCTTGCGATGGATATCGGCGCGGCCCTGGGTTGTGGCGCACATCTTTGTGCTTTGAGGCGAACGCGGATCGGCGTCTTCGGTATCGAAGACGGTGTTCCGCTGGCGCAGCTCGAAGCTGCGGAGATGGACGCACGGGACGGAATGCTGGCGCCGGCAGATACGCTGGTCAGCGTTTTTCCGCGTATCGATCTCGATGCGCAGCAGGCCCAGTACATGCTCCAGGGGCGGCCGTTGAGCCTGACGGAGCAGGGCGAAGGTTTTGCCCGGATCTACGGTCCGGATGCTTTTCTCGGTCTTGCCGAGTGGAAGCCTGACGGAAAATTGTGGGCGAAACGCCTCATCGCAACGGGTGAGGCGAATCAAAGTACGTGATTTTGATTGAATTCTTGGTGCGGCAATGGGTATAATCCGCCGCTTCTGATTGGTCGAACGAAAAGAGTAAACACGCACATGTCTCTCGATATTGCAACCAAGGCGCAAGTCGTCTCCGATTACCAGCGCGCTCCGGGCGATACCGGTTCGCCGGAAGTCCAGGTCGCCCTGCTGACCGCCCGTATCAATGGCCTGACTGGCCACTTCAAGGAACACGCGAAGGATCATCACTCCCGTCGTGGTCTGCTGAAGATGGTTAGCCAGCGCCGCAAGCTGCTCGACTACCTGAAAGGTCGCAATGCCGAGGGTTATCGTAGCCTGATCGAGCGTCTGGGCCTGCGTAAGTAAGTCGCTGCTCGTGATCAGCCCGACAGCGCCCGAAACGGCTGCCTGAGCAAGCAAAAGCCGGGGCGACCCCTTAGGGTCGCTCCGGCTTTGTCACATTCAGGACGGGTTTCTGGCCTGTTCCTGCAGTTGTTGTTCGCTGCATCTAATGTTTAAAGGAATTTCCCTTGCCTACTTCCATCAAGAAATCATTCGCTTACGGCGCGCACACCGTCACCCTCGAGACCGGCGAGATTGCTCGTCAGGCCGGTGGTGCCGTGATCGTCAATATGGACGACACCATGGTGCTGGCCACCGTGGTTGCGGCCAAGGAAGCCAAGCCCGGTCAGGATTTCTTTCCGCTGACCGTCGATTACGTTGAGAAGTTTTACGCTGCCGGCCGTATTCCCGGTGGTTTCTTCAAGCGTGAAGGCCGTCCGACCGAGAAGGAAACGCTGACCTCGCGCCTGATCGACCGCCCGATCCGCCCGCTGTTTCCGGAAGGCTTCAATAACGAAGTCCAGGTCATCGCGCTGGTCCTGTCGCTGAACCCCGAAGTCGACGCCGACATCCCGGCGATGATCGCCGCTTCGGCTGCGCTGGCAATTTCCGGTGTGCCTTTCAGCGGCCCCATTGGTGCTGCACGCGTGGGTTACGCCGATGGCCAGTACCTGCTCAACCCCACCACCGAGCAACTCAAGACGAGCGAACTCAACCTGGTGGTGGCCGGTACCGAAGCCGCCGTGCTGATGGTCGAATCCGAAGCGCGCGAACTGTCCGAAGAAGTCATGCTTGGTGCCGTCGTGTTCGGTCATGAGCAGATGCAGCACGCTATCCGTGCGATCAACGAACTGGTCGAAGTGGCCGGCAAGCCGGAGTGGGACTGGAAGGCGCCGCTCGCAAACGAGGCTCTGATTGCGCGTATCGACGAGCTGGCCAAGGCTGACCTCGAAGCCGCTTTCAACATCACCAGCAAGCAGGCTCGCAGCGCCCGCATCAGCGAGATCCTGAAGGCGACCGTCGCCGCGCTGACCGATGGCGTCGAAGTGCCGCCTTCGCTCAACGAAGTGAAGGACATCTTCTTCAATCTCGAGTCCGGTATCGTCCGTAGCCGCATTCTGAACGGCGAGCCGCGTATCGACGGTCGTGACACCCGCACCGTGCGTCCGATCGAGATCCGTACCGGCGTGCTGCCGCGTGCCCACGGTTCCGCACTGTTTACTCGTGGCGAAACCCAGGCGCTGGTGGTTGCCACCCTCGGCACTGGCCGCGACGAACAGATCATTGACGCGATCGCCGGCGAGTACCGCGAAAACTTCATGCTGCACTACAACTTCCCGCCGTTCTGCACGGGCGAGACCGGTCGTTTCGGCATCACCAAGCGTCGCGAAGTCGGCCATGGCCGTCTTGCCAAGCGCGCACTGATCGCAGCCCTGCCGAAGCCGGAAGACTTCAGCTACACCGTGCGTCTGGTGTCGGAAATTACCGAATCGAACGGTTCGAGCTCGATGGCTTCCGTGTGTGGTGGCTCGCTGGCGCTGATGGACGCCGGTGTGCCGATGACGGCTCACGTGGCAGGTATCGCCATGGGCCTGATCAAGGACGGCAACCGCTTCGCCGTGCTGACCGACATCCTGGGTGACGAAGATCACCTCGGTGACATGGACTTCAAGGTGGCCGGTACCGAAAACGGTATTACCGCACTGCAGATGGACATCAAGATCCAGGGCATCACCAAGGAGATCATGAAGGTCGCGCTGTCGCAGGCGGGTGAGGGGCGTATCCACATCCTCGGCCTGATGAAGCAGTCGCTCGACACCGCGCGTGTCGAAGTGTCCGAGTTCGCGCCGCGCATGATCAACATCAAGATCAACCCCGAGAAGATCCGCGACGTGATCGGCAAGGGCGGTGCGGTGATCCGCGGTCTGCAGGAAGAGACCGGTGCCGTGATCGAGATCCAGGACGACGGCAACGTCACCATCTCCTGCGTTAGCGCCGAAGGTGCCCAGGCTGCCAAGGCCAAGATCGAGGCAATTACCGCCGAAGTCGAAGTCGGCAAGATCTACGAAGGTACGGTCGTGCGTCTGCTCGACTTCGGTGCCATCGTGAACATCATGCCGGGCCGCGACGGTCTGCTGCACGTGTCGCAGATCGCCAACGAGCGCGTGAATAACGTTGCCGACTACGTCAAGGAAGGTCAGGCTGTCCGCGTCAAGGTCCTTGAGACCGATGAGCGTGGCAAGATCCGCCTGAGCATGAAGGCGCTGCTCGAGCAGGCTGCAACGAACTGATCGGCGGAGTTCGCCGAGGATCAAAAAGGGACGCCTCGGCGTCCCTTTTTTTGTGCGTGTATCGCGTGCGGCAGTCTGCCGCGCTGCGGAGAGATCTCCCTAGCGCGCGACCTGGCGTTCGCGGATCTCCTCGAGCGTCTTGCAGTCGATGCACAACGTGGCCGTAGGACGCGCCTCAAGGCGCTTCAGGCCGATTTCTACGCCGCAGCTGTCACAGTACCCATACTCGCCTTCCTCGATGCGCTGGAGGGCCTCGTTGATCTTTTTGATCAGCTTGCGTTCGCGGTCCCGGCTGCGCAGCTCGAGCGACAGGTCGGATTCCTGGCTGGCGCGGTCATTCGGGTCTGCAAAGGATGTCGTCTCGTCCTGCAGCGTGTGGACGGTACGTTCGATATCGTCGGACATTTCCTGACGGAGCGCAGTGAGCATTTCGCGAAAATGTGCGTTCTGCTTCTCGCTCATGTAGTCTTCGCCCGGCGCGGGGGTGTAGGAGGGGAACTGCCTGTGGAGGAATTCTTCAGCCATGACTTGAGATACCTTATCGAGGCGGCAATTAGTTGGAGACCCGTTAAATATCAGAAATAGCGGGGCTGAACAAGCTGTTTTCAAGCGCTTTTCTAAGGTTTGACGAAGCCGGTTCAAAGCGCTGAAACGACGCTCCAACGGGATTTTTCGAAAAATGTTTGACGGCCCGGAAAAGTATCTGTAAAGTGCGCGGCTCTCGGGGTGTAGCGCAGCCTGGTAGCGCATCTGCTTTGGGAGCAGAGGGTCGTGAGTTCGAATCCCACCACCCCGACCAGCTTCACCCCGATGCCCGCGGGATCTGCCCGTAGCTCAACTGGATAGAGCACCGGCCTTCTAAGCCGGGGGTTGCAGGTTCGATTCCTGCCGGGCAGGCCAGAGATGTTTCTGGTTTGGATTTACAAGTTTCTGGGTCCTGTCTTTGACAGGGTCCTGATGGCGGCGGCATTAGCTCAGTTGGTAGAGCATTGGATTGTGGCTCCAAAGGTCACCGGTTCGAAACCGGTATGTCGCCCCAAGCTACGAAGGGCATTCGCCCAACAAGAAACCGTCCGCGAGGGCGGTTTTTTGTTGTCTGGCGTTTGTGCATGCCGTGGGGTACGGGCGGGTTCGCCGAGACCGCAGCGAGGTGGCTGCGGGTGCCGTCAGTGCGCGCCGCACGTTCTGGTTAAAGATCCGGCCGGCGGTGCCGATAGCTCGGACACTGGCCGCCCGATTCGTCGGTGTGGATTCCGGGTTACGAGCGGTTTGCGGAGATTGTCATGAGTAAAGATCGGTCCATGTCCCTGCGCAGTCGTCTGATTGCGCTCACTGTCGCCACCGTCATCGGTCTGTGCGTGCTCTTTGTCGTCGTGCTCATGAGCGAGCGCCAGCAGTTGATGACGGACCGCCAGGAGAAGGTACGCAATCTGGTCGAGGTTGCACATGCCACCGTCACCCATTTCGAGAAGCTGGCCGCGAATGGCACGCTCGAAGTTGCCGACGCGCAGAAAGCGGCCATGGAAGTGCTGCGCACGATGCGCTACGACAAGAATGAGTATTTCTGGATCAATGATCTGAACAACGTGATGATCATGCACCCGATTCGGGGAGATCTCGACGGCAAGAAGCTCGACCAGTTGAAGGATGCGAACGGCAAACTCCTGTTCGTCGAGTTCAACGATGTGGTGAAGGCCAGGGGTGCAGGCTTCGTGGATTACCTGTGGGCCAAGCCCGGGTCGGAAGCACCGGTTCCCAAGGTGTCCTACGTGAAAGGCAGCGATGCTTGGAAATGGGTGATCGGAACCGGCATCTATGTTGATGACGTCGACGCGCTGTTCAAGGTAAAGGCGGCCTGGTTGCTGGTGTGGGGCCTGGGCATCGGTGGCTTCATCGCAATTTCGCTCACGCTTGTGGGACGCTGGATCCTGCGCACGCTGGGCGGCGAACCCGAGTACGCTTCCCGCATCACGCGGTCGATCGCCGCAGGTGACCTGACGAGCGATGTGGTATGCGCCCCTGGTGACACCACCAGCGTGCTGGCCGGCATGAAGGCGATGCAGCAGACGCTGCGGCAGATGATCGAGGAGATCGTGAGAGACGCCGAGCAGCTCTCAAGCGCGTCGTCACAGATGCTGGTCGCGTCGGAAGAGGTTGCCGCCCAGTCAAGTCATCAGAGTGAGGCAGCGTCCTCGATGGCTGCTGCGGTCGAGGAGATGACGGTCAGCATCGACCAGGTGGCCGAGAATGCGCATGAGGCGCATGCGATCACGGTGCATTCCGGCGAATTGTCTGCCAAGGGTACCGGCGT
Source organism: Parazoarcus communis (assembly GCF_003111665.1). Lineage (NCBI taxonomy): Bacteria > Pseudomonadati > Pseudomonadota > Betaproteobacteria > Rhodocyclales > Zoogloeaceae > Parazoarcus > Parazoarcus communis. The sequence continues at coordinate 4,260,227 of NZ_CP022188.1, read as the reverse complement.
CATTCAGAATGCTGCGGCGGAAATGCGCAATATTTCCGACGCAGTGAAATCCTCGTCCGAAATCATTCAGGACCTCGGCGAGCAGTCGAACCAGATCACGTCGATCGTCAATACGATTCGCGAGATTGCGGACCAGACGAACCTGCTGGCGCTCAACGCCGCAATCGAGGCAGCACGCGCCGGCGAGCAGGGACGCGGCTTCGCGGTGGTGGCCGACGAAGTGCGCAAGCTCGCCGAGCGTACCAGCCTGTCGACAACCGAGATCGCGAGCATGGTTGGCAAGATCCAGACCGGAACGCGCAATGCGGTGTCGAGCATGGAAGCCGGTGTCCGGCAGGCGGGTTCGGGCGTGGCGCTGGCGAGTCAGGCGGGCGAGTCGATCACCGAGATCCGGGATGGCGCGCAGCGTGTCATGGAAGTGGTGAACAGCATCTCCGACGCGATTCGCGAGCAGGGAACGGTTTCCAGCGAGATCGCGCGCAATATCGAGCAGATCGCACAGATGTCCGAAGAGGGCGCACGTGCGGTGCACAACACGGCAGAAGCCGCGCGCAACATGCAGAAGCTCTCCAGCGGGCTGCACGCGGCTGTCAGCCGCTTCAAACTGGGCTAGCCGGCTCGCGGCTGCGTGCGGCTGGCTGCGCGCTCATGGCGCTTGGCCGCACATGCAGCCCGCGGGTGGATCACCAGGGTTTGAAGGCGAGCGGAAAGCCGCCGTGACCAAAGAAGCGTGAGAGGTCGCGCAGCTCGTATTGCTGACGCGGGCTGAGCGCGGCATGGATCGCGCGTGCTGCGGCCACTGTGGCGGGCCTGAGGGGCTGCGAAGCGGTGCTGCGGATGGCGACCAGGAATGGCACCAGGAAAGTCCGGCGAATGCGTGTGGCGGCGCCAAATACGGCGGCGGCGGCACGCAGTTCGTCGAGGCTGAAGGCGGCCCGCAAGGAGTTGTAGTAATCCTCGGTAAACAGCTTGGGCTGCCTCGCCGCGTTCTCGGTGGCAAAGAAGGCCTGCGAAGCCTGTCGCCGCAAACGGCCGAAATCCACCAGATAGATACCTCCGCCTGGCTTGAGAACGCGCCGGGCCTCGCACAGTGTCTTCGACAGCGCTTCCAGACTGCCCAGATGGTGTAGCGACATGGTGGAGACCACCGCATCCACCGAGCCATCGTCGAAACCGTGCAGGGCGGTCATGTCGCCGGCGCACAGCCGGGTATTGGTGATGGCGTTGCGTGCCAGTGTTTCGCGTCCCAGGTCGAGCATCGCATCGGCTGCATCGAGACCGATGAAGCGCGCGTCGGGGTTCAAGCGGGCGATGAATGCAAGCTGGTTCGCCGGGCCGCAGCCGAGATCGAGCACGGTGGCGCCGGGGGCGATGACCGCACTGGCCTGGATCGCATGGTAGAGGTAGGTGTGGGCGAGGATGCCGTCTTCGCGCCCCGCCAGCATGAAGGCTTGTGCACTGGCCGGGTCGTCCATCACCAGCGCCGGTTCCACGACGCGCGGCTGGCGCTGGCCTGAAAACAGGTCGAGCGCCAGATTGAGCAGCAGGGCAGGACTAGGCATCGGCGGCGGCCGTGTGCCCGCTCAGGCTCAGCCAGTGGCGGCTGACATCGAGCATGCGGTTTGCGAAGCCCCATTCGTTGTCGAACCACACCAGCAGGTTAACCATGCGCGGACCGCAGGAGCGGGTCTGACTGCCATCGACGATGGCCGAGTGGGCATCGTGATTGAAGTCGATCGAGGCGTGGGTCTCGTCCGACCACGCGATGAGGCCGGCAAACGGGCCTGCGGCAGCCTGTTGCAGCAAGGTGTTGATGTACGCGGCCGACGCATCCCGCTCGAGGGTGAGCACCATGTCGATGGCCGACACGTTGTGCGTCGGCACCCGGATGGCCTTTGCGTGCACGCGGCCGGTCAGCGCAGGAAGCAGGCGCTCCACGCCGCGCGCGAGGCCGGTGGAGACCGGGATGATCGACTGCATTGCCGAGCGCGTGCGGCGAAGGTCGGTGTCGTGATAACCGTCGATCAGCGGCTGATCGTTCATCGCGGAATGCAGGGTGGTGAGCAGCGCCTGCTCGATCCCGATCTCGCGATGCAGCAGGTCGAGCACCGGTACCACGGCGTTCGTGGTGCACGACGCATTCGAGACCAGACGTTCGGTGCCGGTGAGTGTGGCGTCGTTGATGCCATGCACGATGGTCGCATCCACGTCTGCCGCGCTGTTTCCCGGGTGCGACAGCAGCAGGCGTGGACACCCGGCATCGAGAAAGCGCTGCAGCGCTGCGCGGTCGCTGTACTGACCCGAACACTCGACCACCAGATCAAGCTCGAGGCCCGCCCAGTCCACGCCTTCCGGTGTGGTGGCGTGGGTCACGGCAATCATCTGATCGCCGATCAGCAGAGCGTCGTCATCGGCGACCACCCGGCCGGGAAAGCGGCCGTGGGTCGAATCGAAGCGGGTGAGGTAGGCGATGCTGGCCAGGTCGGCCGGCTCGTTGATGGCAACGACCTTGAAGCGGTCGCTGATCGACGATTCGTGAAGGGCGCGCAGAAAGCAACGGCCGATGCGGCCGTAACCATTGATCGCGATGCGAAACGGGTTGGAGCGGGATGACGCCACGTTCGAGCCTGCCATGATGGGATGCGGGACAAGGGCAGGATTCTACAACCGATGAAGCACCCGCCCCAGTTTATGGCACCCGCAAGCCCGCAGCATCGCAACTCCGGGGGTGACTGACCGTGTTGGTCAGAGCGCAAGTGCTGCGGCTTGCTCGGCTGCTTGCGTCAGCAATGGGTGCAACTCCACCACGGTCCCCACGATGATCAGGCTGGGTGTCTGCAGCTTTGCGGCGCGGACTTCGAAGGGCAGCGACATCAGGGTGCTGGTGACGATGCGTTGCTGCGGCGTCGTGGCGGCATGCACGACCGCGGCAGGTGTGGTGCGCCACAGACCGTGCGCCACCAACTCACGACAGATGATGTCGAGCGCACCCAGGCCCATGTAGATGACGATGGTCTGGTGGGGCCTGGCCAGCGCGTCCCAGTCGAGATCGACGCTGCCTTCCTTCAGGTGGCCGGTGGCAAATACCACGGTCTGTGCGTGGTCACGGTGCGTCAGCGGAATGCCGGTGCTTGCCGCCATGCCTGCTGCAGCGGTGACACCGGGCACGACCTCACAGGCGATGCCGCTGGCGATCAGTGCCTGCATCTCCTCTCCGCCGCGTCCGAAAATGAAGGGGTCACCGCCCTTGAGGCGCACGACCCTGAGCCCCTGGCGTGCAAGTTCGACCAGCAGCAGATTGATCTCGTCCTGGGGCAGTGCATGCCGGCCGGCCTTCTTTCCTGCATAGATACGCCGCGCGTCTGGACGCGCCAGATCCAGGATGCCTTCGCCCACGAGTTGGTCATAGACGATGACATCGGCTTCGGCGATGCGCCGGGCCGCCTTCAGGGTCAGCAGTTCGGGGTCGCCCGGACCGGCACCCACGAGGGCGACCGAGCCGGTTGCGGAGCCGGTGTGCCCGGGTTGGCGCGGTGCCGCCGGGCTTGCGAAGGGGCCTGCAGATCCTCGGCTGAGGTGGATGAGCGAGGAGGACGCAGGGCGAAGCAGGGTGCTTTGAGTCATGGTCTTTATTCTCAGTCAATATCTGCTACGTTTAGGATAGCTGGACTTTATCCCTAAGCGTAGTGTGGAAAATTAATTCATATCAAGGATCGCAAGTCGGCACGAGTTCGATACTGATTGCATGGTTTTGGGTCTGTTCATGCTTTACGAAGGAGAGAGAAAATGCAGCATATGCGTTGGATTCGTCATGCCGCCGTGCTGGCTGCGCTGCCGCTTGCACTGACTGCGGCCTGGGCCGAGGAGACACACAAGGATGTTTCACCCGCCGAGATGAAGTATCAGGCGGGCGGTTCGCCGCTTGGTGAAGTGGAGATGTATCAGGACATCAATCCCAAGGCGCCGTCGATGTCGAAGGCCGAGTTCGACAAGGCTCGGCAGATCTATTTCCAACGCTGTGCTGGCTGTCACGGCGTGCTGCGCAAGGGCGCGACCGGCAAGCCGCTGACGCCCGACAAGACTCTGGCCTCGGGTACCGATTACCTCAAGGTGTTCATCAAGTACGGCTCGCCGGCCGGGATGCCGAACTGGGGCACCTCGGGCGAACTGACCGACGACGAAGTCGATCTGATGGCGCGCTATGTTCAGCAAACCCCGCCGCAACCGCCGGAGTTCGGCATGGCGGACATGAAGGCGACGTGGAAAGTCGTGGTTCCGCCGGAGAAGCGTCCGACGAAGAAGATGAACAGCTACAACCTCGACAACATCTTCTCCACCACGCTGCGTGACAGCGGCGAAGTGGCCCTGATCGATGGTGACAGCAAAAAGATCATCAGCATCCTCAAGACCGGCTATGCCGTTCACATTTCGCGCACGTCCGCGTCCGGACGTTACCTGTATGTGATCGGCCGCGATGCGAAGATCAACCTCATCGACCTGTGGATGGAGAAACCCGACACCGTGGCCGAGATCCGCACCGGTCTCGAGGCCCGCTCGGTCGAAACCTCGAAGTACAAAGGCTTCGAAGACAAGTACGCGATTGCCGGTTCCTACTGGCCGCCGCAGTTTGTCATCATGGAAGGCGACACCCTCGAGCCGCTCAAGATCGTCGGTACGCGCGGCATGACGGTGGACACGCAGGAGTACCACCCCGAGCCGCGGGTTGCCTCCATCGTGGCTTCGCACTACAAGCCCGAGTTTGTGGTGAACGTGAAGGAAACCGGCAAGATCCTGATGGTGGATTACTCCAACATCCACGCCCTGAAGACCACTGAGATCGAGGCTGCACGCTTCCTGCACGATGGTGGCTGGGACAGCACCAAGCGCTACTTCATGGTTGCCGCCAACCAGTCGAACAAGATTGCCGCAGTGGATGCGAAGGATGGCAAGCTTGCCGGGCTGATCGACGTGGGCAAGATTCCGCACCCGGGTCGTGGCGCCAACTTCATCCATCCCAAGTACGGTCCGGTATGGGCGACCGGCCACCTCGGCGACGAAAGCATTGCGCTGATCGGTACCGATCCTGAGAAGCACAAGCAGTATGCATGGAAGATGGTCGAGTCGCTGACCGGGCAGGGCGGAGGTTCGCTCTTCCTCAAGACCCATCCGAAGTCGAAGAACCTGTGGGTGGATACCGCGCTGAATCCGGATCCGGCGGTGAGCCAGTCGATCGCGGTGTATGACATCAACAAGCTCGACAAGGGCTTCGAGGTGCTGCCGATCGCGAAGTGGGCCGAACTGGGTGAAGGTGCCAAGCGCGTGCTGCAACCCGAGTACAACGTCAAGGGTGACGAGGTATGGTTCTCGGTGTGGTCGGCCAAGAACCAGGAGTCGGCAATCGTCGTGGTCGATGACAAGACGCGCACGCTCAAGGCGGTGATCAAGGATCCGCGTCTGATCACGCCGACCGGCAAGTTCAATCTGTACAACACCCAGCACGACGTTTATTGATGCAATGCGGGCGCGGCTTAGGTCGCGCCGTATCGACGGCCAGGACTTTCGTCAGCGAATGTCCTGGCTTTTTGTTGCCAGCGATTTGCGGCCGTGGCCGGGGCTGGCCCGGACCGGTGTGGTTGATTCGGGTCAAGGCAGGCAAGGGGCTCAGACGTCATGCTGGACCCCGATGAAGCGCATACGGATAGCATGATGAAGCCGCCAGCACTGTTGATGCATGTTCTCGTTCTTGTCGGGCTCACCCTGATGTCGGTGCTCGCTTCCGCCACGCCGCCGCTTGCGGCCGAACGCGAACGCGTGCTGGTGCACATGGTTCGCCAGGACTGCGGGTCCTGCCATGGCCTGACGCTTGCCGGCGGGCTTGGGCCCGCACTGACCCCCGCTGCACTTGCCGACAAACCGGTCGAAGGCCTGGTGGCAACGGTCATGGACGGTCGTCCGGGTACACCGATGCCGCCGTTTCGCGGCATTCTCTCCGAACTCGAAGCGCACTGGATCATTCATCAGCTGATGCACGGTTTTCCGGCCGATCGCGGGCTGGCATTGCAGGGCGCAGAACGCTAAAAAGAAGCAGGAGTCGCTACATGTCGAAGGAAAACGTCCGTCTTTCCCCACCGCTGCTATGGGGCATTCTGTTGCCGGTGATGGTGCTCCTGCTGTCGGCCTGCTCCACGGCCGCGCCGGTACTGCGCGGTACCGGAGATCTTGGCGTGCTGATCGAGCGTGCCGACGGGCGGGTGAAAATCGTCGATACCAGCGCGCGCGCCGTGCTTGCTCAGGTTGAAGGGCTGGGTGACCTGTCTCACGCGTCGGTGGTGTTCTCGCGCGACGCACGTTATGCCTATGTGTTCGGTCGTGATGGTGGTCTGAGCAAGGTCGACCTGCTGACCGCCCGCATCGTGCGTCGGGTCATGCAGGCCGGCAACGCGATTGGCGGAGCGATCTCGCAGGATGGCCGCATCGTGGTGGCGCAGAACTACACGCCTGGCGGCATCAAGGCTTTCGATGCCGAAACCCTCGAACTGGTCGCCGACGTCCCTGCGAGCTACGGCAGCGATGGCCAGCGCTCCAAGGTGGTCGGTCTGGCTGATCTGCCGGGTAACCGTTTCGTCTATTCCCTGTTCGATGCCGACGAGATCCGGGTGACCGATCTCTCCGATCCGGCACACCCGACAACGCAGCGCTTCCCCGCCGGTCATCAGCCCTACGATGCGCTGGTGACGCCCGATGGGCGCTATTACATCGCGGGCCTGTTCGGTGAGGACGGGCTGGCCATGCTCGATCTGTGGCGACCGCAGCAGGGCGTTCGCAAGATTCTCGCCGGTTATGGCAAGGGCGATGCTCCGTTGCCGGTGTACAAGATGCCGCATCTTCGCGGCTGGGCGATTGCGGGAGGGCGTGCTTACCTGCCAGCCATTGGCCGTCATGAAGTGCTGGTTGTGGATACCACCAGCTGGCAGGAAGTGGGGCGGATTGCGGTGAAGAGCCAACCAGTGTTCGTGATGGCGCGGCCGGACGGGCGCGAGGTGTGGGTCAATTTCGCCTTTCCCGAGAATGGCTGGGTTCAGGTCATCGACACCCTGAGTCAGAACGTGGTCGATACGTTGCAGCCGGGACGCGCCATTCTGCACATGGAGTTTGCACCCCGCGGCGAGGTCGTATGGCTGTCGTCCCGCGACGACAACCGGGTGTTCATCTACGATACGGCCAGCCACAAGCCCGTTCACAGCTTTGCGGCAGCCAGTCCGAGCGGCATCTTCTTTACCAGCCGCGCGGCGCGTACCGGGTTCTGAGCCATGGCACGCATCCATCCTTTGCTGCTCGACACCGACAGTGCCGAGTTTCGCCTGCTCAACGACTGGCAGCGCGGCTTTCCGCTCGTACCGCGTCCCTTTGCCGCGATCGGCGACTGCGTCGGTCTGAGCGAGCAGGCCGTCATCGAGCGCTATCTCGACTGGGTGACGGTCGGGGTGGTGAGCCGGGTCGGCGCCGTGTTCGCACCGCGTCGCCTTGGGGCGGGCGCGCTGGTGGCGCTGGCGGTACCCGCGGAGCGCCTGGACGAAGTGGCTGCACGTGTGAGCGCCGAGTCTGGCGTGAATCACAACTATGAGCGCGAGCACGCCTTCAATCTGTGGTTCGTCGCTTCGGCAACCGACGATGAAGCCTTGCGGCGCATGGTCTCTTCCATCGAAGCCGATACCGGCTGCCATGCCCTCGTCCTGCCGATGCTGGAAGAGTTTCATATCGATCTCGGTTTCGATCTCTCCGGACGCAGTGCGCCAGGCCGGGCCGAATGCGAGTCCCGGATGTCGGGCAGCACTGAAATCGCGTGTGCCCTGCCGGCGATGGAACGCGGCCTGTTCGCCGCCCTGCAGCGCGGCTTGCCCATCATGGCCGCACCGTGGGCTGGCGTCGGTCAGCGGGTCGGGCTCAACGAAAACATGGTGATCGAGATCGTGTCGCGGGCGCTGGAGGACGGGCTGATCCGGCGCTTCGGCGTGGTGGTTCGTCACCATGAACTCGGCATCAAGGCCAACGCCATGTGTGTGTGGGATGTGCCGGACGAACTGGCCAGCACGCTGGGCAGGCAGCTTGCACGGCACCCCGGCGTCACGCTGTGCTATCGACGCGCACGGTCCCTTCCGCACTGGCCTTACAACCTGTTCTGCATGATCCACGGCAGCGTCCGCGAAACCGTGCTTGCGCAGCGGGACGAGATCGCATGCTCGCTCGGGCTCGATCACTTTTCGCATGCGGTGCTCTTCAGCGGGCGGCGCTTCAAGCAGAGCGGCGCGCACTACCTGCCACTGGGGCCGGAGAGCGGTCATGGCTGAACATACGGCGCGCGGGGCACGTGGTATCGCTGCCAGCCGTGAACCCGACGCCGTTGACCGCCAGCTGATCAACGCACTGCAGGGTGAGTTTCCGCTGGTGGAACAACCGTATGCAGCCGTCGGGGCGATGCTTGGCCTGAGCGAGGACGAAGTGATCGCGCGCCTGAACAGTCTGCTCGAAGACCGCGTGCTGACCCGCTTCGGACCGATGTTCCAGATCGAGCGCATGGGCGGTGCCTTCTGTCTGGCGGCGATGGCGGTGCCCGAGGCCGACTGGGAGCGGGTGGTGGACGCCGTCAATTCCTTGCCGGCCGTGGCGCACAACTACCGCCGCACGCATGCCTTCAACATGTGGTTCGTGCTTGCAACTGCAAGCCCCGAGGGCATCGCGGATGCGGCGGCGCGCATCGAGACGCTTACCGGCTTGCCGGTACATCTGTTTCCCAAGGAAAGGGAGTACTTCGTCGAAATGAGGCTGGAGGCCTGATGACGAACGAATCGGTGAGCGGTGTCGATGCGGGAGGCGACGAACTGGATCGTCGCCTGGTACTCGCCACCCAGCAGGGCTTGCCGCTGGTGCCGCGTCCCTATGCCGAGCTCGCCAGCCAGCTTGGCTGCACCGAAGCCGTGGTGCGCGAACGTCTCGCGGCGATGCTGTCCAGCGGTGCGATCAGGCGTATCGGCGCAGTGCCCAATCACTACGCCATCGGCTATACCGCAAACGGCATGACCGTATGGGATATCGACGACGCGCTGGTGGATGAAGTCGGCGAGCTGGTGGGGGCGCTCGGTTTCATCACCCATTGCTACCGCCGGCCGCGCCAGTTGCCCGACTGGCCGTACAACCTGTTTGCGATGGTGCACGCAGGCAGCCGAGAGGCCGCACTCGAGCGTGTCGACGAAGTCGCGGCGCTGATCCACACCCGCTTTCCATGCGCGTGTCGCGCGCACGATGTCCTTTTTTCCACGGCGATTCTCAAGAAGACCGGCATCAGGCTGAGCTAGTGGCCGGTGGTGCGGATGACGCGCGGCATGGCGGCCGTGGTCCGCCAGCACATCGCAGGCGCATCTCCCCTCGGACTTTCAATGCCCGGTGATTGAACTAGACTGTCAGGACGCCGCTGTCGACCTCCGCTGTTGAGCGCGTTACGTCGAACATTGTCGATCAGCCCCTGAATCACTTAACGGAGAGCCAGATGACACAGGATTCCGACCAGTACGTGATGTCCCTTCAGATTCCGGACATTGAAGCCGACGCAAGAATGCTCGGGCGTCAGTCCAAACGTGCCGCCATTCTTGGCGCGCCCCTGAGCGCTGAAACAGACAAACCCACTGCAGCCCTCATCAAGGGGCAGGTGACTGCGTTCTCGGGGAATCTCTCCGGGCAGGACAAGCAGGACATCGAGTACACCACGCTGGCCGCACAGCTCAATTCCGACATCGTCGTGCCCGACAACCAGTCGTTCGAGAACATGCAGGCATGGTTCGCGAACTATTCCAAGGTGATGTCCAACCTGGGCTGGGTGATGTCGTTCAGCTGGGAGAAGTACAAGGCGGCCTCGCAGGGGCTGTCGGTGGATGCCGTGATCATCGAGGTGCTGACGGCTGTGGCATCGCAGAACGGGGCGGCGATCGCGAAGGCTGCGATTGATGCCATCGGCAAGCTGCCGCGGGACGGAAACCGTATCAAGCTGTTCAACAACTCCACCATGAGCGACAAGGCCGGGAAGTTTCTCCTCGGCGTGGCGAGCAAGGAGAACGAGTCGCTGTCGCTGGCCTTCGGCGCGTTTGCGCTGGACTTCAAGACGCGTGACACCACGGTGCTGTGGTTCAACTGGAAGAGCTCCGATGTGTCCATCTACAAGGATCAGAAGGTGGCGACCTTCAATCAGGACTATTACGCCAAGGGCGCGCGCGACAAGCTGGAGCAGAAGATGCGCGACCATGTCGCCGCTTACGTCGAAGACCTGGACCTTGGCTTCTAGACCATCCCGGACGGGCCTGCTGCGCCCGGCTCACACCACGCGACTGGCTGCAAGCAGCGCCCACACGGTGCTCGCGCCTGGCGAACGGTCGGGCGTGAGGACTTGATGACCGCAGAATGCTTTCTCGAGTCGCAACGTGCGGTCCGCGTCTCCGACGGTCTGATCTTCGCGTTCGGCACCGACGTATCCGACGAGATCCGGGATGCGGTGACGCTGACGAGCTGGGCGGCTGAAGCGCATGCGGCCCATGCCGGCGTGTCCATCGACGGGCGGCCCGACGATTGGCTCGATACCTGCGAGAAGACCCTGTCGAAGCTGGGCTGGGTGACGGTCGAGCGTGCCTGGCAGACCGAGTACGAGGTGCCCGATGAGACGCAGGAAGGGGCTGCGAGGCGCATCCTGAGGCAGGCGCTTGGCGATCATCCTCTGGTCCGCGGGCTGACCGGAAAGCTACAGGCGCTGGACGACTGGCCGCACAGGCCGTGCTGGGTCGGGCTCGTGGAAGCGGATGCGAACGGATCGCCCCTGCTGACCTCAATCCTGCTCGTGGCGCTGCCGCCCGAGGCACGCGAGTCGCCCGCGCCTGCGCTACTGCCGGAGGTGCAGGCTGCGCAAGCGCCGGCGCGTCACGCGTTCCGGCTTGCCATCTGGGTGGCCAGGCTCAACATGCTGATGTTCGAAAGCGTCCGGCCGGTGTTGCTGCGCCGCTACCGGGAGCTGGAGGACGCTGCGAACCGACGCTGACCGACCCCGACGCCCGGTCCGGCGTGCGCTAACGATGGGAGCGAGAACCGTTGCGAATCGACACTCAGGGACAGATCGCCTTCGTCGACAGCCTGCCGCTTGCTCCGCCAGCCCAGGTGCATGTGGGACGTGCCTTCAGCGGGCACCTGCTGCCGGCCATGCGGGGGATGACGGCCGACGGCGGCAGCGGGGAACAGACGGCTTACGTTGCGAAGGGCAGTCTTGTCTCCTTTGTCGCCGGGGTCGATCAGGCGGCACGGGCCGATGTGCTGGATGCCTTGCTCTTTGCGCAGCTTGGCGCGGACGAGCGTTTCGACCGCGAGCGTGATTTCGACCACTGGCACCGCTTCTATCTGCTCGTGATGCAGAACGTCGGGTGGACGGTAGAAGTGCTCGACTGCGCACCACCCGTACTCGAACGCTTCACCGTTGGCGAGCTTGGGCTGGCCCTGCTGCAGATGAATGCGAGTGCCGCCGAACAGCGTGCAGCCGACGCCACCCTTGCATCGGCCCGGCACAGGGTGCCTGCGGTGTTTGACCAGAGCAGCCACTCGAGCGATGCGGGCTGCTTTCATGTCGGGACCTGCTCCCAACTCGCCCAGCGCATCGAAACGACGCTCATCTGCATTCATTTCCATACCGGGCTGCGGGTCACTCAGCTGCTGAAGCATGTGTTCGACCGGCGTACGACCCGCTACGGCGCAAGCATTTACCGCTGCTCGCTCGATCTCGCCGCGCATGCCCCGGTTGCGCTGCAGATCAGGAAGAAGCTCGCCGATGACGTCGGTGTGTTCATCCATGAGCTTGCGCTCTGAGCTGCCCCTGGGTGCGAGCCTCGTCATCGCGGCCTGGGCGGCGTTCGTGCTTTGGGCTTGCAGTGCCGGGTGGAGCGGGGGATGGACATCCATCGGTCCTGAAGGGGGGTCGGTGCGCACCATTGCTTTCGATCGTCTGGATGCGCGGGTGCTGTATGCGGGCACACTGAAAGGGGGCGTGTTCCGTTCGCTCGACGGTGCGCAGAGCTGGCAGCGGGCGAATGCCGGTCTGGCGGGGGTGACGGTGGTGGATATCGCAGCCGGAGCGCTGACGCCTTCGCGGCTTTTTGCTGCCACGGACTCCAGGGGCGTTTTCCGCAGCGCAGACCGGGGCCGCAGCTGGCGGGCATGCAATGCCGGCCTCGATGTGCCGGCGCTGCGCTCGATCGTCATTGACCCCACGAATCCTGCCGCCTTGCTGGTCGCCAGCTTCGGTGGCGGGATCTACCGCTCTGACGACGCGTGTGAAAGCTGGCATGCGTATTCCACGGGACTGAACGATGCTTTCGTGAACGTGCTGGCGACGGACATGCGGGCGCCCGGCACCGTCTATGCCGGCACCGGCGCGGGGCTTTACCGCCTGCGCCCGGGGTCACCGCGCTGGGTCGGCGTCGGTGTGCCGACATGGTATGTGCAGGACGTGCTCGTCGATCCCGCGTCCGGTGCGATCCTTGTTGCGCTGCCGGGCAACGGCGTTCTTGTCTCCCGTGACGACGGCAAGACCTGGGCTGACGCGAGCCTTGGGCTCGACGACGCCATGGTGACCGGGCTGGCGCGGGCGTCAGGCGGCACCCTCCATGCCGGAGCGCAGTCGGGCGAGATGTTCCGCTCGGTCGACGGCGCACGGAGCTGGCAGGCAGTCGCAGCATGGCGGAGAGGTACGCCGATTGAGGCGCTCGCCACCGACGCACGCCTGCCTGGGCACATCCATGCAGGCACGAGGTTCGCGGGTGTAGAGATGTCGCGCGACGCTGGCGCGAGCTGGCGTGCTGCCAATCGTGGTCTGCACAACGTGCAGGTCGAAGCGCTGGTCATCGATCCGGGAGGCACGGGCGCGCTGCCACAGGTCATTCATGTCGGCAGCCGGTATTCGGGTGCGTTCCGGTCTGTCGATGGCGGGCGCACGTGGGAGGCCGGGCGCGGCATTCCGGATGCGTGGGTGAGCGCAGTCGTGCCTGATCCAGTGCTTCGTTCAAGGGTGTACGCCGTGACCGGGCGCGGTCTGGTGTTGGTGTCTCACGACCGGGGCGCGCACTGGCTGGCGGTGGGGCAGGGCGCAGGTTCTCCGCTTCTTGCACTCGCCGTGCATCCGCGTTCGACGGGTGTCATGCTCGCGGGCGGGGCCGCGGGGCAGCTCTTCGCCACCCGGGATGGCGGGCAGCACTGGGACACGCTTGCGGATTTCAGCGGCGCGGTGATCCAGCACATCGTGTTCGATCCGCTGTTTCCCGACACGGTCTACGTCGCGACCAGCAAGGGCATTTACAAAGGGGCAGCGGGCGGGACGAACTGGCGGGCGCTCAACACCGGGCTGCAGCAGCCCGACATACAGGCACTAGCAATCGACCCGCTCATCAGCCCCGCCGTCATCTATGCGGCGACCGAGGGGGGCGGCGTCCTTCGTTCGGCGGACGGTGGCGAACACTGGCGTGCGCTCAATTCCGGACTCACCGATCCCTTCATCCGCGCCGTCGCCATCGACCCGGAAGATTCGACAAGGCTGTATGCCGGTGGGCGGTCGGGGCGGATCTTTCGCACGTACGACGCCGGCCTGAGCTGGCGGAGCATCAGCAAGGGGGCGGATCTGCCCTCGATTACCGTCCTCGCGGTCGATCCCGCGCAGCCACGACGCGTCTTCGCCGCAACGGCGGGCAACAGCGTGGTGGTCGAGACGCAGACAAGCGGGTGGGCATGGATCGCCGCGCTGATTGCCACGATCGTGCTTGCGCGCGCGCTGATGGCCGGTTTAAGCGCCCGGCACATGCGGGGCTGATCGTCACACAGCCGCCCGCGCCGGGGTCGGGGTTGTAAAATGAGCCGTGCCCGAGGCGCGCAAACCCGCGCAAACCCGCGCAAACCATCACGCACGCGTGATGGACCCCGCGACGGACCCTGCTCTGGACCCATAGCCCTCTGCGACTGGATCCAGCCGCGCAGCCCCGGTGACCCTATCATCCCCAGCAATACGATGGGACGGCTGCTGCCTGTTCCACTTCTGCTGCTGAATCTCCATGCTTTGAAGGAATTTCGATGATCCACGTCGAAAACATGCTCGACGTCCGCCTGGCGTCAGGGCTTGGCTCGTGCTGGCACGGCCGCGAAACCACCGCCTCGATACACGAAAACGGGACGGCCGATGGCGCTGCGTTCGACGCGCCTGCCCGGACGCTTTCTCAGTCGGTGGTGCTGACATGAACACTCAGGCACTCAGTGGTCGCGATCTGGCGGCAGCGCTTGCGGTCGTCGTGATCTGGGGTCTCAACTTCGTGGCCATGAAACTTGCGCTGCGCGACTTCACCCCATGGCAGCTCGGGGCTGCGCGCTACGTGTTTGCGCTCGTGCCACTCATCTTCTTCGTCCCCCGGCCCAAGGTGCCGTGGCGCTGGCTTGCCGCTTACGGTCTGGCTCAGGGCGTCGGGCAGTTCGGACTGCTGTTCCTCGGCTTTGAGCTTGGGATGAGCTCGGCCCTGGCGTCGGTGCTGATGCAGACGCAGGTGTTCTTCACCACCATCATTGCCTTCTTCCTGCTCAACGAACGGCTGACGCGACAGCTCACCGGTGGTCTGGTTTTCGCCGGTCTGGGGCTGCTGTGTTTCGCGATGAGCTTCCTCGCCGCGCATGATGTGACGGCCACGCAGATGACCATCAGCGGCTTCGTGCTGACCCTGAGCGCGGCCGCGATGTGGGGCGTATCGAATATCGTCGCGCGCAATCTGCAGCGCAGCAACCCGGGGTACAACCCGTTCCAGTTCGTGGTCTGGTCGAGCCTGACACCGATTGTTCCGTTCGTGATGATGAGCTGGGTATTCGACCCGGTCGAAGCGCAGTCGAACTGGACCAATGCGTCCGTGACTGGCTGGCTTGGCGTGGCCTATCTGGGCTGGCTCGCCACCATCACCGCATACGGGCTATGGACCCACCTACTGAAGCGTCATCCGGCCAATCGTGTCGCACCTTTCAGCCTCGGTGTCCCGGTGATCGGCCTCGTGGCCGGCATGCTGACCTTTGGCGAGACGATTGGGGTGTGGCAAGCGATCGGCGTCGCATTCATCGGACTCTCGCTCTTCGTGGTGATGTTTGGTGCCAGAGTTCTGAAGCTTGTGCAGCTCCGCTCCTGAATGACTTCGCTGCCAGATTTCTGCCTGTCTCGAATTCACGAGCTGGGATAAGTAATAGGATATCGATCTAGCCAAGTTGCTTCCGACTTCATTCATCTCAGTACGATCATGAATACCGACGTGTCATGCCCTTCGCCTCTGCCCGCAATTGCCATCGAGGCGGCCCCCGAACAGCCTGCCTCAAGGCCTGCTGAAGGCGTCAGCCTGTGGGTGTATGTCAAGCTGGTGATGGTGGCGCTGTTCTGGGGCGGCACCTTCATCGCGGGGCGGGTGCTTGCTCAGGAGATGCCGCTGATGGCGGCGGCAACAGGGCGGTTCGCGATCGCGGTGGTGTTGTTGCTGCTCGTGGCGTGGAAGTTTGAAGGTGGTCTGCCCCGGCTGCGCGGGTCGCAGGTACTGGTGACCGCTGCACTCGGGTTCACCGGGATCTTTCTTTACAACGTCTGCTTTCTGGCGGCGCTTTCACATATGCCGGCAGGGCGGACGGCCCTGCTGGTCGCGCTGAACCCGATTGCGACGGCCGTGTTTGCCAGTCTCCTGTTTCACGAGCGTCTGGGACGCATCAAATGGCTCGGCTTCGGCATCGCTTTCGTGGGTGCCGCAGTCGTCATCACCCGCGGCGAACTGCTGACCGTGGCATACGATTTCGGACGCTCGATCGGAAAAGGTGAAACGCTCATGTTCATCGCGGTGATGAACTGGGCCGCATACACGCTGATCGGGCGCAAGGCGCTCAAGGATCTGAGCCCGATCGCGGCCACGACGTATGCGGCAATGTGGGGGCTTGTGTTTCTGTCCGTTGGTGCTGTGTGGGAGTTCAGGCCGAGTGACTGGCACACATTCGGATGGGAGGTGTGGGGCTCAATGGTCTACCTTGGGGTGTTCGGCACGGTCGTGGGTTTCGTCTGGTATTACGAAGGGATCAAGGCCATCGGCGCGTCCCGCGCGGCGGTGTTTACCAATCTGGTGCCCGCTTTCGGCGTCATTCTGGGGGCCCTGGTGCTGGGCGAGACGATCCTGATATCCATGGTCGTCGGTGGTGCGCTGGCGGCGATCGGCGTCACTCTCGCGAACCGCGCGAGGACTTAGGCTGTGCGCACGGAAACTGCGATCAGCGTGCCGCCGTGTCATCGACGGACGGCAGTTCCAGCGCGCGTGCGGCGCCGGTGACGAGATCCCGCGAGAACTGCGCCATCACCGAGGACTGAACCTGCCAGTGGTGCCAGTACAACTCTACGGTTTCCTGCTGCTTGGGTGCGAGATCGACGAGGCTGCCTGCTTCAAGCGCGTCGCGGACCTGAATTTCGGGTACGAAGCCGTAGCCGAGCGCGTTCAGTGCAAATGCCACGAAGCCTTCGGATGAGGGGACGACGTGGTAGGGGTAGTGGCCCACGTCGAGACCGAACTGGTTGCGCAGGAAGAGATCGTGCATGTCGTCGTTGCGGCCATAGACGATGGCCGGTGCGCGCGCGAGTGCTGCCCGGGTGAGGCCCGAAGGAAAGTGTCTGGCGCGAAATTCGGGTGAGGCGACGCACAGGTAACGCATCACGCCGAGTCGCATCACTGCGCAACCGCGCATCGGGTCGGCGCGGGTGCTCACGCAACCGAGTACGTCGCCGTTTGCCAGCAGGGTGTGGGTGTGGTCCTGGTCATCGACCACGCAGTCGAGCACCAGGCGCTCTTCCCGCACCACGTGTTCGACCGCGGGCAGGAACCACGTCGCCAGGCTGTCCGCATTGAGCCCGACCGGCAGGCGCAGTGGCTGCCCTTTGGCGCCCGGGCGCAAGGCTCGCTGGGCCTCGGCCTCGACGAGCCTGAGCTGGGTCAGATAGGGCAGCAGGCGACGGCCGGCGGGGGTGGGTTGCACAGGCTTGCTGCGCACCAGCAGCGCCTGCCCGAGCTCGGCCTCGAGCAGCTTCACCCGTTGTGAAACCGCAGACTGGGTCAGATTCAGATGGCGCGCAGCGCGCTCGAAGCCACCTTCCTTGAGCACCGCCTCGAAAGCTTGCAGACGCAGGTCTAACATTAGAAAAAATCATGTAAAACGATATTTAACGATATTACTTATTTTAAGGTCTGGGTGCATCTACATTTCATGCACCCAGACCGATCCGGCGACGTGGCACAGGCGGTCTGGGACTCACTGGAGCTTGATCATGAATGCCGGCTTTCTGAACGGGTTTATGCTGACCCTCGGACTCATCATGGCCATCGGCGCACAGAACGCACATGTGCTGCGTCAGGGGCTGCGCGGCGAACATGTGCTGCTCACGGTCGTGGTGTCGGTCCTGTGCGACATCAGCCTGATTCTGCTCGGCATGAACGGACTGGGTGCAGTGTTCTCGGCCAATCCCGACTGGATGGAGGCGGCCCGCTACGGCGGCGCGGCTTTTCTGGGCTGGTACGGTCTGCGTTCACTGCGCTCGGCACTTGCGGGTGGCAGCCTGCAGGCGGACGCCGGTCAGCGTCGCAGCCTGACCTGGCGCCAGGCACTGCTGACGGCTGCCGGCTTCAGCCTGCTCAATCCTCATGCCTATCTCGATACCGTGGTGTTGCTGGGTTCAATCGGCAACAGCCAGGCGGCGGAATTGCGTCCGTTGTTCACCGCGGGTGCGATTGCCGGTTCGGTGTGCTGGTTCGTGCTGCTGGGCTACGGCGCAAGGTTGCTGGCCCCGGTGTTCAGGCGCCCGCGTGCATGGCAGGTTCTCGATGGCGGCGTGGCCCTGATGCTGTGGGGCATCGCGGCGTGGCTGATCCTGTCTGCCTGAGGTCGCCTATTTCACCAGCGAACTGGTGCTCAACAGCAGCAGCACGAGCAGGCTCAGACAGAACGACAGGGCTTGCCAGAACACCAGCGGATTGCGTTCGATGAGCGGCGGCGGCCCCTTGCCCAGCAGCGTGTTGTTGGGGTGCCTGAGGTCGTAGATGAATTCGGAGAGTTCCTGGTAGCGCTTGTTCGGGTCCGGGTGAACGGCCTTGGCGAGGACGGGGTCCATCCAGGCCGGAATCTCGCGGTAGTCGTCCAGCACCGAGGCGTACTTCAGCTTTCGCTGCGCGGCCTTGCTGCGGGTTTTTGCCACTTCGGCGCCGTAGGGTAGGCGGCCGCTCAGCATCTGGTAAGTGATCACGCCAAGCGAGAACAGGTCAGCGCAGGGCGTACCCGCTTCGCCGAGAAAGTATTCCGGCGCGGTGTACTGGGCGGTGCCGAGAATGTGCGGCTGCAGGGTCGTCGTTTCAGATTCGATCAGGCCGGCAACTCGCGTCGCACCGAAATCGATGATCTTCACCGTGCCGGCCTTGTCGATCATGATGTTGTTCGGGCGCAGGTCCTGGTGCAGCATTTCCATGCGATGGAAGGCGAGCAGGCCTTTCGCGATCTGTTCGACGATGCCGCGCACGGTTTCGATCGGCGGCGCCGGGTTGTCGATCATCCATTGCGCCAGCGTCTGGCCTTCGATGAACTCGGTGACGACATAGAGCGCGGTGCGCTGCCGCTTCAGCGTGCTGGGTTTGAGGACGTGCGCGCTGTTGATGCGGCGCGCGATCCATTCTTCCAGCATGAATCTTTCCAGATAGGCGGGGTCGCCGCGCAGATCGACCGAGGGGATCTTGATCGCCACCCGTGTGGCGCCATCGCCGTCCTCGGCCAGGTAGATGTGGCTGCGGCTGTTGCCGTGAATTTCACGAATGATCCGGTAGCCGTCGAACAGCATGCGCGGCTGGAGGATCGGGGCGGGTGGCAGGTCAAGCCATTGCTGCCTGTGTTCGGCAGCCGTCCCGTCGGGCAGGGTGTCGACGCGCGCGATCTGGACGGTCAGATTGTCCGTGCTGCCTTTGGCGAAGGCTTCTTCGGCGATACATCGCGCCGCTGCGTCGAGATCCATCGCGGCCTCGTTGATGGCGTCGACGATGAACCGGGGCGAGGCGAATTCGTACACCCCGTCGGTGGCAAGAACGAAGATGTCGCCCTCTTTCACTGCAAGGCGCTGATAGTCGATATCCAGTTGTGCGGAAATGCCAAGGGCGCGGGCGAGGTAGTGTGTGTCCTGCGACACGACGATTCGATGGTCGTCGGTGAGTTGTTCGAGATTGGCGTCCCGCAGGCGGTAGATCCGGCTGTCGCCGATATGGAAGATGTGTGCCGTTGCGGATTTGACGATCAGTGCGCTGAGCGTGCACACATAACCACGGTCCCCGTCGTAGCGGTACGGGCTCTGCCGGGTCTGCGCGTACAGCCAGGAGTTGGTCGCTTCCAGCACGCGCTGCGCAGCGGTCTTGACCGTCCATGCTTCCGAGGTGCAGTAGTAATCGTCAAGAAAGCTCCGGACCGCGGCTGCGCTGGCAACATGGCTGACATCGCTGCTGCTGATGCCGTCAGCAAGGGCGATGGCGATGCCCTTCGTGTTCAGCAGCGGGGCGTCGGGAATGCACAGGCCATGAAAATCCTGATTGATTTCCTTGCGCCCCTTGTCGGAGTACTGGCCGGTGCTCAGTGAGAGTGTGCTCGACATCTGTCATGGGCAGGGCCCCGCGAATTGCGGAGCCCGTGTGCCGGATGATGGTTCAGACGGCGCTGCGCTTGGGGGCGGTGCGCACGTGGGTGGAGTAGAGCGTGAGGCCGACGAAGGCGAGGCCGCCAACCAGGTTGCCGACGACGGTCGGGATTTCGTTCCACACCAGGTAGTCGTAGATCGAGAAGTTGCCGCCGAGCATCAGGCCGGACGGGAACAGGAACATGTTTACGATGGAATGCTCGAAGCCCATGTAGAAGAACAGCATGATCGGCATCCACATGCCGATGACCTTGCCCGACACGCTGGTCGACATCATCGCGGCGACAACGCCGGTCGATACCATCCAGTTGCACAGCACGCCGCGGATGAACAGCGTGAGCATGCCGGCCGCACCGTGTTCTGCGTAACCGACGGTGCGGCCTTCACCGATGGAGCCGATCTTCTGGCCAACGATGCTGGGTGCTTCGGTGAAGCCGAAGGTGAAGATGATCGCCATCATCACCGCGACGGTCAGCGCGCCGGCGAAGTTGCCGACGAACACCAGGCCCCAGTTGCGCAACACGCCATTGACGGTGACACCAGGGCGCTTGTCGATGAGCGCGAGCGGGCAGAGCGTGAACACGCCGGTAAGCAGGTCGAAGCCCAGCAGATACAACAGGCAGAAGCCGACCGGGAACAGCATGGCGCCGGCAAGCGGTTGTCCCGTCTGCACGGTGATGGTGACCGCGAAGGCCGCGGCCAGCGCAAGAATGGCGCCGGCCATGTAGGCGCGGACCAGTGTGTCGCGAGTCGACATGAAAATCTTCGACTCTCCTGCGTCAACCATTTTGGTGACGAACTCTGCGGGCGCGATATATGACATGGTTTTCCCCTGGGTGAGTGGTGAGTAAGCCGTGTGAACGCAAAAAGGCGTCCATCTCCACGCCCTCGTGAAGGAGGGGGCGGAAATGGACGCCGTTGTCCATTTGCAGCGCTGATTCAGGTTGATGCCCTGTCGCACATGCCTCAGGCCGTCGTTGACCTGAGTTGGCTTACAAAAAGCATGTAGCGTGCCAGTCGGAGAATCCCCATGAATCCGGGGTTTTCGCTTCGAGTGACCACTTCTGAAGCGCATTTTGCTCCCCCGATTGGGGCGCGGGGCGCGTGAGCTGCGTGATTTTGGTGCGATGCAAAACGTACTGGGGCAGGAGGATTAAGCCCCTTGCTTGACCCGCATCATTTATTGTCATGTCGTGGTGCGGTGTAATCCGGAGAACCAGGAGGCCAGACCGTCATGTTCCGCATATCCCAGTTCATCCGCGAGCTTGATCATCCCACCCCGGTTGCGCCCCGGCGCAATCCGCCCGGGCCGGTCGTCATCTGGAACCTGATCCGGCGCTGCAACCTGACCTGCAAGCACTGTTACTCGATTTCTGCGGATACGGACTTCGCCGGGGAGCTGTCTACCGACGAGGTGTACCGGGTGATGGGTGACCTCAAGGCGGCGCGGGTACCGGTGCTGATCCTGTCGGGCGGTGAGCCGCTGCTGCGAGCGGACATTTTCGACATTGCCCGGCAGGCCAAGGAGATGGGGTTCTATGTTGCCCTCTCGTCCAATGGCACGCTGATCAACGAAGGCAATATCGACGCGATCGACGACATCGGTTTCGACTACGTTGGCGTCAGTCTCGACGGCATTGCCGACACCCATGACCGCTTCCGGCGCAAGGCCGGCGCATTCGATGCTTCGATGGCGGGCATCCGTCTGTGCGTTGAGCGCGGGATCAAGGTCGGCGTGCGCTACACCATGACCGAGGACAACGCCCACGACCTGCGCGGACTGCTGCGACTGGTGGAGGAGGAGGCGATCGACAAGTTCTACTTCTCCCACCTCAATTACGCCGGACGCGGCAACAAGCACCGTGGCGACGATGCCCAGCACCGCACCACCCGCGACGCCATGGAGCTTCTGTTTGAAACCTGTCTCGAACTTCACCAGCGCGGCATCGAGAAGGACTTCGTGACCGGAAACAACGACGCCGATGGCGTGTTCCTGCTGCACTGGGTGCGGAGCCGCTTTCCGCAGCATGCCGAACATATCGAGGGCAAGCTGCGCCAGTGGGGTGGCAACGCCAGTGGCGTGAACGTCGCGAACATCGACAACCTCGGCGTGGTTCACCCGGACACCATGTGGTGGCACATCCCTCTGGGCAATGTGCGGGAGCGGGCCTTTGGCGAGAT
Source organism: Parazoarcus communis (assembly GCF_003111665.1). Taxonomy (NCBI): domain Bacteria; kingdom Pseudomonadati; phylum Pseudomonadota; class Betaproteobacteria; order Rhodocyclales; family Zoogloeaceae; genus Parazoarcus; species Parazoarcus communis. The sequence goes on along the minus strand of NZ_CP022188.1, from coordinate 4,238,263 downwards.
CTGGAACGATCTGTCGAATCCGCTGCTGGCCGGGCTCAAGCCGCATCCGCGCAAGCTCGAGGGGCGGTGCGGCGCCTGCAGGTATCTCGACATCTGCAATGGCAGTTCGCGCGTGCGTGCGGAACAGATCACCGGCAACCCGTGGGCGGAAGACCCCGCGTGCTATCTGAGCGATGCGGAGATCGGCGTGGATGCGGCGGACTACGGCTCCGTGCGAGTGCTCAACACGCCATGGACGCGAATCGAAAAGGTAGGCTCATGATGCGGGTCCGGACATCGATCGCAGCCCTGCTGATCACACTGGCACTGCCCGCGGTGGCAGAAGAGGGCGTGCCGGCCACCGCCAGGAACTACCAGCAGCATTGTGCGGCCTGTCATGCGCCGGATCGTCTGGGCAGCATGGGCCCGGCGCTGCTGCCCGACAATCTCGCCCGGCTGCGCAAGGGCGAGGCGGTCAAGGTCATCACAGGTGGGCGCGCAGCCACGCAGATGCCGGCGTTTGCCGAGGTCTTGAGCAAGGACGAGATCGCGGCCCTTGCCGAATGGATCTATACACCGGTCACGCCAGCGCCCAGGTGGACCGAGTCCGACATCCGCGCCTCGCGCATCCAGCACACCGACCCCGCGACGCTGTCGCCAAAGCCCGTGTTCAGTGCCGACCCGCTCAACCTCTTTCTGGTGGTGGAAACCGGTGACCATCACGTGTCGGTACTCGATGGCGACAGGCTCGAACCCATCTACCGCTTCCAGTCCCGCTTCGCCCTGCATGGCGGACCGAAGTTCACTGCCGACGGGCGTTATGTGTTCTTCGCCTCGCGGGATGGCTGGATCACCAAGTTCGATCTGTGGAATCTGAAAGTCATCGCCGAAGTACGCGCGGGCATCAACACCCGCAATGTGGCGGTGTCGTCCGACGGGCGCTTCGTGATCGCAGCCAACTACCTGCCGCAGGATCTGGTGCTGTTCGACGCCGAGCTCAATCTGCTCAAGGTAATGGACGCGACGACACTCGACGGCAGCCGCAGCTCGCGTGTCTCGGCGGTCTATGACGCCGCACCGCGCAAGAGCTTTGTCGCGGCGATGAAGGATATTCCGGAGCTGTGGGAGATCAGCTACGACGAAAAGGCCGAGCCTATCTTCGATGGCTATGTGCACGACTACCGGATGAAGGAGGGTGTGGCCAAGCCCGGCTTCCTCAACGCCCGCCGCACGCCGCTGGAGGATGTGCTCGACGACTTCTACTTCGATCAGGATTACCGTCAGGTGATGGGTGCCTCGCGCAAGGGCGAGGGGCAGGTGGTGAATCTGGATGCACGGCGCAAGGTGGCCAGTCTGCCGCTGGACGGCATGCCGCACCTCGGGTCGGGCATCACCTGGGCATGGCACGACGCCGGGGGCACTGAGCGCACGGTGATGGCGAGCACCAACCTCAAGTCGGGCGAGGTCACCGTCATCGACATGAAAACCTGGGAAGTGATCCGTCGCATCCCGACCCGCGGCCCGGGATTCTTCCTGCGCAGCCATGAGAACAGCCGCTACGCCTTTGTCGATTCGATGATGAGCCGGGAAGCGAGCCACATCCTGCAGGTGATCGACAAGCAGACGCTGGAAGTGGTGAAGGAGATCTCCGCCGAACCAGGCCAGACCCTTGCCCACATCGAATTCACCCGTGATGGGCGCTATGCGCTTGCCAGCCTGTGGGAGCAGGACGGCGCCATCGTCGTGCTTGATGCGCAGACGCTGGAAGAAGTAAAGCGGCTGCCGATGAAGAAGCCGGTGGGCAAGTACAACGTGTGGAACAAGATCACCCGCGACGAGGGCACCAGCCACTAGCGTGCCGATGCGGCAGGGGCATCCTCGGGTATCGCGTGAATCCGCGCGGCAGGGCGGCACTGCGTGTGTGCAGTATCGAATGCGGGTATGCGCAGCATATTCGCCTTAAACTGCATGCCCGAACAGAACCGCGGACCGTTTCATGGAAAAGACCCTCTCCGCCGACGCTGCGCTTGCCGATGCAGCGCCGGCGCCTGCGCACGATGCGCTGAGCAACACCACCTTCGTGGTGATCGCTGCGATCAGCTTCTCGCATCTGCTCAACGACATGATGCAGTCGGTGCTGCTCGCCATCTATCCGATGCTCAAGCAAGGCCTGGGTTTCTCGTTTGCGCAGATCGGCATGATCACCCTGGCGTTCCAGTTCACCGCGTCGATGCTGCAGCCGCTGATCGGTTTGTACACCGACCACAGGCCGAAACCCTGGCTGTTGCCGATGAGCGGCTGCTTTACCCTGGTGGGTCTGTTGTTGCTGTCGCAGGCGTCGAGTTTCGGGGCGGTGCTGCTCGCAGCTTCCATGGTGGGCATCGGCTCATCGATCTTTCACCCCGAGTCCTCGCGGGTGGCGCGCATGGCCGCCGGGGCGCGCCCGGGGCTGTCGCAGTCCTTGTTCCAGATCGGCGGCAACCTGGGAACGGCGCTCGGGCCGCTGCTCGCGGCCCTGATCATCGTTCCCTTCGGGCAGGGCAGCGCAGCCTGGTTCTCGCTTGCGGCGCTGACCGGCGTGGTGGTGCTGTCGCAGGTAGCGCGCTGGGCCGCAGTGCACGTTGCGGGATTCCGCAAGCGCATGAAGGCGCACCCCGGCAACAATCTGAGTCGCCGTCAGGTCATCGTTTCGCTCGCTGTGCTGGGGGCGCTGATGTTCTCCAAGTTCTTCTACATGGCGAGCCTGCAGAACTACTACACCTTCTACCTGATGGAGAAGTTCGCACTGCCGCTGCAGACAGCGCAGATGTACTTGTTCGGATTCCTGCTGGCGGTTGCCGCGGGCACGGTGGCGGGCGGCCCGGTCGGCGATCGCATCGGACGCAAGCGCGTGATCTGGGCATCGATCCTGGGCGTGGCACCGTTTGCGCTGATGCTGCCGCACGTCGGTCTGATGTGGACCGCGGTGCTGTCGGGGGTGATCGGACTCATCCTGTCCTCGGCATTCTCGGCCATCCTGGTCTACGCGCAGGAGCTCGTGCCGGGCAAGGTGGGGGCGATATCGGGACTGTTCTTCGGCGTCGCGTTCGGGCTTGCCGGCATTGGCGCGGCGCTGCTTGGCCGGCTGGCGGATGCGACCGACATCGCGACCGTCTATCAGGTGTGTGCCTTTCTGCCGCTGATCGGCTTGCTGACGGTCCTGCTGCCCGACATCGAGCGGCGCTAGCTCAAGGTCGCACGCAGGCGGCCGAGGTCCGGTACGTGGATGTTGCGGCCCTGAACCTGGATCAGGCCGGACTCGATCAGCTCGTGGAGAATGCGCGAGAAGTGCTCCTGGGTCAGGTTCAGGCGCGAGGCGATGATGCCCTTGCTGGTCGGCAGCCGGATCGACACCGGCCCGGTGGTGAGGACGTCGTCGTCACTGCCCAGGCCTTCCTCGCGCAACAGGTAGCCGATGATGCGGTCGCGCCCCGAGCGCAGCGAGTAGCTCTCGACGTCGCTCATCAGCTGATGCAACCGCCGTGACAGGCCGGCGATGATCTTGCGGCAGAAGATCGGGTCGCGCCCCATTTCGTCGAAGACCACCTGTTTGGCGATGTGCAGCAGCGAGCAGTCGGTCAGCGCCTGCGCCATCACCACGTAGGGCTTGTCCATGAACATCACGGCCTCGCCGAAGCTCTGGCCCCGGCTCAGGATCTCGACCACCTTCTCGTTGCCCTCGGCGGAGATGAAGGCGAGCTTGATCTGACCGCTGAGGATCAGGTGGAAGCCGGTGCAGGCGTCGCCGCGGTGAAACAGGATGTCACCCTTTGTGACCGAGGTCTCGCGTGCGCCACGGGCAAAGGGCGCGATCTCGGCCGGGGTCAGGCCGGCAAACAGGCTGGCACTGGCGAGCAACTGGGCGACACGCGTGTTTTCGCCGGGCGCGGCCGGTTCCGAGGTGTCCGTGTCCTGCATTGCGGCACGGCAGAATTCGTCACAGCGGTTCATCACAATTACCTCGTGAGCTGGGCGTAGAACATCGGCAGGCGGGCCGGGAGTTCTTCCGGTTTGCGGATCACCGCGAAGCCGGCGGGGCCGAACAGGTGGGGCAGGTAGGCCGCACCCTCGCGGTCGATGGTGACGCAGAACGGCACCACGCCGCGCAGGCGGGCCTCGATCACCGCCATCCGCGTGTCTTCGATGCCGTAGCGACCGTCGTAAAGGTCGAGGTCGTTCGGCTTGCCGTCCGACAGGATGAGCAGGATGCGGCGGCTGGCACGCTGGCCGTCGAGCAGGCTGGTCGCATGGCGGATGGCGGCTCCGAGCCGGGTGTAATAGCCGGGCTTGATGGCGGAGATGCGGCCGCGGATGCGGTCGTCGAAGCGGTCGTCGAAACGCTTCAGGTGGTGGAAGCGCACGTTGTTGCGCTTCACCGAGGAGAAGCCGCACAGCGCAAAGCGGTCGCCGGTGGCCGACAAGGCTTCGCCGAACAGCAGCAGGCTGTCGCGGATGACGTCGATGACGCGGGCTTCGCTCGAGATCCAGGTGTCGGTGGAGAGCGACAGGTCTGCAAGCGCCAGACAGGCGAGGTCGCGCTCGCGTTTTTCCAGCGTCAGCCACAGCAGGTCGCTGCCCTGTCTGCCGCAGGCGCGGTCGGTGGATGAACGCACGACGGCGTCGATGTCGAGTTCGCTGCCGTCAACCTGGCCCTTGATCCAGCGCCGTCCGGGCTGCAGCATCGAGAACTGCTGGTGCAGCCGGCGTGCGGTGCGGCGCAGGCGATCGGGCAGCGGCACCGGGGCTGCGCGCGGATCGTCGGCAGCGGCGGCCATCTCGAGCAGGCGCACGTGATCCTCCAGCAGACGGCTCTTGCGGTAATCCCATTCCGGCAAGGGGATGCCTGCGCCAAGCACGACGTCGTCCTCGGCTGCAGAGGGCAGGTCGAGGTCGAAACGCACTTTCGACGCGGTGCGTTCGCCGTCGCGCGTCAGTGACAGCTGATCGAGATTGGCGGCAGCAGCGGCCGCATTGGGATCGGGGTCGTCGTCTTCGCTGCGATTGACCTTGATGAACTCCGCCACCGACAGCAGGCTTTCGGCGCGGAAGAACATCAGCAGACCGTGCTTCTCGGGCGGTGCATCGACCCGTTCGGCCTTGTGCGCAGTGTGCTCGGTCTCGTCGGGCTTGCCCGATCCGCCCGGTGGAGTCTCGCCCTGTTTGCCGTCCTGGCCGGTACTGCGTGCGGGCTCGGGCGCCCGTGCGGCGGGCAGCGTCAGCCACAGCAGCACCGGTTGTGCCGAAGGTGCGTCGGCCTCAACCGGCGGAAGCGCGCTCACGCTGCCCGGGTCCTCGATGGCACGGCGCAGCGCGCGCTCGCGTTCGCCTTCGGATGGCGGCAGCTTTGCCGGGTCGGGGCGCTGCGCAAGTGTGGCCGCGGCCAGGCGCCGGTAGCGCGGAACGAGGCCCGGCCAGCGTGCCAGCGTGTGCCGCACGGCGCGCTGGTTGAGCAGCAACTCGCGCGTTTCCTGACTGTGCCCGGCGTGACACTGGCTGGCGCTTCCCGCATCGTCGGGCGGCATCTGCGCCATTTCGGCGTGGGCGGCGGCAAGCGCCGACAGCCACAGGTAGAGCTCACGGTTCAGGTCGCGTTCGGCAAAGGCGTCGATCTGCGGCGGCAGGCGCAGGGTGTTTTCGTCCATGCTCGCGCGCGCCAGTTTCTCGCCACTGCCCGCAAGGCGCGCCAGCCAGCTGCGGCGTGCGCCGTGCGTATCCGCGGCAGATGCTGCAACGCGCAGGCCACCGTCGCCGCCGAGCGCGCGAAACAGCACGCCCACCGAGCGCCCGGTTTCCTTGAGGGTCACCGCGGCTTCCGGGAAACTGCCGCCGGCGGCGCGGGTCACGAGCCGGTGCCAGAGTTTGCCGACGACTTCTTCCATGGCCTAGCGCTCCCTGCCGGCGCGAAAACCGGCTTCGTTCTGCCTCGCGGCCTCGTCACTGACCCAGTGCAGCAAGGGACCGTCCGGGTTGTCGGCCTGGGTTTCGCCGCAGGCATCGACGCATTGCGCACACTGGGTGCAGGTAAACATGTGGCGCTTGATATTGCGCGGCGTGAGCCGCATGGGGCATACCGCATCGCAGGCCGACTGCTTTTCGGGCAGACAGGTGCTGCAGTCGCTTGCCCGGGCGCGCAGGAAGCCGACCACCATTGCCTTCGGGTTGCTCATCCATGCCAGGCTCTGGAACAGCCCGACCGCGCAGGCGTAGCGGCAGAACAGATGGCGTGCGAACAGAAACTCCATCGACAGCACCGTGGTGGCGGCGAGGATGAAAATCGTCTGGTTTCGCGTGAGCGCGCCGTGGATGAGGTTTCCATAGACTTCGCCCGGCGGTAGCAGATAGGTCAGGAAGACCACGGCCCAAGTGAAGGCGAAGGCGATTGCCGCGGGCACGACCAGGCCCCACCAGCGCGCATCCGGTTTGCGTTTGCCGCCAGCGGGCAACCACGGTGTGATGGGCGCCTTTTCCCATACGCTGGGCTTGCCCGAAGCGCGCAGCATCAGCGTGTTGATGGTCTCGACCACCGAGAAGTGCGGGCACAGCCAGCCGCAGTAAAGCCGCCCCCAGCGCCACGCGACATATAGGAAGGCGCCCGCACCGACAAAAATCGGCACGAACAGACGCAGCAGAACGTTTCCACCCGCTTCGAGCGCACCGATGCGCCCGGCCAGGAAGTCGTCGAGCCCGAGACGCCATTCGAAGCCGAGCAGCCAGGCGTGGCCGGCGTCGAGATCGTAGCGGAACAGGTCGAACACCGGTGCCAGGATGAAAAGCAGGAAAAAGCCCACCTGAAACAGCAGACGCCGGCGCTGCAGCGCGCGCGGCGGCGTGCGACCCTCGACCGCAATCGGGATGACGCGCGCAGACTTGCCCTTGGCGCGGGCAGGTGCGGCAGACATCGCGACGGGCTCAGTCATCGCGGCGGGGGCCGAATACCGGGTAGCGCCAGGTGCGACCATTGATTGCGCGTACCAGGCCCATCACGCCCAGCAGGATCAGCCCTGCGTGAAAGAGCGTGAAGTACAGCACCCCGATCACCCACGACCAGGGGTTGTCGAAGCCACCCAGCAGAAAGATGCCTACGCTGATCGACACCAGCAAGCTACCGCCCCACAAGCAGGTCACCACCGTCTGACGCAGGTGGTTGCGCACCAGTGGGTCGGGGTGCTTGCCATGCATCACCCACATCACCACCAGCGCAATGAAGGCGATGCCCGGCAGCAACATCAGGTTGATGATGAACAAGGCCTCGGCGGCGACCGCGATGGGCGGTCCCGGCATCAGATTCTTGAGCGGATCACTGCGTTCGATGGCCATGTGCTGTTCTGCCCGCGGCCGCGATCAGCGGCCGAAAGTGGCGGCAACCACTTCCATCAGCGCTTCGACCGTTTCGACGTCGTCGGTGAGGCTTTCGACAATGGCTGAGCGGCAGGCTGCGACCGGGTCCATCCCCTCCTTGATCAGGAGCGCGGCATAGATCAGCAGACGGGTGCTCGCGGCCTCCTCGAGGTCGCGATCCTTGAGCGCGCGCAGGGCACCGGCAATGCCGACCAGACGCCGGGCGAGGTCGGGGGCGCAGGCGGTTTCACCGATCAGGATGGCTTCTTCCTGCGCCGGGGCGGGGAAGTCGAAGCGCAGGCTGACGAAGCGCTGGCGGGTGGAGGGTTTCATGCCCTTGAGCAGGTTCTGGTAGCCGGGGTTGTAGGACACCACCAGCATGAAGGAGGGGGGCGCCTGCAGCAGTTCGCCGGTGCGGTCGATCGGCAGGATGCGGCGGTCGTCGGCAAGCGGATGCAGCACCACGGTGGTGTCCTTGCGCGCCTCGACCACCTCGTCCAGATAGCAGATGCCGCCCTCGCGCACGGCGCGGGTCAGCGGGCCGTCGCACCAGACGGTCTTGCCATCGCCGATCAGGTGGCGGCCGACCAGGTCGGCGGCGGTGAGATCGTCGTGGCAGGCCACGGTGTAGAGCGGCAAGCCAAGGCGTGCCGCCATATGCGCGACGAAGCGGGTCTTGCCGCAACCGGTCGGGCCCTTGATCAGCAACGGCAGGCGGTTCTTCCAGGCCTGCTCGAAGACATCCACCTCGTTGCCTGCCGGCTGATAGAACGGGTTGTCGAGATTTGGCGTTTCGAGCTTCATTGGTAAAGTCCCTTCCAGTAGGCAAGGCCGATCAGAACCCAGACGAGGGTGATCCAGCCGAGGGTGATCAGGCGCCACATCAGCGGCGCATGGCGCAAGGCCATAAAGTCGAGGATGACGATGCTGCCCTTGATGATCGAGATCGTTGCCAGTAATGCCACGATGGCCGGGCCGGCAGCACCGCCTTCGCCTACCCACCAGGTGAGCAGGGTGGCGACGATCAGTGCCGCCCACAGCAGGGTGGCTCGACGCGGTGTGCCGTGCATGACGGCCGGGCTGTGTTCAGTGGATGACATAGACGAGCGGGAACAGGATGAGCCACACCAGATCCACCATGTGCCAGTAGGCCGCGCCGGTTTCGAGACCGTTCATGTCGCCAGGCTGGTAGCGACCCTTGCGCGCGCCCTGCCACAGCGCGGCAAGAATCACCATGCCGAGGATGACGTGCATGAAGTGGAAGAAGGTGAGTGACAGGTAGAACATGTGAAAGGGGCTGCTCGACAGGCTGATGCCCTGTTCGAACGCGGCCGAGTATTCGGTCAGCTTGACGACGACAAAGCCGCTGCCGCAGGCAATTGCACCCAGCAACCAGCGTGCGGACAGCGCTGAGGCCCGCTGTTCGGCCGCCTGCACCGCGCGCACCACGAAGTAGCTCGCGGTCAGCAGCAGCACGGTGTTGAGTGCGCCGGCCCCACGGTGCAGCGCCTGCTGTTCGGCATCGAACAGCTCGATGTGGTTGGCGCGGGTGAAGGCGTAGGCGGCGAAGAACACACCGAAAGCCAGTAGTTCGGCGAGGATGAAAATCCAGATCGCCAGATCGCCGGCAAGTCGTTGTTCGGCGGCCGGGCCGTGATCGGGCAGGGAGGAAGCAAGACCGGGCGTGTTCATAGCCGGCAGTCTAGGAAAGCATGGCGTCGCCGGCCTTGATTCCGGACAAGTTGCACCCGGCGCTCGACCACGCGTGAGCAGGCGCCACCCCTCCGCTGAGGCGAAATGGCAGAAGCCCCACCTGCCTTGCGGGCGGCGGGGCTTCCGGGTCGAGTCTGAAACGGAGTGGTGTGGGACTCAGGCCGCGAGGGTCGGGGCCGGTCGCTCCGTGTAATACACCGTCACCAGCGCCAGGGACCCGAGTACCACGTAGGCGCCGACCAGGGGCGATACGCTGCCATTGAACAGATGCCCCACCATGAGGCCGATGAGCGCGCCCGTCACCGTGCTGAAAAAGCCGATCATCGACGATGCGGTGCCCGCGACATGGCCAAGTGGCTCCATCGCCAGGGTGTTCAGGTTGGAGGCCAGAAAACCGAACACGAACACGCTGCCGCCCTGCAGCAGCATGAAGGCGAGCAGGGTTTCATTGCCGCTCAGTGCGAGTCCGAGGTGGATCACGTTCAACACGATGAGCGTCACCAGGCCTGTCAGTGACAGTCGGCGCATGCCGAAGCGGTGCACCAGCCTCGAATTGGTGAACGCCGCCACCGCCATCGCTACCGCGACTGCGGCAAACAGCAGGGTGAAGCTGCGCCCGACATCGAACACATCGACAAAGATCTGTTGCGCGGAGGTGATGAAGCTCATGTGCCCGCCCACGACCAGCCCGAGCGCCAGCATGTAGCCCACCGAGGTCCGCGTGGTGAGGGTGATGCGGTAGGCGCCAAAGATTGCACGCGGCGAGATGGCACGCCTGTGCTCCTCGGGCAGGGATTCCTGCAGCCGCAGCAGGGTCCAGGTCAGGACGGCAGCGCCGGCAATGACCAGCGCGCCAAAGGCCCAGCGCCAGGGTGCGACCAGCAGGATCAGCTGTCCCATCGAAGGCGCGAGAATCGGCACGGCCATGAAGACCATCATCGCCAGCGACATGACCTTGCCCATCTGGGCGCCGGAGTACTTGTCACGGGCCAGCGACACGGCGATGACGCGCGGCGCACCGGCCCCGACCCCCTGCAGCAGGCGGGCTGCGAGCAAGGTGGCGAAACTGTCAGTCAGGGACGAAAGCATCCCGGCCACGGCGAACACGATCAGACCGCCAATGAGCACCGGGCGGCGGCCGTAACGGTCGGATAAGGGGCCGTACACAAGCTGCGATGCGCCCATGCCCAGCAGATACACCCCAATCACGGCCTGTGCCTGGTTCGGATCGGTCAGGCTGAAGTCGGCGTGAAGCATGGGCAGGGCGGGCAGCATCACGTCGATGGCGAGGGCGTTGAGCGCCATGCAGGCGGCAATGAAGCCGACAAATTCGGTAAAGCCCATCGGGCTGCGATCGGCGCGGTTCATGTGCGCCTCCCGGCCCCGGGGCGGGCGGGCGCAGGGGTTTCATGCGTCATAGGTCGAGGTTCTCTGTGAAGGGTTGCAGCGCTTCTGCGAGCGCGTCGAGTTGTTCCGGGCTGGCGACCCGCTGGAGCATGGCGATGTCGCTACCGATGACCGTCTTAAGTGCGGCTTCGATGAGTTCGATCCCCGCCGGGGTCAGGCGGACGCGCGAGCCGCGACGATCGGAGCTGTCGTCCTCACGCAGGACAAGATCTCGTTGCTCCAGGCACTTGAGCACCTTGGCGAGTCCGCCCGAGGTGATCAGCATGCCCTTGTAGATGTCCGAGGGGCGAAGCGCATGGGGCGAAGGGGTTTTGCGCAGGGTGGCGAGCACCGAGTACTCGACCGGCGAGAGTTCGAATCGGCTCATTTCGCGCTGGGCGTTCTCGTAGATCAGGTCGCGCAGACGAAAAACGCGCGCGATGAAACGCATGCCCGGGGTGTTGATCTCGGGAAAACTCTCGGCAGTCATGCGCAGCATGTCTTCGCAGCGGGTTCGGCATCGTGGGCTCATGCGTCGCAGTATAGTTTTTAGAATGCTTTCTAGCAAGCAAGTTTGCGGTTCGAGCCGAACCTTCGCAGTGGGCGCCAGTTACTGGTGCGGCGCATCTTCGCACCTCGTGCGATCGTTTGAAGGGAACAAAAAAAGGGTGGCTTTCGCCACCCCTCAACTCCTCGTCCGATCAAGCAGGACGACATCGGAGAGACATCCTGTATTAGCTGTTTACCGTTCTGGGTTCGCCCTTGACGAAGAAGCTGATCACATAGACCACCAGTCCGATGAAGAACATTACCCCTGCGCCTTCACGCATCCAGTAGAACAGCGACACCTGGTCCTGCGCAGCCATGAAGGACATCGGTGTATCCGACACCCGTTGCAGCCACACCTGGAGGATGCCGGCGGCAGTCAGGAACAGGGTGATGAAGACCATGGCGATCGTCATCAGCCAGAAGCTCCACATCTCCAGCACCTGCGCCTTGTTCGAGTTCGCGGCGCGACCGCGCAGAATCGGCATGGCGTAGCTGATCAGACACAGAACCACCATCACGTAGGCGCCGTAGAAGGCCATGTGACCGTGGGCGGCGGTGATCTGCGTGCCGTGGGTGTAGAAGTTCACCGGGGCGAGCGTGTGCAGGAAGCCCCATACGCCGGCTCCGAGGAAAGCCATCACGCCGGTTCCCAGTGCCCACAGCACGGCGGCCTTGTTCGGATGCTCGCGACGACGGCGATTGACCATGTTGAAGGCGAAAACGGTCATGGCGAAGAAGGGGATCGGCTCCAGCGCGGAGAAGATCGAACCCCACCACTGCCAGTACTCCGGTGCGCCGATCCAGTAGTAGTGGTGGCCGGTACCGATGATGCCGGTGACCAGGGTCATGGTGATGATGACGTACAGCCACTTCTCGATGACCTCACGGTCGACACCGGTCACCTTGATCAGCACGAAGGCCAGCAGTGCGCCGAGGATCAGTTCCCATACGCCTTCCACCCAGAGGTGCACCACCCACCACCAGTAGAACTTGTCGCGTACCAGGTTGTGCGGGTTGACGAAGGAGAACAGGAAGAAGATCGCCAGACCCCACAGACCGAGCAGCAGCACCATGCTGATCGCGGTCTTGCGGCCCTTGAGCATGGTCATGGTGATGTTGAACAGGAAGGCCAGCGCGACCACGACGATGCCGAGCTTGGTCGGCAGCGGCTGCTCGAGGAACTCGCGGCCCATGGTCGCGAGCAGGTCGTTTCCGGTCATCTCGGCCAGCGTCGCGTAGGGCACGAACAGGTAGCCGAGAATGGTCAGCGCACCGGCGGCGAGGAAGATCCAGAACAGCCCCAAGGCCAGTTTCGGGCTCCACAGCTCGGTTTCGGACTCCTCCGGCACCATGTAGTAGGCCGCACCCATGAAGCCGAACAGCAGCCACACGATCAGCAGGTTGGTGTGCACCATGCGTGCAACGTTGAACGGAATTTCCGGAAACAGAAAGTCGCCGATCACGTATTGAAGGCCCATGATCAGGCCGAAGACGATCTGCCCGATGAACAGGCCGATCGCCGCGATGAAGTACGGCATCGCGACCGCTTGTGATTTGTATTGCATCTGTATATCCCCTTGAATCCTGTCGAGAAATGCGTCGTGAACCGACTCAGCCCTCGATGTTGGGCGGCCAGTTGGCGGTGTTGATCTCGGAGCTGTACTTCAGGAAGGCGACCAGGTGATCGAGCTCCTCGTCGCTGAGGTGGAAGTTCGGCATCTGACGGCGACCGGGGGCGCCCGTCGGCTGCGACTGGATCCAGGCCTTGATGAACTCGGGGCCACGGCGGGTATAGACGTTTCCGAGTTCCGGGGCGAAGTAGGCGCCTTCACCGAGCAAGGTGTGGCAGCCGATGCAGTTGCGCGTTTCCCAGATCTTCTTGCCTGCGATCACTTCCGCGGTGAGGTTCTCGCGGTTGTCACGTTTGGGAAGGGTTTTCTCGGTGTCGAAGGTTAGCGCGAGGAACAGCAGGAAGAAGAAAACCGTGCCCCCGTAGAAGATATTGCGCGCCATTGCCTTGGTGAAAATGCCGCTCATGGAGTGCTCCTCATGATTGTCTCGTTATGTCCGGAAGATGAAAGGTGACCATTGGGTGAAGCGGATTCTGGTTTTCCAGGAACCAGTGCTCCATGATCTGAATCAAGAACGGACAGGCGGTGATTCCGGCAAGGCATATTCAGTGTGACTTTGTTCCTTGTTTACGCCCTTGCAATATGGGATGCTTTCACCATATATCGCCGTATTGGCGTGTTCTGGCAAGCGCAGGAGTTCCATCGTGAATCTGATGTCCCCTTTTCTGTCATCCCCGTCGCGGGCGAGCGAAGACGACCGCGCAATGCTGGTCGACATTTTTGCGATCGCATCCGATCGTGAAGAGCTGATGTCGCTTGGGGTGGTGCTGGGCACGTTTGACCCGAGCATCGACTGCTTCGAGCGCTGTCTGGTCACGCCCACTGCATTGCGCCGGCTGATGGCACTCGGCGACAAGTACCTCTGGGACAGGACGTCTGCTGTGCCTGTCGGTGCCGAACCTGAGGCGACGCTGCACTGATTCGTTTCACGTTCGGCTGGTCCGAACAAGCAGGCGCAAAAAAAGCCCGGCCATTTCTGGTCGGGCTTTTTGCTGAGCACTTACCGGATCAGGCGACCTTGACCGGAATCTTGCCAATCTTTGCCTGCCATTCCTTCGGGCCGGTTTCATGCACGCTGGTGCCGCTGGAATCGACAGCAACCGTAACCGGCATGTCCTGAACGTCGAACTCGTAGATGGCCTCCATGCCGAGGTCTTCGAAGCCGACGACCTTGGCCGCCTTGATGGCCTTGGCAACAAGATAGGCTGCGCCGCCAACCGCCATCAGATAGGCAGACTTGTTGTCCTTGATCGCCTCAATTGCGACGGGGCCGCGCTCTGATTTTCCGATCATGGAAATCAGTCCGGTCTGCTCGAGCATCATGCGGGTGAACTTGTCCATGCGGGTGGCGGTGGTCGGGCCGGCGGGGCCGACGACCTCGTCACGGACCGGATCGACCGGGCCAACGTAGTAGATGACGCGGTTGGTGAAGTCCACCGGAAGCTTTTCACCCTTGGACAGCATGTCCTGGATACGCTTGTGCGCCGCATCACGGCCAGTGAGCATCTTGCCGTTGAGCAGCAGCTTCTGACCCGGCTTCCAGGACGCGACCTCTTCCTTGGTCAGCGTGTCGAGATTGACGCGGATGGCGGTCTTGAGGTCGGGCGTCCAGGTGACATCCGGCCAGTCTTCGAGGCGCGGCGGCTCGATCTTTGCGGGGCCGCTGCCGTCGAGGTGGAAGTGGCAGTGGCGCGTTGCAGCACAGTTCGGCACCAGTGCCACCGGCAGGTTGGCCGCGTGACAGGGGTAGTCCAGCACCTTGACGTCAAGCACCGTGGTCAGGCCGCCCAGGCCTTGTGCGCCAACGCCGAGCGCATTGATCTTTTCGAGCAACTCAAGGCGCAGTTCTTCGGCGCGGGTGAGCTTCGCGCCAGAGGCGGCCTTTTCCTTGAGTTCGTGGATGTCCACCGGTGCCATGATGGATTCCTTGGCTAGCAGCATCGCTTTTTCGGGTGTGCCACCAATGCCGATACCGATGATGCCGGGCGGGCACCAGCCAGCGCCCATCTGCGGGATCATCTTGAGCACCCACTCGACGAGGTCGTCGGACGGGTTGAGCATGGCGAACTTCGACTTCGCCTCGGAACCGCCACCCTTGGCCGCGCAGATGACTTCGACGTGGTCGCCGGGTACGATCTCGAAATGGACCACCGCGGGGGTGTTGTCCTTGGTATTGCGACGCGCACCGGCCGGGTCGGCCAGCACGGATGCGCGCAGGGGGTTGTCCGGATTGGCATAGGCGCGGCGCACGCCTTCGTTGATCATCTCCTGCAGACTCATGGTGGCATCGTCCCAGCGGACGTTCATGCCTACCTTGAGGAAGACCATTCCAATGCCGGTATCCTGGCAGATCGGGCGATGTCCTTCGGCGGCCATGCGCGAGTTGGTCAGAATCTGGGCGATTGCGTCCTTGGCTGCGGGGCTTTCCTCACGCTCATAGGCCTCGCCGAGCGCCTTGATGTAATCGAGCGGATGGTAGTAGCTGATGTACTGGAAAGCATCCGCGACGGACTGGATGAGGTCTTCTTCGCGAATTACGGTCATGCTTGATCTCCGGAGTGGCTTGAGCGAAGGGGTGTTGCAGCCCGAAATTCTAGCACTCGCCGCGATGACGGGGGGTTCGCGCAAAGGTGTAAGTCCTGTGTAAGATAGGTGTTATTAAATGCGGTCCATTCCACGGCAGGGATGAAATCGAATCAGAGGCTGGATATAACCAGCCGCGCCGTCTGGGTCAGCGTCAAATCTTTGATTAGTTGAGGAGAGGTCAGCATGTCGAACGAGCAACAGGTCCGCATTTACAACCCCACGGAAGAATTCAAGAAAAACGCTGCAGTTTCCGGCATGGAAGCTTACGAGGCCTTGGTCAAGGAAGCGGCTGACGACTACGAGGGCTTCTGGGCACGCAATGCCCGCGAACTGCTCGACTGGAAGAAGCCTTTCACCCAGGTGCTTGACGAGAGCAATGCGCCGTTCTTCAAGTGGTTTGCCGACGGCGAACTGAACGTCTCCTACAACTGCCTCGACCGCAATGTGAACAAGGGTCTGGGCGACAAGGTCGCAATCATTTTCGAGGCTGACAACGGTGAAGTCACCCGTGTCACCTACAAGGATCTGCTGTCCCGCGTTTCCAAGTTTGGTAACGCCCTGCGCGGCATGGGCGTCAAGAAGGGTGACCGCGTCGTCATCTATCTGCCGATGTCGATCGAAGGCATCGTCGCCATGCAGGCCTGCGCCCGTATCGGCGCCACGCACTCCATCGTGTTCGGCGGCTTCTCCGCCCAGGCCCTGCGCGACCGTATCAACGATGCTGGCGCTGTTGCCCTGATTACCTCCGACGGTCAGTTCCGCGGTGGCAAGGCACTGCCGCTGAAGCCGATCGCCGACGAAGCGCTCGGCCTCGGTGGCTGCGAAACGATCAAGAACGTCGTCGTGGTCAAGCGCACCGGCGTCGATTGCGCCATGGAAGCTGGACGCGACACCTGGTATCACGAAGCCGTCGCCAGTCAGTCTGACGTCTGCGAACCGGAGTGGGTGGGTGCCGAGCATCCGCTGTTCCTGCTCTACACCTCGGGTTCGACCGGCAAGCCGAAGGGTGTTCAGCACTCCACCGGCGGCTACCTGCTGCACGCCATCATGACCATGAACTACACCTTCGACATCAAGCCTGACGATGTCTTCTGGTGTACGGCCGATATCGGCTGGGTCACGGGTCACACCTACATCACCTACGGCCCGCTCGCCTGCGGCACGACCGAGATCGTGTTCGAAGGCGTGCCGACCTACCCGGATGCCGGCCGTTTCTGGAAGATGATCCAGGACCACAAGGTTACCGTGTTCTACACCGCTCCGACCGCGATCCGTTCGCTGATCAAGGCGGCAGACAACAACGAAGCCGTCCATCCCAAGCGTTACGACCTGAGCAGCCTGCGCATCCTCGGTTCGGTGGGTGAGCCGATCAACCCGGCTGCATGGGAGTGGTACTACGAGAACGTCGGTGGCGGCCGTTGCCCGATCGTCGATACCTTCTGGCAGACCGAGACCGGTGGCCACATGATCACCCCGCTGCCGGGCGCGACCCCGCTGGTGCCGGGTTCCTGCACGCTGCCCTTCCCGGGCATCCAGGCCGCAGTGGTCGACGAGACCGGCACCGAAGTGCCCTGGGGCCAGGGCGGCATCCTGGTGGTCAAGCGTCCGTGGCCGGCCATGATCCGTACCATCTGGGGCGACCCCGAGCGTTTCATCAAGTCCTACTACCCGGCCGACTTCCAGGGCAAGCTGTACCTGGCTGGCGACGGCGCGATCCGCGACAAGGACACGGGCTACTTCACCATCACCGGCCGTATCGATGACGTGCTGAACGTTTCCGGTCACCGCATGGGCACGATGGAAATCGAATCCGCGCTGGTTGCTCACGAGAAAGTTGCCGAAGCCGCAGTCGTCGGCCGTCCGGACGACCTTACCGGCGAGGCGATCGTTGCCTTCGTGGTGCTCAAGGGCGCACGTCCGACCGGCGAGGAAGCCAAGGCCGTCATCAAGGAACTGCAGACCTGGGTTGGTCACGAAATCGGACCGATCGCCAAGCCGAAGGACATCCGCTTCGGTGAGAACCTGCCGAAGACCCGTTCCGGCAAGATCATGCGCCGTCTGCTGCGCCAGCTCGCCAAGGGCGAAGAGATCACGCAGGATATCTCGACGCTTGAGAACCCGGGGATTCTGTCACAGCTCAAGGGCTGATCATCCCCCGGCGCCGGCGGCAGTGTCGCCGGTGCCTGTAACAGTCGACAGGAGAAGGTCCGGCCACGTAGTCGGACCCGGTTGAGGAGAGGGAAGGCGCACGCTAGATGCGTCCCCATATTTGTCGTGAGCCGCGAATCCCGCCGTTAAGAGCGGGAGCGCGGCTCCGCTATACTCAGGGCAACGCCGTCATCATTGGGGTACATGATGCGCAAGGGTCTTGCCGGGCAACGTCTGGTCGCCGTTTTTCTGGTCGGCGTTCTGCTGTTCAATTTTCCGCTGATGTCATTGTTCGACCGACCCGTTCTGGTGTTCGGTCTGCCGCTGCTGCATGCCTCGCTTTTCGTCGCATGGGCGGGTCTGATTGCGCTCATGGCCTGGATTGCGGAGCGGGGTTCCCGATGAGGGGGCATCGCTGATGCTGCCGGGCAGCGTCATCATCGGCGCCTCTGTTGGCTATCTGCTGGTGCTGTTCGCGGTGGCCTACTTTGGTGACCGTCGGGCCGACCAGGGGCGCTCGGTCATTTCCAACCCGTGGGTGTACTCGCTGTCGCTTGCAGTGTACTGCACCGCGTGGACCTATTTCGGCAGCGTGGGTCGAGCCGCCTCGGGCGGAATCTGGTTTCTGCCGATCTACCTCGGGCCCACACTCGGACTGGCGCTGTCATGGCTGATCGTGCTGAAAATGATCCGCATCGCCAAGACGAACCGGATTACATCGATTGCCGACTTCGTGGCCTCGCGCTACGGCAAGAGCCATCTGCTTGGTGGCCTGGTCACGGTGATCGCCGTGGTCGGCACCGTGCCCTACATCGCGCTGCAACTGAAAGCCATTTCGAGCGGGTACGCACTGCTCACGGGCGATCACGACGGCAACTTCCGGCCCTTGCACCTCGGTGGCTGGCTGGATGACAGCACCCTCTATCTTGCACTCACGCTGGCGGCCTTCACGGTGTTGTTCGGTACCCGCCACCTCGACACCACCGAGCGTCACGAAGGCATGGTGGCGGCGATCGCCTTCGAATCGGTGGTGAAGCTGCTCGCCTTTCTTGCGGTCGGCGTGTACGTCACCTACTTCCTTTACGACGGTATTGGCGACATCTACGCGCGCGCTTCGGCGCACCCCGAACTGCTGTCCTTGCTGAGTTTCGACGGGGTGGACAAGGGCGGCTACGGAGGCTGGTTCTCGCTGATGCTGCTGGCCATGCTGTCGATCATCTTCCTGCCGCGCCAGTTTCAGATCGTGGTGGTCGAGAACGTCAACGAGCAGCATCTGCGGCGCGCGAGCTGGATGTTTCCGGCCTACCTGCTGGCGATCAACATCTTCGTGATGCCGATTGCGCTCGGGGGCTTGCTGCATTTCGGTCGCGGCGTGGTCGACCCTGACACCTTCGTGCTCACCTTGCCGATGGTGACCGGCCAGATAGAGCTCGCCCTGCTGGTGTTCATTGGCGGACTGTCGGCGGCCACCGGCATGGTGATCGTCGAAACCATCGCGCTGTCGACCATGGTGTGCAACGATCTGGTGATGCCGCTGCTGCTGCGGCGCACCGAGGTTGCACGCAACGATGGCCGCGATCTTACCGGCCTGCTGTTGATGATCCGGCGCGGGGCCATTGTCGGCGTGATGTTGCTGGGTTATCTCTACTTCCGGCTCGCCGGCGAGGCCTATGCGCTGGTGAGCATCGGGCTGATCAGCTTCGCGGCGGTGGCGCAGTTTGCCCCGGCCATGCTGGGTGGCATGTACTGGCGTGGCGGCACCCGCGATGGCGCGCTGGCCGGGTTGCTTGCGGGTTTCCTGGTGTGGGGCTACACCCTGATGCTGCCCTCGTTCGCGAAATCGGGCTGGCTCGACATGAGCCTGCTCGCGCACGGTCCGTTCGGCATCGAGCTCCTGCGCCCCGAGCAGCTGTTTGGTTTGAGCGAGCTCGACAGCCTGAGCCATGCGCTGTTCTGGAGCCTGTTTGCAAACGTCGGCTGCTACGTGGCCGTGTCGCTGCTGCGTTCGCCTACCGGCGCCGAGGCCAGCCAGGCGACGCTGTTCGTCGACGTGTTCCGGCGCGGGCTGAGCACGCCGGCAAGCTTCTGGCGCACCGGTGCCGAGGTGCGCGAACTCATTCCGCTGGTTGCCCGTTTTCTTGGCCGGCACCGGACAGAAGAGGCGTTCGGACGTTACGCACGCTCGCATTCGCTTTCCAGCCCCGATCAGCTCAAGGCCGATCCCGAACTCGTCAACTTTGCCGAATCCTTGCTTGCGGGGGCGATCGGCAGCGCATCAGCCCGCGTGATGGTGTCCACCGTGGTTCAGGAGGAGCCGCTGGGCCTGGACGAGGTGATGGACATCCTCGATGAAGCCTCGCAGGTTCGCGCCTACTCGCATCAGCTCGAAGAGAAGTCGCGCGCGCTTGAAGCCGCCACTGCCGAATTGCGCGCCGCCAATGAACAGCTCAAGGAGTTCGACCGCCTCAAGGACGATTTCATGTCCTCGGTGACGCATGAGTTGCGGACCCCATTGACGTCCATCAGGGCGCTTTCCGAGATGATGCTGGATGATCCCAAGACGGATCTCGCCAACCGGAAACGTTTCCTCGGCATCATTGTTTCCGAGACCGAACGTCTGACACGCCTCGTCAATCAGGTGCTCGATCTGGCCAAGATCGAATCGGGCCACGCCGAATGGCACAATTCGGATATCGACATGCGTGAGCTCGTCGAGCACGCGGTGGATGCGACCGCGCAGTTGTTCAGCGACCGCGGTGCCGTGGTCGAAGCCGATCTGGCGGACACGGTGCCGGTGCTGAAGGCCGATCATGACCGGCTGCTGCAGGTCATGATCAACCTGCTGTCGAACGCCGCCAAGTTCGTGCCTGCGCAGACCGGCCGGGTGAAAGTGAGGTTGTTCGTAGACGAGGAAGGCATCCGTGTCGACGTGGCGGATAATGGAGGAGGAATCGCGCCCGAGTTGTTGCCGGTGGTGTTCGAGAAGTTCCGGCAGGGTGGGGACGCGAAGGCCCGGCCACAGGGTACGGGTCTGGGGCTGCCGATCAGCCGGCAGATCGTGGAGCATTTTGGAGGCCGGCTTTGGGTCAGCTCAAAGCCGGGAGAAGGCGCAATATTTTCGTTTGTGCTGCCGCTTGCATCGGGCTGACGAACGAATGGCATAAAATAGGCGTCAGGGGAGGGAATGCATGGCCAAGAAAATACTGATTGCGGACGACGAGCCGAATATCGTGATCTCGCTCGAATTCCTGATGAAGCGGGAGGGCTTCGATGTCACTGTGGCGACGGACGGCGAGGAGGCGGTCAACCGCATTCGCGGCGACCGGCCTGATCTCGTGTTGCTCGACGTCATGATGCCCAAGAAGAGTGGCTTCGAGGTGTGCCAGGAGATCAAGGCAGACCCGGAGCTGCAATCCACCCGCATCCTGATGCTGACAGCAAAGGGGCGGGATACCGAAGTCAGCAAGGGGCTTGCGCTGGGGGCCGATGCCTACATGACCAAGCCTTTTTCCACCAAGGAGCTCGTGGAGCGCGTGCGCAGCATGTTGGAGAACTGAACGATGTCGGCACGCATGCGCTTCGTTCTGGCAGTCATCGTGCTCGGGCTGCTGATGACCGGCCCCTTCATCCTTACCGCAGTGCTGGTGTGGGTTGAAACCAAGGGCAGTCAGCGCGACCTGCTCATTCAGGTCATACAGCCGCACCTGCCGCTGGGGTCGCTGCTGACCATCATGGGGTTCGGCGTCGGCATTGGCGTGCTGCGCAACCTGTTCCGCCAGTACGTGCAGGGTCTGCTGCGCATGGCCGAGAACCTGCGCCTGATGCTCGGTGCCAACGTCGGCTTCCGTGTCGAGCCCGAGGGGCCGCCCGAAGTGCAGGCGCTGGCGGTGGCGGTCAATGAACTCGCGCAGCAGCGCGACAACGTCACGAAGGACGTCGAAACCCAGATCCGCAACGCCAAGGCCTCGGTCGAGCAGGAGAAAAACCGCCTCGCCGCACTGATGTCGGAGCTCACCCAGAGCGTGGTGGTGTGTAACCTCGACGGTCGCATCCTGCTCTACAACAACCGCGCAAGGCTCCAGTTCCGCGCCATGTCCGACGCGCCAGGCGTGGCCGGCGGTGGGGAGCTGATTGGTCTCGGACGTTCCATCTATGGTGTGTTCGAGCGCAATTTGGTGAGCCATGCGCTCGAGACCATCAACCAGCGCCTTCATCGTGAAGGCGTGCAACCGGTCGCCAACTTCGTGACCACGACGAAGGCAGGGCAGTTGCTGCGGGTGCAGATGGCGCCGGTGCTGTCCGCGACCGATCCGGTCGAGAAGGAAGGCGAGGGAGAAGGCGAGGGCGAGGGCGAGGGCGCAGAGCGCGTCCTGACCGGCTTCATCCTGATGCTTGATAACATCACTCGCACCTTCGAGAACGAATCTCGACGCGACCAGATGCTGCATACCCTGACCGAGGGCAATCGCGCGGCACTGGCCAATGTGCGCGCAGCCGCCGAGATGCTTGAGTATCCCGATCTGCAGGGCGAACTGCGCGAGCGCTTCCGTACCGTCATCCGCGACGAGACGCAGGCCATGAGCCGGCGCCTCGACCAGACGGCGAACGAATTCGCCGATTCGCTCAAGGCGCGCTGGCCGCTCGAAGAGATGCTCGGTGCCGACCTTATCGCGGCCGTCCAGCGTCAGATCGAACAGCGGATCAGTCTCCGTACCAAGCTCGAGGAGGTCGACGATTCGCTGTGGCTCAAGGTCGATAGCTTCTCGCTGATGCAGGCGCTCACCTATCTCGCAAGCCGGCTGTCGGACGAGTTCGAGGTGCGCGAGGTGCGTTTCCGCCTTACGGCTGCGGGGCGCCACGTTCACCTCGACCTGATCTGGTCGGGACAGGCAATGAGCACCGAAACGGTGATGAGCTGGGAACTCGAGTCCATGCAGTTCGCAGGCGAAAGCAGCCCGCTGACGGTGCGTGACGTCATCGAGCGCCACGATGGCGAGATGTGGCTCGAGCGCGAGAAGGTGCGCCATCGCGCCTTCTTCCGTCTCCTCATCCCGGCTGCATTGCCGCAGGAGGTGGTCGAGGCCGGGACTTACCTGCGCGGCGAAAGCCGCCCCGAGTACTACGACTTCGATCTGTTCAAATGGTCGGAGAGATCGCATGCGCTCGACGACCGTCTGCTCACCGAACTGGCCTACACGGTGTTCGATACCGAGACTACCGGCCTCAACCCCTCTCAGGGCGACGAGATCATCCAGATCGGCGCAACCCGCGTCCTCAATGGCAAACTGCTGCGCGGCGAATCGTTCGAGCAACTGATCGATCCGTGCCGGCCGCTGTCGGCCGAGTCGGCCAAAATCCACGGCATCTCCGAGGACATGCTGCGGGGGCAGCCCACGGTCGAGTCGGTTCTGCCGGCCTTCCATGCCTTTGCTGCAGAAACGGTGCTGATTGCCCACAACGCCGCTTTCGACATGCGCTTCCTGCAACTCAAGGAACAGCTCACCGGTTTGCGTTTCGATCAGCCGGTGCTCGACACCCTGCTGCTGTCGGCGGTGATTCACCCCAATCAGGAATCGCACCGCCTCGAAGCGATTGCAGACCGCCTTGGCCTCACCATCATCGGGCGCCACACCGCACTCGGCGATGCCATCGTGACCGCTGAGGTCTTCCTCAAGCTCGTTCCCCTGCTGGCGGAGAAGGGCATCCGAACCTTGCGCGAAGCACGTGAAGCGGCAGAGAAAACCTACTACGCGCGGATCAAGTATTGATGCTGAGCGCGGTATTTTTCGACATCGTCGGTGAGCGGCAGTTTTGAGCGCCTTTTCCCGACAGCTTCGTCGCTATTACGGCTGGTACACAGGCACCTTCCTGTTCTTCGTGGTGATGCTCGCCATCGGTGAACAGCTGGGCCTGTCGCAACACCTGATCGGCCACGTCTTTCTGTTCGTCACCATCGCCATCTACGCCAGCATCGGCGTGATGAGCCGCACCACCGACGTGTCGGAGTATTACGTCGCGGGGCGGCGCGTGCCGGCCGTGTTCAATGGCATGGCGACCGCGGCGGACTGGATGAGTGCCGCGTCCTACATCGGTCTGGCGGGCACGCTCTACTTTTCCGGCTTCGAGGGGCTGGCCTTCGTCACCGGCTGGACCGGCGGCTTCGTGCTGGTGGCCCTGCTGCTCGCGCCCTATCTGCGCAAGTTCGGCCAATACACGATTCCCGACTTTCTCGGCGCGCGCTACCAGGGCAACGTCGCCCGCCTCGTGGGGCTCGGCGCCACCGTGCTTGCGAGCTTCGTCTACCTCGTGGCGCAGATCTACGGTGTGGGGCTGGTGACCAGTCGCTTCGTCAGCGTCGAGTTCGAGATCGGTCTGTTCATCGGCCTCGCCGGCATTCTGGTGTGTTCCTTCCTCGGCGGCATGCGGGCGGTGACCTGGACCCAGGTCGCACAGTACGTGATCCTGATCATTGCCTATCTGGTGCCCGTGGTCATTCTGTCCTACAAGCTCACCGGGGTTCCGGTGCCGCAGATCATGTACGGGACGGTGCTCAGTCAGGTGACGGAGCGTGAGGCCGAATTGCTCGTCGATCCGGGCGAAGTCGAGGCGCGTAAGCAGTATCGCTATCGATCGCAGGACTACGCGAGCAAGATTGCCGACCTGCCGGGTTCGCTCGATGCCGAGCGCCGTTCGCTGATCGAGCGTCTCAACATCATGCGGCTGGAGAACGCCTCGGCACGCGAGATTGCGGCAACCGAGCGCTCGCTGCGCGACCTGCCGCGAACGCCCGAAGAGGCGCGAGTGCAGTGGAACAAGGCACAGGCGGAATCGCTCGAACGTTCGCGTGCGCCACCTCGCCACGCAGACGCACACCCGGGAAGAACGCCGCAGGAGCGGACGGCCTCCCGCAACAACTTTCTCGCACTTGTCTTCGTGCTCATGGTCGGCACGGCGGCGCTGCCGCACATCCTGATGCGCTACTACACCACCCCTGGCGTGGTCGAGGCGCGGCGCTCGGTATTCTGGTCGTTGTTCTTCATCTTCCTCCTCTACGTCACCGCCCCGGCCTATGCGGTGTTTGCCAAGTGGGAGGTGTACAACAACGTCATCGGCTCGAGCCTTTCCATCCTGCCCGACTGGGTCGCATCCTGGGGCAAAGTGGGGCTCGTGCACATCGAAGACATCAACGGTGACGGCATCCTGCAACTCGCCGAGTTGACCATGAATACCGATGTGATCATGCTCGCCACCCCTGAGATCGCCGGCTTGCCCTACGTCGTCACCGGTCTGGTCGCCGCCGGCGGGCTCGCCGCCGCGCTATCGACTGCCGACGGCCTGCTGCTGACCATCTCCAACGCGCTGTCGCACGACCTGTACTACAAGGTCATCAACCCTGCCGCCTCAACCCACCGCCGGCTGGTGATTTCCAAGTCGCAACTGCTGGTGGTGGCCGTCGTGGCCGCATGGGTCGCGTCGCTGCGCCCGGACAACATCCTGTTCATGGTCGGCCTCGCGTTCTCGATCGGCGCCGCCTCCTTCTTCCCCGCCTTGGTGCTCGGCATCTTCTGGAAACGCGCAAACCGCCCCGGCGCGGTGGCAGGCATGCTGATCGGGCTTGGCGTCACCCTCTACTACGTCGTTCGCACCCACCCCTTCTTCGGCGGCTCGATGGCCAACGCCTGGTTCGAGATCAACCCGATCTCGGCCGGCGTATTCGGCGTACCGCTCGGTTTTGCGGTGATCGTCATCGTCAGCCTGCTGACCCCGCCCCCGCCGAAGGAGATCCAGGATCTGGTGGATTACGTGCGCTATCCGCAGTTGCCGAATCCGGATACTTCAGAAGGGCGCGCCTAGGTTTCTCCATATGATGGAAGGCCGGGGTTGCATCTACACCGTAGCGCTTATCTGGAGTGAGAACGGGCGGTGGAGATTTGACGTCTTCCCCTTGATCGAACGGTTTTTCGTTTTGACCGTTTTGTTGACGGGCGGGTGCTGGGGACTCCTCTAATGTTCTCGCTCACGCCCGCAGCAGGCACGGTGACCAGTGAGCTCGGCGGACTGCCGGCTGCCGGCTTTCTACGCTCCCCCCAGATCTTCGCAAGGCCGAGGATGGTCAGGCACATCCACAGTACCTGGGTGACAAAGGATGCGAGGTTGAAATAGAAGAAGAGCGAGAACAGCAGGCAGCCGGGGCCAAGAATATTGAGCCCGATGTATCTTGCGTCGCGCTGGCTGAAGCGACCGAGTTGCAGGCCTGCATAGGCAATTTGATAACAGATGACGCCGATGAGTCCAACCACGTCAGGGAGGTTCATGATGTTCCAAAAAACGGGCGGCATCCGCAGATACCGCCCGTGAGGGTCGTGTTGAATTCAGCCTTTGAGACATCCTCGGCATCGGGCTGGGCTGTTCAGCCCGGTGCAGGGGAGGCCTATCGCAACAACTGCTCCTCGAATGGATATCTGGTAAGCACCTCGTGCCCGGTTTCTGTAATCAATACCTGCTCCTCCAGCTTTACGCCGGGGCCGCCTGCAGTCCTTCCCAGAAAGCTCTCGACACACAGCACCATGCCCGGTTCGAGCACGCCGTCGTAACCAAAGGACTGCCAGGCCTCGGGGAAGTAGATGATGGGTGCCTCGTCACACAGACCGACCCCATGATAGAGGCAGGTGTAATGACGAAAGTCCTCAGCCGGATAACGCATCGCCTTGTGCGTCAGGTCGTGGTAGCTCACACCGGGACGCAGTAATTCGGTGTTGAAGCGGATCTGCTCATAGGCTCGGCTGTAGATGTCGCGCTGCGCGGTTGTGGGCGCCATGTCGCCGCACAGCCAGGTGCGCGAAGTGTCCACGCAGATGCCATAGGCACCGACGAGATCGGTGTCGAAAGCAACAAGATCACCGTTTTCGATGATGCGGCTGCTGCATTCCTGATACCAGGGGTTGCTGCGCGGACCTGAGGCGAGCAGACGGGTCTCGATCCATTCGCCACCTCTGGCGATGTTCTCGGCATGAAGGTAGCTCCACAGCCGCTGCTCCGAGATTCCGGGGCGCAGATGCTCGCGCATGACTGTCATGCCCGTTTCGCACGCATGGATGGCGCGACGCATCGCAAGCAGCTCGTCGCCACTCTTGATCTCTCGAGCGCGCTCCATGATCGCCTCACCGTTATGCACGCCAACGCCCCTGCGGGCGAGGGCGGAAATGCCTTCCGGGTTGCAGTGATCAATCGCGAGCCGGGTATTTCCGCCTCCGTGCTGATGCACCAGTGCAGCGATTTCATCTGCCCAGCGTTCGGCCTGCTCAGGTATGCGATCACCCGCACAGAAATAGAACCACGGTACGCAGGGGCGGATCTCGTCTATCGAGTCTGTGTGACCGCTGAGGAAGTCGCAGTGGTCGAATTCCCACAGCACCACGGGTCCGTCTGCGGGAACGAATACGTAGCGACTGGCGTTGTGCAACAGCCACACCTGCATGTTGGTGCTGTCAGTTGCATAGCGAACGTTAACCGGGTCGTAGAGCACGATGCCGGCGTAGTCAGCCTGGCGTAGTTGCTGCCGCACCCGCTCCAGCCTGTATCTCCTCATTGCGGCAAGATCGGGTGCTGCCAGCCCTGCCTTGTCCCACTCGCCGACGGCTTCGGCGCCTGGTCCAAGGGCGTGCATATTGAGTACGCCAGCAGCGTCGCCGCCCGGACGATCTGTTGGTTCAGATCCTCCGATCCGGCGCCGGCTCCCGGCACCGATTCTCGAATCCTGAACAGTCGATGCCAGTGTGCTCATGCTTGCGAGTCCTGGAGCAGGGCCTTCACAAAACCAATCATCAGCACCAGCATCAGGGCCATGAAGGGCAGGCCCATCGCGACTGCGCCGGCCTGCACGCCCTTGAGCGCGCTATCCCCACCAATGACGAACAGCACCATGGTGACGAGTGCGATCAGGCCAACCCACAGTACCCGTTGCGGCACCGGCGTTTCGGGGATACCGCCAGCCGCAAGGTTATCGACCACCAGGGCACCCGAGTCCACCGAGGTCACCATGAAGATCACCAGCAGGAAGACCACCAGCAGCGACGTGATCGCCGACATCGGCAGGACTTCAAGGAACTGGAATATGGCCATATTCACATCCTTGAGCCCCTCTGCCAGCGCGCCCGTTCCGGCTGCGACCTGAGCAATGGCACCACCACCGAATGCGGTGAACCAGAACAGTGCGACGATGGTCGGTACCAGCATCACCACGGTCACCATCTGGCGGATGGTACGGCCTTTGGAGACCTTGGCAACAAAGACGCCAACCAGCGGTCCCCAGGTACACCACCAGGCCCAATAGAACACCGTCCAGCCCTGGAACCAGTCGGCGTCAGGCCGATCGACCCAGTTTGCCAGCGGCACGAACATCGTTACATAGTCAGCCGAAGCGCTGAACATGCCGGACAGAAAGACGCCGACACCGACACCGAAAACGGCGAAGATCAGCAGCAGCAGCGCAAGGCCCATGTTGATGTTCGACAGCAGCTTTACGCCTGAATCCATCCCGCGCCATACCGATACCGCGGCGATACCGCAGACGGCGAGAATGAACAGGGCTTGCATGGTGAAATCGTTGGGGGTTCCGAGCACGTGATGAATACCGGCCGTCGCCTGCATTGCGCCAAGACCCAGCGACGTCGACAGGCCAAAGGTGGTCAGTACAACGGTGAAGACGTCTACCGCATGACCAATCGGCCCCTTGTAAGCATCGCCAATCAGGGGCTTGAGGGCCGAGCTGAGCGAAAACGGCAGGCCCTTGTTGTACGAGAAGTAGCCGACGATCAGTGCGGTGCTGAGGTAAATGGCCCACGGGTGCAGGCCCCAGTGGAACATCGTTGAGCCCATTGCCCCATGCACGGCTTCAGGCGTATTGGCAGCGATATTGAGCGGCGTTTTCCACCACGCGGTGTAGGCGGCCACCGGTTCGGCCACGCCCCAGTACAGCAGTCCGACGCCCATGCCGGCGGCGAACAGCATCGAGAACCACGATAGCATGCCGTATTCGGGTCGCGCATCCTTCCCTCCCAGGCGGATCTTTCCGAGCGGCGAGATGGCGAGGGCGACACACAGCAGCACAAACAGGTTGCCCATGATCATGATGAACCAGTCGCAATGCTTGAGAATCCAGCCCTTTATTGCCTCAAGGTTGGCGCCGAAAGCAGCCGGGTCGTTCAGTGCAAGGGCTACGGTTGCAACGATGAACGCAACCGAAACCGGGAATATGACTTTGTGGAAGTCCAGTCCCATTAGCCGGGCATTGCTTTCGCCAGGCAACGGGAGTGTGGTGCTCATCTCTCTCATTGATGTCTCCTCATTCTATTTTTGTGTGGCTTCAGCGCGACGAGGCTGGCTGAACCGCAGTGACCGACGTCAGAATCTCTCTTGATCCGAATCAATCGGGTGAGACGATTGTTAAGAAATCAACGCGCTGTAACAAACGATTTTTGTGCGGCTTATTAATGACTTTCAGTAATGTCATTGAGCCCCGCGCCTTTGCCTTTCGACATAAAAAATCCCTGCAGCCGCGATTCGCGGGGCAGGGCAGTCAAGACCAGTCATCCGCTTTCAGATCAGACGCTATTTCAGAGAGAGCAGCCATTCCCTGAAGCACGCGACGCTCCTTCGGCGCTCATGCGGACCGGGCTTCTCGAGGACGAGGAATTGGGCGTCTGTTTCGAGCACGTCTGCTATCGGCTTGACGAGGGTGCCGGCGTTGAGATACTGCTCGACAAGGTTGTGCCAGCCCAGTGCAATGCCCTGGCCACTGAGTGCAGCCTGTATGACCAGAGAATAGTTGTTGAGGTTGATCTTGTTGCGCGGTGTGACCGGCGGAAGATTGAGCTGGCGAAACCATTGTGTCCAGCTGATCCAGTCGCGCTCGGATTCATCCAGCCACAACCAGGTGCAATTCGCCAGGTCCTGCGGCGAAGACAGATTCGGGTGTCGGGCAAGATACGCCGGACTGCAGATCGGAAAGATGGCTTCGTTGCAGATAGGCGTGCTTTTCATGCCGCCAGGCAGGCTCTTGCAGTAATAAACCGCGAGGTCGCACTCGAGCTTTTGATGATCCTTGACGTGATCATATGCAACGATGCGGAGGTCGATGCCCTCATGCAGTTCGTTGAACTCGGGAATCTTTGGCAGCAGCCACATCGAAGCCAGCGCGGTGCTGGTTGCAACGGTGACTTGCTGGTCGCCGTGCCAGCGCTTGATCTGGTGAGTGGCGTCCGCGAGCGCAAGCAAGGCTTCACGTGCCGAATGAAAGTACTGCTCTCCTGTCGGGGTAAGGCATACCGAACGTGTCGTGCGGTCGAGCAGGTGGGCGCCCAGCATGTCCTCAAGTACGGCGATCTGTCTGCTGATCGCGCCCTGGGTGACGTTGAGCTCCGAGGCTGCACGCGTGAAACTGCCGAGGCGGGCTGTTGCCTCGAACGCAATGAGTGCCTTGAACGGCGGAAGGGGCTGAATTTTCATTGTGCTTGACGTTCCGGCAGCGCCTCTCTGTTAGGGCCTTTCCCGGGCACACAAGCCCGGCGCGAAATTGTGCCTTCAAACGCTGTTGAATAGCGTGCGTTCAAGTCAGCGTTTGTGTTCGCAGGTAGCGGGATCGTCCGGGCATTCCTCGTCGCAGAGCTCTTTCCAGTTTCCCGGATAGACCACGTATCCAAAAAGTGCAAAACCGCCGTACTTCAGGGCAGTGCACTTTGGTATCAGCAGCACCTGGCCTGGCTTTACAGCGTGCTTTACACCGTCTGACTCGACTTCGAGGCACCCTTCGATGGTGAAGATGACCTCTTCGTAAAGGGTCGTCCAGCTTACTTCCGCACCTTCCCAGCGCGCAAATCCGACGCCCAGGTTGGGTGACACTTCATTGCTGAACGCCCGCGCCACGTAGGCAGCCCCTGGCGGGCCACCACGAACCACAAAGCCAAGGTCGGAGTGGTCGACGAGACGCACGCCGACAAGAGGTTGCGTAAGTTCTGTCATAGCTCACTCCTGCTGTTCCATGCCGCCAGTTTGATGCGAGAACGCACCCCAAACCCAAGGAATGGCTCCGGTGGATTCAGCGAGGGCATCCCCGTCACGGCCTGGATGTCGTGCAGCAGGGATGAGTCCGCGCCGACCGCCAGATCTGCCAGCAGGGTACCGGAGATCGTTCCCCACGCCGCGCCCACGCCGTTGTCGCAAGCTGACGCGAAGACGCCCTGTTCAAGCTGGCCAAAGAAGTTGGTGAAGTTGCGTGAAATCGCATAAACCCCGCCCCACGTATGGGTGAAGGGCACTTCGGCGAGGTCGGGAAAGCGCCTTACGAGCGCCTTGCGATGATCGCTGCGAATGTCCGAGCGGGCCTTGTCATCAATGCTGCGTCCGTACTTGGGTACGTGCTTGTAGGTGTTGCGAATGATCAAGCGCTTGTCCTGGGTCATTCTGACTGTCGTGCCCGCGTGGTCCGCTGGGGTCAGGCCCCAGTTGAAGGTGCCGGTGTAGCGTTTGCATTCGTCATCGTTGAGCGGGCGGGTCCAGCTGGCAAAGGTCATGACCGGCAACAGACGGTTTTTCAGGTAGCCGAACTCCTGGGTGAAGATGCTGGTGCCGAGCAGCAGGCGTGGCGTGCGAATCGTCCCGGCATTGCCATGCAGCACGAAGCCGCCCTTGCCATCGCGTTCAAGCCGCGTGATGGGGGAGTTTTCCAGCAGCTCTACGTTTTCCGGCAAGGAATCACCCAGCCCCCGCACGAGCGCAGCAGGCTGCATCAGGTAACAACCCGGGGTAAAGATCGCGCGGCTGTAATGCGTGGTGCCGAGCACCCTTTGCAGCTCATCGCGCTCGACCATGCGAAAGGGTTCGCCGAGGCCGGAAAGCAGTTTCTCGAAGTGCGCCAGATAGGCAAGCCCGCGCTCGCCAACAGCACCCTGATATTTTCCCGCGTGTGACCACTGGCATTCGATATCGTGTTCAGCGATCAGCGATTCGAGCTGTGCGATTGCTGCACGGTTCAGCCCGAGAAGGCGCTGCTTGTGTGCGGGGTTCGGATGCTCAAGCGCGAACTTGTGCGGCAGGTCGATCACAAATCCGGAATTGCGACCCGAGGCACCTTCGGCGACGCGTTGTGCATCGACCAGAATGACACGGGCTTCTGGCTCGAGCGTGGCCAGGCGGCGAGCCGCCGCCAGCCCGGCGAAGCCCGCACCGATAATCACGTAATCCGCCGTTTGCTGCCCTGACAGGGTACGCACGGGCTTGGGGGCGGGCAGTGCTGCATACCAGCCGCAAGTTTTGTCGTCGTTGGGAAGGTTCATGATCTGCTCGCTCAGGCGGCTTCTTGTGTAATGCGCAGGCTGCATTCCTGCGTCCAGGCACGACGTTTTTCCTGCGCGGCTTCACCGATCAACGCGAAGCCACACATGCGTCCGGAGTCGTCGTGATAAGCGCAGCAGAAGCCGTTTTCGGTCGCTGTGCTGTGCCACTTGCCGACAACACTGGGTGGCAGCAACAAGCTGATTGGCGTGGCTGGCGTCTTTACCATCACCGGCATCGGCGGGTACTGAACTTCGGTTGGCCGACCCAGCAAGGTTTGGGACAGTGCCTTTACTCCGAGGTTGATCGGTGCGAGGTAGGGGGCCGGGCGGCCATCGATTTCAATGCAGTCGCCCAGCGCATAGATGTCCGGCTGCGAGGTTCGCAGCCTTGCGTCGGTGCGGATGCCGCGCGCTGTATCGATGCCGCAATCTGCTGCAAGGTCTACATTGGGTGCAAGGCCTACAGCGGAGATGATGGCAGTGGCTTCCACCTGTTCGCCGCTGGCGAGCGTGATCCGCCAGGCGCCTTCGTCTCCATCAACGGACACCACCGAGTTCTGCAGGTGCCAGCGCACGCCACGTGCGCTCAGTGCCTGTTGCAAACACCGGCCGGCTTCTTCGGGCATTGCTCGCTCGAGGGGCCATTTTCCGATGCCGATGACGCTGACTTCGGCGCCGCTGCTTGCAAGGTCGTTGGCGAACTCGCAGCCGATCAATCCGTCGCCGATGATCGCGACCTTGGCGCCATGGCGGAGTTGGCGCTGAAAGGCGGCATAGTCGTCCAGATTGTTGATGCTGAGCATGGCGTCGCGGCGTCCGCCCACATCCAGGCGGATCGGGCTGGCACCAAGCGCCAGCACCAGCTGACCATAAGGCATTGGGCCGAAACTGGTGTCGACGACATGTGCGTCAGCATCGATGCGACGTACTTCGCAGTGCGGGTAAATGCGGATGTTAAGGCGCTTTTCGATCTGGAAAGGTGCCTCGTCCATCAGGTCTTCCGCGCTGTGGCCTTGCGAAGTGGCGATGGAGAGCACCGGCTTGGAATAGAGATGGCCCGACTCCCGGGTCAAGACCACAATTTCGACCTTGTCGTTCTGCTCGCGGACTGCTGCTGCGAGGCTGTAGCCTGCATGTCCGCTGCCGATGATGACGATCGGCCCGCGGGACGGCACTGTAATCGGCGTCACCGTCGCGAAAGCAGGAACTTCAACAGGAACGTGTTCGACACGGGCGGTGATCTCGATCATTTCGAAATCAGCCTTGCCAACACCGCAGTCCGGGCACTTCCAGTCCTCGGGGACATCCTCCCAGCGCGTACCCGCAAGGATTCCGTCCTTCGGCCAGCCCTTGGCCTCGTCGTAGATCCATCCGCAGATGATGCAGAGCCATTTCTTCATCGCCGTCTCCTCAGTCCTGCTGGATGCGGATTGCCACGTTCTTCGTGCGAACGTAGCTGTACAGGGCTTCCTGGCCTTTCTCGCGACCAAATCCCGACAGACCCACACCGCCAAATGGTGTTTCGATTCCGCCCGCATACCATTCGTTGACGAACACCTGACCACTTCGCAGGCGGCGCGTCAGTCGCAGGGCCCGGTTGATGTCCTGGGTAAACACGCCCGAGACCAGTCCGAACGGCGTGCCATTTGCGATCTCGATGGCCTCCTCCTCGGAGTCGAACGGGATCACCGCCAGCACCGGTCCAAACACCTCCTGCTGTGCGACCTTCATCTGTGGTGTGACGCCTGCAAACACCGTCGGCTGCATGAAGTGACCAGCACGATCGCCCTGACGATCGCCGCCCACAACAGCTTCGGCGCCCTCGGCAATGGCGTCGTTGCAGATGGCCTGGACCCTCGCCAGTTGCTCGGCGCTGATCAAGGGGGTGTGATCGGGATCTTCTTCTCCGGGGCCACTAACCAGCCCTTGAGCCATCGCAGCGACTGCCGCCACGATCTCGTCATGGATGTCGCGATGGACCAGCAGGCGCGACATCGCTGAGCACACCTGACCGGCGTTGAAGAAAATGCCGCTCTTCACGCTGGCAAGCAGCTGTTCGCGGTCGGCATCAGGAAAGACCAACGCAGCGGACTTGCCGCCAAGCTCCATGACGCTCGGCGTTGCCCAGCGCGCTGCCGCGGCGAGAATCGACTGCCCGGTGGGGACTGAGCCGGTAAACACGATCTGGTTTGCCTTGGGGCTGCTCACCAGATGTGCGCCGACCTCACTGCCCAGCCCACACAGCAGGTTGACTGCGCCTCGCGGCAGGCCGGCACGCTCGATGGCGCGAAACAACACGCACATCCCGAGCGGCGACAACTCTGGCGACTTCACCACCACCGCATTCCCTGCCGCCAGGGCAGGGGCCAGCGAGCGGGCGCAGATGGAAACCGGGAAGTTCCACGGCACGATCTGTACCGAGACCCCCATCGGTTCGTAGGTCGTGAAGTCGACGTAGCCGTTACCCAAGGGCACGGAGATCCCTTCGATCTTGTCGGCCATGCCGGCGTAGTACTCGAAGTAGCGTGCGGCCTCGACGAACTCGTCGCGCGCATCGCGCAGGGTCTTGCCGTTCTCCTGGCACAGTACCCACGCGCCTTCATCAGTGACTGCGCGGATTTCGGCTGCGATGCGCAGCAACCACTGCACCCGCTGCGCGGGGCGTGTCGAAGTCAGCCAGCCGTTCTGCGCGCAATGCGTGGCCGCGTCGAGCGCGGCTTCGGCCTCCTCGATACCCGCCAGTGCGATGCTGGCAAGTGGCTGGGTGGTCGCTGGGTTGGAGACAGTAAGCTGACGCTCACTATCTACCCATTGACCGTCGATGTAGTTCTGCCAATGGCTGGCGATCGCGTGTTTCATCACGCGGCCTCTTGCCCTTGACCGTTGGCGGAAAGAATCCGGCGCGCGGCCCACTGATGGAAGTAGTGCGTCGGTACGTCCATCTCGGGCGAGAACACACCACCCTGATAACCCGGCGACTGACGTCCGGCCTGCATGCCTTCGACCGCACCGATGTCTTCCGAGAACACCACTCGCCAGGCGCTGAGGATGGCGTGACGGCTGGCCGCATAGATGTCCTTTCGTGCAGCTTCGTCGCCGACGTAGAACAGGCGCAGGTGCTCTACGGTCTTGTTCGGGGCCAGCGGCTCAAGCACCATGGCAAAGGCATGGTCAGCCTGGATGCCGAGCAGCACATTGGGGAAGAACGCAACGTATTCTGCATTGCGCATGCGGTCCGCAGGCCACGACGGGAAGGTCGGCAGCGACGTCCCTTCGATGTCCGCGAGGTTGTAGGCGTAGCTGCCCTGGCCTGCGAAGTTGCCATCGAACATGATGTTGTAGTGATCTTCGAGGCGCGAGTAGGTGTTGAGGCTCGGGTGCACCCAGGGCAGGTGATAGGCCTCGCAATAGTTCTCGACCGCGAGCTTCCAGTTGCAATTCACCTCGATGCTCATCGCACCATCGCTGATCGGGGCGCGCAGCAGCGACATGCCGTCCTTGCCCAGGAACTGCTCCCAACGCTCTGTGAGCGGGCGGATGGCGTCTTCAAATGCCGGTGCCGTGCCGGACAGATTGACGAACACCATGTCCATCCAGACGTGGCTGCGCAGTGCCTTCAGACCGTGCTTTTCACAGGCGAAGCGCGGATCCTTGTGCTGGTTGATCCCGCCAACGTGAGGCGTACCTTTCAGTGCGCCGTTGAGGTCATACGTCCAGGAGTGGTAGGCGCAACGGATCAGGCCCTGAATTTCACCGGCCTCATGCACCAGCTTCATTCCACGATGGCTGCACACGTTGTGGAATACCTGCAGCGCACCGTCGCGATTTCGCATCATCAGAAGGGGCAAGCCCATGAACTCGATCGGCTTGACGTAGTTGTTCGTCCCGACGTCACTCGCAAAACCGATGCATGCCCAGCCCTGTGCAAGCACGCGGTCGCGCTCGAACTTGAAATAGCTGTCGTCGGTATAAAACTCGTTGCCAAGGCCAACGGCTTCTTCAATCGGATTGAGTACGTTCTTGAGTTCGAAAACTTTGAAGTTGCGGATTTCGGTCGGTGCGTTCATTGCGAGTCTCCTGTCTGCCTGGGTGGAATTTCGCAACTGGCCTGCGTTTGGGTCAGTGCGATTGAGGCGGATTATGAAATTCACGCAAGTGCACAACAAACGATTCTTTGGGCGCTGATTAATCAGGAAAAGTCATGAATCGGAGGGGCGGTTCGAGTGATTCTTGATCTGCCTGTCCGGCAGTGACGGAGCATCCAGCGTTCCAGGTTAGCTGCATCCTTTCCTGAGCTGCCTGTCCGGCAGTGACGGGGGCAGGACGGCGAGATCCTGATCCGCATGTTTTCTGAGCTGCCTGTCCGGCAGTGACGGCGGCTTGCG
Organism: Parazoarcus communis; assembly: GCF_003111665.1. Classification (NCBI taxonomy): domain Bacteria; kingdom Pseudomonadati; phylum Pseudomonadota; class Betaproteobacteria; order Rhodocyclales; family Zoogloeaceae; genus Parazoarcus; species Parazoarcus communis. The sequence continues at coordinate 4,202,176 of NZ_CP022188.1, read as the reverse complement.
CTTGCGCGCGTGATACCAATGATTTCTGAGCTGCCTGTCCGGCAGTGACGCGGTTTCGGGCGCTGACGGGCGCGGTCATAAATTTCTGAGCTGCCTGTCCGGCAGTGACGTCATTGGCCTGACGCCGTTAATCCGCCTTGTTTTTCTGAGCTGCCTGTCCGGCAGTGACGCACGTGGGCGGTGGCCGCGTCGTGCATGACGCTTTCTGAGCTGCCTGTCCGGCAGTGACGTCTGGGTCGTCAGATGCGACGATGACCGTAGATTTCTGAGCTGCCTGTCCGGCAGTGACGAAGGTATGCGCGCCAGAACAGGCTCTGTTCAATTTCTGAGCTGCCTGTCCGGCAGTGACGCCCAATTACCGCGCGCCCTTCCGGTATCAACTTTTCTGAGCTGCCTGTCCGGCAGTGACGAATTCGCCGCCGATTGGGTTGGCTTTTCTGAATTTCTGAGCTGCCTGTCCGGCAGTGACGAGCCAGGGCAGCTACTCGACGGGCTACAACATTTTCTGAGCTGCCTGTCCGGCAGTGACGTCGCTCACTCAGGGTGAGTATGACGTGTATATTTTCTGAGCTGCCTGTCCGGCAGTGACGTACGGCAGTGTCGAATTAGCCATGACGCGAGATTTCTGAGCTGCCTGTCCGGCAGTGACGTTGCAGAAGCGAGATGGAAAGCGAAGAGGCTTTTTCTGAGCTGCCTGTCCGGCAGTGACGCGGGTCATGGCGCATCATGTAGGGGCTTTTTGTTTCTGAGCTGCCTGTCCGGCAGTGACGATTTAACCAGCGCCACGCATCCAGCCGTGCCTTTTCTGAGCTGCCTGTCCGGCAGTGACGGCCGTGACGCGCCAGCCCGAGGCGAAGCGGATTTTCTGAGCTGCCTGTCCGGCAGTGACGTTCCTGACGCGGGCCGAGTTCGTCCTGCATCTTTTCTGAGCTGCCTGTCCGGCAGTGACGTCCTCCTCGCAGCCGTGGTCGTTGATGATCGCTTTCTGAGCTGCCTGTCCGGCAGTGACGGATGCGGCTGGTCCCTGGTCCATTCATTCAACTTTCTGAGCTGCCTGTCCGGCAGTGACGAACCCGGAAGGGGACACGACGACGACGACTGTTTTCTGAGCTGCCTGTCCGGCAGTGACGATGGCGACCGCATTTGCAGATCCAGCCATGATTTTCTGAGCTGCCTGTCCGGCAGTGACGGCGATGCTGTTTGCAACGCCGGAAGGCAACCTTTTCTGAGCTGCCTGTCCGGCAGTGACGAACAGCACCGCGCCCGGCGTCGATCCGGTGCGTTTCTGAGCTGCCTGTCCGGCAGTGACGCAGGTTCGCGTCGCGCCGGTCCTGTGCCTGCTTTTCTGAGCTGCCTGTCCGGCAGTGACGCCGTTCATCATCTCTGCGTATCCGCGCACGATTTTCTGAGCTGCCTGTCCGGCAGTGACGCAGAGCAACCGCCGAGCACGCCTCGCAGTGATTTTCTGAGCTGCCTGTCCGGCAGTGACGGATACGACGACCATCGGCAACAAAATGATGATTTTCTGAGCTGCCTGTCCGGCAGTGACGTAGAGCAACGACGCGCTAAGATACTAATTGTTAAAGAAATCGGGCGCAAACGCGCCCGATTACCTAAAAACGAACCTTAGGGCTAAGTGACTGTTTTTAATAAGGCCTTAGGTGGCATCAAAAAAAGGGGGCTAGAACCAGGGGACCGTCGCAATGTCGCTTAGGCCGTAAGTTCCGAAGCCACCGGCAACTGGCTCGGGCTGCGGTGCCAGGTGTTCGATGAATAGTCGGAAACGCTGACCTGTGCTGCGACTGGACATCTCCACGTAGGGAAGCGTCAGGCGTTTCGCGCTTGAGTCTGGAATGGCTGTCAGGGCTTCCTCGGCACCAATGCTTTTACGGGACATCAGCCGGCGGCGCAGTCGATCGGGATTGCTTTTGGCCTGCACTCTGCGTACGACGCGATGCTGAACAGTTGTTGGAATGGGACGTGGCTCGATGAGCGTAATGTGGTCGCGCATACCTTGTGTCCATCCGTTCTGCATGAGCAGACCCAGACTTGTGGAGTTTCCGTGCAAACGCAACTGGCTGCCCAGCGCCAAGGTCTTGCCACCAACTTCCGGAAAGCTGACGCCGATGTCGCCACCTCCATGATCAACCAGGCCACGATGCAGTTTGGCAAACAGCGCGTTCATTAGCATGGGGGCCGAGAACTCGGGGTCGGGCAGGAGTTTGATGTCGATGTAGTGGTCCATGCTCAGCCCGCCTCGCCAAAGACTCCGCCACGTACCAAAGTGGCGATGACGAAGTGTTGCTGCTCCACCGCCGGTGCCTGATCCTTGATGATCCAGCTGTCGAGCAGGTTGTAGAAGTCGAGCTTTTGCTTGGGTTGGCGGTAGGCCTTGCCTTGGGTGGTGACGGAACCGTACGGTTCCACAGCGATGGGTCCCAGTTCGTCAGCGCCTTCGTACCAGGTGTCGATGGTGCGCAGAGCGTTGCCAATCTTCTGCGAGTGGATGCCGGCAATTTTGTTGACCTGGTAGAGCGTCTTGCTCTTGTCGCCACGGCCGCGGTCGAGGATGAGTTCCTGCGATGGGAACACTTCCTGTCCCGCGCCAATACGGACGAAGGCTGTGACCTGCAGGAGCACATGTTGCTGCCCTGCCAGCCCGCCTGTGATCAGGCTCGCGAGGCCGTCTAGCGCATCTGCAGCTTCTGAGGGGACATCGAAACTGCGCAGCGAAAGCGCCAAAGCGTCAAAAGTCCAAGTCTCCTGTGGCGCACCGCTCACCAAGTGAGCAACGCGAACCTCCACCTGTTCCGCACCGATGCGGTTGCGCCACAGGAAGCGGCCGTTGGCAAGGTTGCAGGCATAGCGGCGACCAAGTTCGCTGAAGCCCTGGGTGTCGACATAACTGCTGACGGTGTTGAGCAGCTTGCTCAGGTAGTCGGCGTCGTTGCAGGCAGAGGGTTTGCCGGTGCCGCCAAGCACGCGCAGCGTGAATACGACTTTCAGCGTGTCTGCGCTGCTGGGCAGGGCGGCGACGTCCACCTTCTGCAGGTTGGGATTCTCTATTGCGGCATCGAGCTTGGCGGGGTCCTGGTCCTTGGCTTTCAGCCGGTTGGAAATGGTGCCGCGTACGGACTTCTCGCTGATCGATACGGCGTGCCAGCCCTCAGCGATGTCACGCTGATCCCAGGTGCCTGCGTAGAACAGGGCGTCGGACGGATCGAGTTTGCGTTCGAAGGCGAGTACTGAAGCGGTCTTGAGTGTCATGGTCTGGTTTCCTGGTGATGTGGGTTCAATACAGGGTTCAGGCAGATTGCAGGGGTGCGAAGTCGTTGCGGCAGCGGTACAGGCCGGCAGCCACGTCGGTGCTGGCGTACCAGAGCAATTGATCGGCGTTGTCCAGCCGGTGCGGGCTGATCCATTGGCCGATGGAGTACAGGCTTTCGACGAACCTGAACGGGGTGTCGCGGTCGCGGGCGCGTTGCACTTCTCCCGCGGGCAACAGCTCGGACAATGCGCCGAAGCCGACCGGGATCGGGACGATCCAGCCGGGTCGTGGCTCGGGTTTCCACTCGACCTTCGCGGTTGAGGTGGTGGGGGCATCGTTGGATGCGGAGTCGGATCGAACCGGTTGCCAGTTGAAGCGTGAAAGATCGAGCAGGGCATCCAGCGCCGAAATCTCTGGCGCGGATACCCGTAGTTGATCGAGACGTGCCTGCAGCAAATCATCCCGGCATACCAGCGCAAAACCCGGCAGCCAGCGGCGACGCAGATTGCGGAAGCGGCGGCGAACGTCCTCGGCATCGTCGCCGAAGCGCAGGAGTGCCGGGCGACTGCGCCAGTCTTGGCTTGGAAGCACGCTGCCGCCCGCAATGCGCATGCCGGCAAGTTGATGTGCCACGGTTTGGGCGATCGCCTCGTGATCCTTCTCGTCGAGTTCAACAAAGCCGCCGCTTACGCCAAAAATCAGGGTTATCTCCATGTGCATGCGGCCTTCCTCGACGATGGCCGCGCTACCTCCGTCCTTGTCCACAGGGTTGCGCGTCAGGCGAAAGGCCTTCACATAGCCGCCCTCGGTAACCTGTTCATCGAAGTCATGGCAGATCACGCCGACGCTGTCGAAGGCAAGCGGCAAATCGCGCGCTTCCAGCTTACGGGCAAGCGCCCACATCAAGCCGAAGAAGGCGGTCATCGCAGGGAAGCCGTGGGTCAGCGGACTGGAGATGGCGTTGGCGCTTTGCACGCGCACGCGCGGCAGGATCAGCAGGCCGTCGCTATGGGGCAAGTTGTTCATTGCATGGCCTCCCTAACCGGAATGTAGGTCGGCGCATTGCCCTGAACCCGCGGCGTGTGCAACCTGCCTGCCCATGCCGTGTGGAGCAGCAACTCGTCGCGCCAGTGGCGGCCTTCGATATCGCCCAATGGCAAGCTCTGCCCGAGTTCGTGGTTCAGCCAGTTACCAAAGCGGCGTCCGATTTCGACGGGCCAGTCCATGCGATGCCAGGCTGCCGAAAATTCCGTGTCAGTCTCGTCGTCGGTTTCTGCGCGCCCGGGATCCAGCCAGAGCCGTTCGGCTTCGACGAGCCGGCAATCTGTATCGCGCGTCCAGCCAGCGGGCAGGGCGGCTTGCAGGGGATGGGCGAAGTCGACCAGTTCGTCGATCAGTCGGTCGAGCAGGGCATCGCGGCGGTTGCGGGTTTCCATGGTGGGGCGCGGGTCACTCTTCAGGAAGTCACGCAGAATGCGCACGGTGTTTCGCACCTCTGCAATCTTTCCGAGTCGTGGAAATACCGTGTCGACGAACAGCGGCGCTTTCAACGCGTGCGTCTTCCACTTTGGCGGACGCGAAGACAGCAGGTAGTTGTTGCCTCCGCGTTCGCTGTTCAACTGGCTGATGTTCTGCGGCTTGGTGCCTCCAAATTTCTGTACGGCGAGATCGGGATACTCGCGATAGCCTGTGTCGTGGTCGCGTTGTGCGTAGCGCGCCTGTCGCGCGAGCTTGCCTGCTTTGCCGAAACGATCCTCGTTGATGGTCTGGAAGACCGCGTGAGCCAGCGTGCTCGAATAAAGCGGTGCGAGCAGGTGATACTGACTGTTGTCCGCGGGGTCTTCACCAGCCAGCCAGTAGAGCTGCTTGGCCAGGGTGTGCGAACTTGGCGTGGCGCTACGAGGAGCAGTGATGCCGGTGAAAGCGGTCAGCCATTCGCCTGCCTGGTCGGCGTCGTCGCTGAGTGCTGCGATCAGATCAGCGTCGCCTTCCTGCATCCAGGCGAGCAAGGGGCGGCCGTCGACCGGTAGCTTCAGCAGTTTGAAGACGTCGAGTGCCTTCGCGTCGCCGACCACGTCACTACTGAAGTTCTGTTCTAACGAGTGGCTGCCGACTTCCCGGTGTGCAGGCAACTCTTTGGGGGCACGGAACAGGTTGGTGCCGCGGGCGTCGGGGTGGATGGGCTTGAGGGTGTGCGTGGCGATCTGGATCCACGTTACTCGTCGAGCGGCGTTGGCCAGCCACGTATCACGCGCGTGTCGGGCGATCAGTTCGATGCGCTTTGGGTTGTCGTCAGCGAGCCCTTTGAGTTTTTCGTCGAGGCGCTCCTTGAGGAAGTGCTCGATGGCGTTGCGGAAAGCGGCCCGGCGTTCGGGGGATGCAGTCATGAAGAACCCCCTGTATCGTTGTCTCGGATACTTGAACGTGATTGCATTCCAGTCCTCCCCTTGGTCAAATGCTATTGGTGGTTCAATTCACAGGTGATTCATGAAGCCTTCAGACGCACTTCGGCATCGCGAGCAGTCGGTCCGCGATACAGCCGCACGTTTCCATGTGCGTAATCCGCGAGTGTTTGGTTCCGTTCTGCATGGAACAGACAAGGACGGCAGTGACCTTGATCTTCTGGTTGATCCGCAGCCTGGAACGACCCTCTTCGACCTCGGGGGGCTGCAGGTGGAGCTTGAAGACATGCTGGGCGTAAGCGTTGATGTGGTTACGCCTGGCGATTTGCCCGCCCGGATTCGTGCGCAAGTGATTGGCGAAGCTCGCCCCCTATGAACAACACGGCGCGTCTCACGCTCTGGATCGAGCAAATGCGCGAAGCTGCCGGAAATGCGTGCAGTTACATTGACGGGCTCGACTTTGAGGCCTTTGAACATGACAAGCGAACCCAGCAGGCGGTGGTTCTGAATCTGCTGTTGATTGGCGAAGTGGCGTCGCGAATCACCGAGAGCACACCGGACTTCTCTGCAGCGCACCCGGAGATTCCGTGGGCAGCGATGCGGGGTATGCGCAACCGGATTGCCCACGGTTACTTCGAACTCGATATCAAGGTTGTATGGGATACGGTCCATGACGCCGTTCCTGAACTTGCAGGAAAATTGCCGAGACTCTTGCAGTCGGCCGGGGAATTTGACGCTCAATGAGCGCTTGCAGGGTGGCGTTGCAGCCATCAGCGATTCCTCGTGAAACCCAACGCAGGATGAAACCGCCAGCCTTGTGGGTGCGTGGGTAGTGTCACAGTGCCATAGCGTTCGGCACATGTTTCCAGCGTCATGTCTCGTTCTTCGGCCAGCGTGACCAGTTCCGTCATGTAGTCGGTCACGCCCCAGGGGGTGATGCGCGTGCCGGTAAGCTGCTCATCGTCAATGCGACAGTTCATGCTGTCCTCGATCTTCACGTACAGCTTGCGATAGCGGTCCTGGCCGGGCGCGACACGGAAGAGCGCGTAGTCCTCATCGTCGTCGTTCGGTAGCAGGATGACGTCCACTTTTGGTAGCGGGTCATGGCGGAAGGGTTGCTGCTGGGGTAGAACTGCCGTCAGTGAAACGCCGGATCGAAGCCAATGGGTGGTGGCGTTGATCGGTGGTGCAGGGCGGGCACCCTTGCGCCGCTGATAGTCGCTGAGTTCGGCGTCGCCCGTTTGCGGGCGCATCTGGAACTGTATGCGGGCGTGCTCAAGATCCACCAGTCTCGCCGCGGGCTGCAGCGCTTCGTCCGGTTTGGGCAGAATACGCGGGCGGGCGTCGATGACGTCACGTTGTTCGGCCTCAAGCAGGTCCGTGAGCCAATGGGATTGCAGCTTGAAGCGGGGCTCCGTGGTCTCGAAGCCGGGTTTGCAGTAGGCCGGTTCGCCCCGGTGTTCGAAGTGACGCAGGTTGGTCTCCAGCACCAGGATGTTGGGCGTGTCCACCGTGCCGGGGCGATGTCGACGGACGCGGCCGGCGAGCTGGATCAGTGAGCGCATTGACGATGGCTCGACCACGGCCCAGTCGTAATCATGGTCGCGCCCGACCTCGGTGACCGGGCTACCGAGCACGATGAAGAGATGGTCGGCTTCCGGGTTGGTGTCGAGCCGGCTTCGGATCTCCGGCAAGGCAAAGACCGCGTCGGGAGTGCGGCGGTTGAGTGCGGCGTCCATGCGGTGTTCGATTGCCGAGCGGATCAGCAGTGGATACTGCGAGTGATAGGTGCACAGGTGAATCCGGATGTTGTCCGGTGCGCCAAGCGTGTAGAGGGCGAGTGCAACGTCGATCAGCGGGTCGATATTAGCCATTCGGACCAGCCCGAAGCTGACCCGTTTGCCCGACTGAGGATCAATGGAGTGGTGCGTGGCGTGCAGGCTTAGCGCCGCCTCGCGCATGGTTGCGGCCAGTGTTGGACGCAGCGCCTCGCGCGGCTTGCTCGCGAGCGGAAGCTGCAGGAGTTCGGCGCGTCTCCTTGCCGCTTCTTTGGCGAGACGTGCATGGCGACGCCGGGCGAAATCAAGTTGCTGCGCGGCGAATATATTGCTGTCGGTACAGGTGTGATGCGTCTGGTCGAACTCGTCTACCCATATGCAACACACCTCCGGCATGGCGCCGGGTCGTTCTCCTCGATTGCGCTGAAACCAGCGCCGTCCGTCGAGATAGGCCTCGAACAGGCCTTGCACCAGCGCCGGCGGCAGGGTCGCAGAAGACAGCAGCACGCGGCTACCGAGCAGGCCGGCCCAATGCACCAGGCGGGCGAGAGCAGGCAGGTCGTCGATGTCGAAGTCGTCGGGTTCGTCCAGCACCAGATCGCCGCTCATCAGGCGCAACATTGGCGCGATCTGGCCGCCGCCGCGCTGGCTTTCGGTCGCTGGGGTCAGGTGGTCGATGGTGCAGACGAGCAGCGGTGCGGCGAGCAGGGCTTGGATGCGCGGGTCGTGGGACAAGCGCTGCAGTAACGGATGTGCCGTGTTGCCCTCATAGACTACGCCCGCGTCTTCTGGCAGCAAGGACTGGGAGGAAGCCGATCCGCTTTGCTCGGCGAGCTGTTCGTAATGTTCGAACAACTCGCGGTTGGCTGCACCACCAACCCGAATTGCCAGCGCTTCGTCCGATAGCTGGAGTTCGTCGCGGAAGGCGCGGCCGGTTTGTAGCGTGAGGGCGCGCAGGCCAAGGGCGAAGGCGCAGCGCATTCCGTGGGACGGGTCGGCCATTGCGTTCATGATGCGTGCGTTGGCAAGCGTCTTGCCGCAGCCGGTGGAGGCCATGTTGACGATGAACGCGCCGTGTCGGAAAGCGGATTCGCGCATTGCCTCGGCCAGGTCGGCTGCACGATCCTGCCAGCGGAAGCGGGCATCGGCGCTGCGCCTGCGCAAACCCTTGTGACGGACCAGTCGGGGAAGGTGATGCTCGAATCCGGGCAGCGCGTGTGCGACCATGCCGGCGTGCCTGGCGACGCCGAGCAGATGTTCGTCAAGGGTCTGGTTGAACGTGCCGGTTTTGCGGTCGGTGTTTGCGAATAGCGGATAGCCCGGATTGAGGTCGCTGCGTGCTGCGAGGTCGGTGAGGCTGGAGTAATGGTGATCCGCCAGCATCAGGCTGAGTCGGCCGAGATGCATCACATAGGGGTCGTCCAGGCAGTCGCGAACATCCGCGCTTTGCCCGATTGCCAGCAGTCGGCTTGCCACGCGTGAAGCCCGTTTGCGCCAGGCATCGGTCGTGACTGGTAGACCGTGCGGAAACTTCCAATAGGCTTGGGTCGCGTCCTTGTTTGCGCCATCTGCAAGTTCGTTCCAGTTCGCATCCACCTTTTCCAGGAGGCTGTCCAGTTGGGCGGCGTTCAGATCGGCTACGCGCGCACCCAGCCACTTCCACTTGCCGCTGTTGTCCCTGGTCGGCATGACCGGCAGGCGGTGATGGGTCAGTACCAGCCAAGCGACGACCTTTGCCAGTGGTGGAAGAACGGCAAATGGCTTGTTGTTCTGCGCAGCGGCATCGAGTCCGTCGCGCAGCACGCGCGTGGTCCAGCTATGGTCGTCGTCCGCCGACGGCGCAATGAGCCGTTCCAGCCATTCGGCGTCTGAACTGTCGCCTACGAAAGCCTGAAACAGGCGCAGCGATACCCATTCGTGGCGATAGAGGTTGCGCTCGACCGGCCCTTTCGCAGTCAGTCGTTGCTGAAAAGCGAGGCACGCCTTTCCCAGATCGTGCAAGAGTGCAGCGAGCGAGGTGAGCAAGTGGATGAGGGTGAGGCTGTGCCAGTCGTTCTCCGATTCCGACCGCAGCACGTTGCGCCGTGTCATGTTGGTCGGCGTCGCCCCCAGCTCGTTGAACTGCCGCGCATCACCGACGATCCACATCAACTCGCTGTGGTCCTTGCCGCGTATCCAGTGGCAGGCGACGGCAGTGTTCTTGCGCGCGGTTTTGCGAAGCAGGCGGTAGAGCGTCTCCAGGCCTGCCTGGGTAATGGGTGTCTGCCAGGTTCGCTCGCCACGACGCTCGGCGAACTGGTCAAGAACGCGGCGGGTTTCAGTGAGTGCATTCTTGCTGCACTGGGAAACAAGTAGCACGTTCATTTGGAGGCACTACCGATGCTGGTGGCAATGGCCTTGAGCGAGTCGATCATGAAGTCGAGCGACTCGGTCTGAACCAGCGCTTCGATGCAGCTCTCCCGGAATTCCTGTTCGCTGTCTCCGCGCATTGCAGAGACGAATGCCTGGGGCAGGATGACCGCGTCTTTGATGAGGTCTGCGGCGTCGAACACCAGTCCGCCTCGGCGCGTCTTTCCGTGAAGCACTGCAAGGCCATGAGGGAGACCGAGCACCCAGGTTGCCGTGGCGCCCAGGCCATAGGCCAAATAGTTGCCGTGGTCGAGGAATCGGTTGGCCGGGTCGCCCCCGCTGCCACCCTTTGCGCGGGTAAAGTCTCCATAGTTGCTTGCGTCGCAAGCGAGTTTGAACAGCTTCTTGGTGAGGCGAGCCTCTTCCGTAAGTAGCGCGGTATTGTCTGGCGAACGGTCTATCTCGCGGAGTGATGCTTCGAGCGCATTCGTGAGGCGTTCTGCTGGAATGATGAAATCCGCCTCGGCCAGGCGGCGGTTGTTTGTCCAGTGCGCCGCGATACGTGCGAGTCTTGCACGCTGAATGGCCTTGGCAGCGTCGAGGCGGAGTCGGTCGTCAAACCAGAAACCCACCCAGTGCTGAAGATATTCAGTTGGGCGGTATTCGCTTTGAGGGGAGAACCACGCGACCTCAAAGTCGACTTCATTGGCACTGAACAGCGGGGTGCCTCCACCACCGCAGAAACCAACCATGACGCCAGCCTTGGCCAGCTCGCGCATGGCGGCTTGAGTCACCGAGGTGCCCGTGCCGAGCAGAATGGTCGTTGTGTTGGCAATCGGAATGTTCCAGTAAAGAGACTGCTTGCCTTCGTCGGTGACGTATTCAACCCGCCCGCCATTGACCAGAACCCGGCAATGCTCGAGGTAGTAGAGGTTGGCTCGTTTCGAGTGCAGGATGGTCTTCAGGTCTGAAGGCGTTAGAACTTGCATTCTTCAGTCTCCGGGTTGATCAAGACTGGCGATATCTTGCACATGCTCAGGCTCATGGAGTGAGCCAGAGGACGGCTCTTCTGCGGCTGCGATCATTGCCCCGATCTCTGTGCGGACCTGCGCCCGCAGCCCCTCCGGCCCCAGCACCTCGCAGTGCCGCCCGTGCTTGAGCACATCCATCATCAGCTCCCGATGATCGGCATACGGCACTTCCAGTACGTAGCGTCCGTCCGCTTCAAATGTGCCGCGCTGGTCTGGGTGCCAGTGTTCGCTCGCGACCCACCTTGAGCGTTCCGCGCTGAAGCGCAGTCGCGCCCATTGCAGCTGGTCGCCGGCGAAGATGCCGTAGCCGGGGCCGAGCACGGTGTCGAGGGTCTTGCTGGGGATGTCGTCGGCTGCGCGGTCGAGCAGGTTGACGCTGCGGATGCTGTCCACTGCGAAATTGCGCAGGGCGCCGCGCAGGTGACACCAGGCGTCGAGGTACCAGTTCTCGCGGTAGTGGACGAGGCGCTGCGGGGAGATTTCGCGTTCGTTCTCTTCGTCCTTGCCGCGGGCGTAGTAGCGGATGCGCAGACGCTTGCGGCGGAGCAGGGCGGCGCCGATGTTCTCGAAGTGGGCGAGCTTCATGCTGCGTTTGCCGATGCCGACGATGAGCACGCGGCGGCGGATTTCGTCGGCGGGGTTGTCTGCGGCGCCGAGCAGTTTGTTGAGGCGTTCGATGAGCGGGGCGACGTGGGGGGCGAGCAGGCCGCCGGGGTCGAGGTTGGCGAGCAGGTGCTGCATGGTGAGCAGCGCGTGGATCTCCTTGTCGCTGAACCACATGCCGGGTAGTTCGAACTGAGCGCCGGTGGTCTGGGTGGGGTCGATCCGGTAGGCGTCGTGCTCGTGGTCGAACACGATGGGGGTGTTCATGTTGTTGCGCAGGAAGGCGAGGTCGCGCTTGAGGGTGGCGAGCGACACCTCCAGCGTTTCGAGCAGCATGGCCCGGGATACCAGGCGCCGTTCCGAGAACAGGCGTCGAATGCTCACGATGCGGTCGGTCTGGCTCACGGCGGTTCTCTTGAGGGAATCACAGAATCATAACCAAGATGGGTTGCACTACCAATTTGGAATGATCCGTCACCGACGCGCAGGGGGATAAGGGCGGCATTGGGCGCATATTGCGATATTTGTTATTGGCGAACGTATTGACCATTAACAAATCATCAACTACGATGCAGTCATCCACCCAATCAGGAGACGACAACAATGAACACCAAGGTTTTTGCTTCCCAGGCCGACCTCGAAGTGAAGCAGGTCAGTTTCGACAAGCTGTCCGAGAACGCCTACGCCTATACGGCCGAGGGTGATCCGAACACCGGCATCATCATCGGTGACGATTCGGTGATGATCATCGACGCGACCGCGACCCCGGTGATGGCTCAGGAGGTGATCGCCAAGGTGCGCGAGCTCACCGACAAGCCGATCAAGTACGTGGTGCTCACCCACTATCACGCGGTGCGTGTGCTGGGCGCTTCGGGCTACAAGAGCGAAGGGCTGGAGCAGATCATTGCCAGCCAGGACACCTACGACCTGATCGTTGAGCGTGGCCAGCAGGACATGGATTCGGAGATCGGGCGTTTCCCGCGCCTGTTCAACGCGGTTGAGAGCGTGCCCGGCCTGACCTGGCCGACGATGACCTTCCAGGGCGAGATGACGCTGTGGATGGGCAAGCTCGAGGTGAAGATCAAGCAGGTTGGTCGTGGCCACACCAAGGGCGACACCATCGTCTATCTGCCGTCGCAGAACATCTGCTTCTCGGGCGATCTGGTCGAGGCTGATGCCGCCTGTTACACCGGCGACGCCTATCTGGCCGACTGGCCGCAGACGCTGGACAACCTCGCTGCGATGAACTTCGACAAGCTGGTGCCGGGCCGTGGCCCCGCGCTGCTCAATCCGCAGCGCGTTCAGGAAGGTCTGGCCTACACCCGCGATTTCGTCTCCACGCTGTATCGCAGCGCGCAGGAAGCGGTGGCGAAGGGGCTGGATCTGAAGGGCACGATGGCGCATGCACGGGCCAACATGGATCCGAAGTTCGGCCAGGTGTTCATCTACGAGCATTGCCTGCCCTTCGACGTAACCCGCGCGCATGACGAAGCCAGCGGCATTCGCGATCCGCGTATCTGGACCGCCGAGCGCGACCAGCAGATGTGGCACGCGCTGCAGGAGTGATGCTTAGGCGGGCGTGAGCTGCGCCCGCAAGCTCGTACTACAACAGAGTATCGACAGCATCCGGCGACACGCCCCGCAGATGGGCGGCGCCGCGTCTCATTGACAGATTTGGAGGAGACAGCCGTGCCAAGCACGTTCTCATACCCGAAATTCGACTATCGCCGCCCGCCCGAGATCAGTGAGGGGCGCGACGGACACTATCCGGTTGTTGTGGTTGGCGCCGGCCCCGTTGGGCTGACGACCGCCATCGACCTGGCGCAGCAGGGCTGCGATGTTCTGCTGCTGGATAACGACGACACCGTGTCGTTCGGCTCGCGTGGTGTGTGTTACGCCAAGCGCGCGCTCGAAGTGCTCGACCGCCTCGGTTGCGGCGAAGAGATGGTGCAGAAGGGGGTGTCGTGGAACGTGGGGCGCACCTTCTTCCGCGAGGAGGAAGTGTTCAGCTTCGATCTGTGTCCGCAGCCGGATCATCACCGTCCGGGCATGATCAACCTGCAGCAGTATTACCTCGAGGACTACCTGGTCAAGCGCGCGCAGCAATTGCCCAATCTCGAGATGCGTTTCAAGAACACCGTGATTGCGCTGACGCAGGACGAGGGCAAGGCCTCGCTGCGGGTGGAAACGCCCGATGGTGCCTACACCCTGAGTACCGACTGGCTGGTGGTGGCCGACGGTGCGCGCAGCCCGATCCGCACGATGATGGGCCTGGACATCGACGGCAAGATCTTCATGGACCGCTTCCTGATCGCGGACGTGGTGATGAAGGCCGAGTACCCCACCGAGCGCTGGTTCTGGTTCGATCCGCCGTTTCACCCCAACCAGTCGGTGCTGCTGCACCGCCAGGCCGACAACGTGTGGCGCATCGACTTCCAGCTCGGCTGGCAGGCCGACCCGGAAGAAGAGAAGAAGCCCGAGAACGTCATCCCGCGCATCAAGGCGATGCTTGGCGACGAGCGCGAGTTCGATCTGGAGTGGGTCAGCGTATATACCTTCCAGTGCCGGCGCATGAACAGCTTCAACCACGGACGTGTGCTGTTCGTCGGCGACGCGGCACACCAGGTTTCACCCTTTGGCGCACGTGGCGCCAACTCCGGCATTCAGGATGCGGACAACCTGGCGTGGAAGCTCAAGCTCGTCATGGATGGCAAGGCCCCGGCCGAACTGCTCGACACCTACAGCGACGAACGCGTGTTTGCCGCTGACGAGAACCTGATGAATTCGACGCGCTCGACCGACTTCATCACGCCCAAGAGCGCCGTCAGCAAGACCTTCCGCAACGCGGTGCTGGGCCTGGCCGAGCACTATCCGTTTGCGCGTGCGCTGGTCAATTCGGGTCGCCTGTCGGTGCCGAGTTTCTATACGGAGTCGCGACTGAATACCCCCGACAGCGACGAGTTTGCCGGTGACATGGTGCCGGGTGCGGCAATGGACGACGCACCGATCGAAACCGCTGGCGGTGAGCGCTGGTTGCTCGCAGCGCTTGGTAACGGCTTCAAGCTGGTGCATTACGTGCCGGATGCATCCGCGCTGGATGCCGCAACGACGCAGGCGCTTGCGGCACTGGCCGACGCGCCGATCGCGGTCGAGGCACTGGTGGTGGCCGAGCGCGGCACGGCTCCGGCAGGGCTGAAAACCCTGATCGACACCAAGGGGCGTATCCGCGAACGTTACGACCTTAGCCCCGGTGCGAGCATTCTTGCCCGCCCCGACCAGCATGTGGCCGCGCGCTGGCGCGCCCTCGATGTGGCGAAAGTGCGCGCTGCCGTCGCCAAAGCAAGCTGCAACGCCTGAAGGAGCAGACCATGGCCCTGAATACACAAAGCAATCTGCACGAACCCGGCAAACGTTACTTCCGTGCCTTTTCACCTGGCGACGACTTTTACGAAGCCCTGATCGAAACCCACCGCGACCTCAGCGACGAACAGAGCGCAGCAGTCAACGCCCGCCTGATCCTGTTGCTGTCGAATCACATCGGCGACATATCGGTGCTGCGCGAGGCGATGAAGATCGCCCGCGAAGGCGTCTGAGCCACAAGCAAGCAGGAGACATTCATCATGATCAAGAAGATTCACCACGTCGCTTACCGCTGCAAGGATGCACTTGAGACCGCGCGCTGGTACGAGAAGAACCTCGACATGAAGCTGGTGCTGTCGATCGCCGAGGACGCCGTGCCCTCCACCGGCGAGGCCGACCCCTACATGCACATCTTCATGGATGCGGGCATGGGCAACGTGCTGGCCTTTTTCGAGCTGCCGACGCGCGCGCCGATGGGCCGCGACGAGAACACCCCGGCCTGGACCCAGCATCTGGCGATGGAAGTCGAGTCGATGGAGGTGCTGATGGCGGCCAAGGCGCGGCTTGAGGCGGCGGGGATCGAGGTCATCGGCCCCACCGATCATGCCTTGTTCCAGTCGATCTATTTCTTCGACCCGAATGGTCACCGCCTCGAGCTGGCCTGCAACACCGGCAGTCCGAAGATGCTCGAAGCGCTCGACAAGGTAAAGTGGGACATGCTCGAAGAGTGGGCACAGACCAAGAAGGCGCCCAAGCACGCCGCGTGGATGCATGACGGCCGACACAAGGAGATGTTCAATTGAAGCTCGCTACCCTCAAGCATGGCGGCCGTGACGGCACGCTCGTCGTTGTCAGCCGCGACCTGAGCATTTGCCAGACCGTGGGCGGCATCGCCAAAACCCTGCAGGCTGCGCTCGATGACTGGGACAACGTGGTGGCCGAGCTCGAACTCGTCTACGACATGCTCAACGCCGGCCATGCGCGCCACGCGATCCCGTTCGATCCCGCGCACTGCCATTCGCCGCTGCCGCGCGCCTATCAGTGGGCCGACGGGTCGGCCTACATCAATCATGTCGAACTGGTGCGCAAGGCGCGCAATTCGGAAGTGCCTGCATCCTTCTACACCGATCCGCTGATGTACCAGGGCGGCTCGGACAGCTTCATCGGCCCGTGCGACAAAGTGGTGGCGGAGGAGAGCTGGGGGATCGACTTCGAGGCTGAAGTGACCGTGGTGACCGGCGACGTGCCGATGGGTGCGAGCCCTGAGGCGGCGGAGAAGGCCATCCGCCTGGTGATGCTGGTCAATGACGTGTCGCTGCGCAATCTGATCCCCAACGAACTGGCGAAGGGTTTCGGATTCTTCCAGAGCAAGCCTGCCAGCGCCTTCAGCCCGGTGGCGGTCACACCGGATGAGCTTGGGGTGGCATGGCGCGATGCCAAGGTGCATCTGCCGCTGGTGGTTGACCTCAACGAGAAGCGCTTCGGTCATCCTAATGCGGGTGTCGACATGACCTTCAGCCTGGCGCAGCTGGTGGCACATGCCGCCAAGACGCGCCAGCTTGAGGCCGGCACCATCGTCGGCTCGGGCACGGTCTCCAACAAGCAGGGTAACCTGTGGGGCTCGTCGGTCGAGAATGGTGGCGTAGGGTATTGCTGCCTGGCAGAGGTGCGGACCTACGAAACCATCGAGCAGGGCAAGGCGGTGACGCCCTTCATGCGCGCCGGTGACAAGGTTCGCATCGAGATGTTCGACGGCGACGGGCGCAGTATTTTTGGTGCCATCGAGAACACGGTCGCGACGCCAGCCGGCTGAGCGTTCGTGAGCAGCATCCGCCCGCAGACGCGGGCGGCGTACGACCCAAACCTATAAAAAAGGACGGAGACACGCATGAAGACCCGACATTTCGTGAACGCAGCGCTTGGCGCTGCACTGGCGCTGGGTGCCACGCTGGCCGGTGCGCAGGAGATCACGCTCAAGGTGGCGCACTTCTGGCCGTCGGCAGCCCTGTCGCAGCAGAAGGTGTTGCTGCCCTGGTGCGAGAAAATCGCCAAGGAGTCTGCGAACCGGCTGAAATGTCAGATCTACCCCTCGATGCAGCTTGGCGGCACACCACCGCAGCTGATCCAGCAGGCCACCGATGGCGTGGCCGACATTGTGTGGACCTTGCCCGGCTACACGGCGGGGCGTTTCCCGTCGGTCGAGGTGTTCGAGCTTCCGTTCATGTCGCGCTCGGCCGAATCGACCAGCCGTGCCGTCTGGGACTATGTCGAGAAGTATGGGCAGAAGGACTTTGCACGGGTCAAGCCGCTGGCCTTCCACGTGCATGACAACGGGTTCGTGCACGGCAACAAGCAGATCAAGACGATGGCCGATTTCAATGGCCTGAAGATGCGCGCCCCCACCCGGCTTACCAACAAGATGCTGGCTGCTTTCGGTGCCGCACCCGTCGCGATGCCGCTGCCCGCGGTTACCGAGTCAATGTCCAAGGGCGTGATCGACGGCTACGTCCTGCCGTGGGAGGTGATTCCCACGATGAAGCTGCAGGAACTCACGAAGTATCACACCGAAACCGATCCTGCCGAACCGGCCCTGTACACGGCGGTGTTTGTCATTGCCATGAACAAGGCAAAGTACGACAGCCTGCCGGCGGACCTGAAAAAGGTGATCGACAATAACTCCGGTGCCGATTTCTCGGCCCAGATCGGTCGCGTGTGGGATGAGTCCGCGCCGGCTGCGCGTCAGCAGGCGGTTGATCACGGTAACGTGTTCAACACCATTCCTGCCTCGGAACTGGTTTCGTGGCGCAAGGAAGGCGACAAGCTGGCGACCGAGTGGGTCGATGAGATGAACGGTAAGGGTTACCCCGGGCAGGCCATGCTCGACAGCGCGAAGAGTCTGATCGAGAAGTACAAGCGCTGAGTCGGGTGCCGGCAGCTGCATGCTGTCGGGGCGAAAATGCCGAGGTGCAGGACCCGGTCTTGAACAGGCCGGGTCTTGCTGCGTATGCTCGGGGTGGCGCCTTGCCGGGTCAATACAGGAGACACCATGAAGCTCTATACCTATTTCCGCAGTTCGGCTGCCTATCGCGTGCGTATTGCCCTCAATCTGAAGGGGCTGGACTATGAGTCGATTCCCGTCCACCTGACCCGCACCGGCGGGGAACACCGGCAGGAAGACTACCTTGCGGTCAATCCTGCGGCCCTGGTGCCTGCGCTCGCAGAAGGGGGCCGGGTGATGACCCAGTCGATGGCGATCATCGAGTATCTGGATGAAACCCACCCCGAGCCAGCGCTGCTGCCGGGGACACCGGTCGACCGCGCCCGTATCCGCGCGATTGCTCAGACCATTGCCTGCGATATCCATCCGCTCAACAACCTGCGCGTGCTGCAGTACCTCGGGCGCGATCTGGGCGCGAGTGACGAGCAGAAGAGTGCGTGGTATCGGCACTGGGTCGAACTGGGGCTCGCCGCGGTCGAAGCGATGCTGGCGGTCGATGCGCGCACCGGTGCGTTCTGCCATGGCGACACGCCCACGCTGGCAGATTGCTGTCTCGTGCCGCAGGTGTTCAATGCGCGTCGCTTCAATTGCCGAATGGACGCGCTGCCAGTGATCAGTCGCATTGCCGAACGCTGCGAAGACCTCGAAGCCTTCCGCCTCGCCGCGCCGGGTAATCAGCCCGACGCCGAGTAAGGTGCCGCCGGGGCAGCGATTGCCCCGTCGTGTTCAGCCCGCGCCCGTGATATTGCCCAGTCGGCCGGAAATTTCGCGCGCGCAGGCAAGCACCTTGGTGGCAGTGCTGCCGTTCCAGTCGGTGTCGAAAGCGCCCGCGGGGCCCATCGCGGTAATGGCCAGCGAAAGTGCCCCGCTGTTGTCGAATACCGGGGCGCAGAATGCATTGATGCCCGGAATCGGGTGACCGAGGGCGCGCGCGATGCCATGCTTGCGCACATCGCTCAAAATCTCGTCGACATGGCGCTTTGACATCTTGAGCGCCGGCTGTTCGCCTGCACCCAGCTGCGAGAGTTCTTCCTCCACCAGCGGGCGAGTGATGCGGTCGGGCAGGAAGGCTGCAAAGACACGGCCGGTGGCCGTGAGCATCAGCGGCGTCATCACCGTGCCCGGACGCATGTTGATATGGATCGGGCGGTGACACTCTTCGATGCGGATGATCGTGGGGCCACGGTTACCCCATACCGCGATTGCTACGTTGAGCTGGATGTCGTCTGCCAGCCTGGCGATTTCGGGCATTGCCGCCTTGATCGGGTCGAGCGCGTGCAGTGCGGTCAGGCCCATTTGCAGAGAGAACGGTCCCAAGCCGTAGCGACCCGTGACGGGGTCCTGTTCAATGAGTCCGAGCTTGCCGAAGCTCACCAGGTAGGGGTGGGCCTTTGCGGGCGGCATGCCGGCCTCGCGCGCAAGGTCCTTGAGCATCATCGGCGTGCCGTTTCGCACCAGCGCCTGCAACAAGGTGCCGCCGACCTCGATGGACTGGATGCCACGGCGGTCGACGCGCTCCGTCGTCCGGCCTTCGGTGCCGCCGTGTTGAGGTTCCGGCGTGCTCGGGCCGGGATTGTCGTTTGTCAGCATTTTCTCTCCTGCATGGCGCAAATGGTAGCATTTTCAAAGCATTTGATCGTAGTTTGTACGATTCGACATGACATGTGCAGGGCCGTGTTTGTGCTGCGAACGATTTCAGCGTGCTGCTGCCTCAGATCTAGATGAAGCCTTGGGCGAAAGCCCGAATCGGGAGGTTGAAGATGGCCGGAGAACGACGCATGTTCGGCATGGGCGGGCGGTTGAGGGGCGGGCTGCTGTCGATGCTGCTGTTGCTCGTGGTTGGCGTGGCACAGGCAGCGAACCCGGTACGGGTGACAGTGGTGGCGAGCGGGCTTAAGACGCCCTGGTCTCTGGCCTTCCTGCCCGATGGCCGCATGCTGGTGACTGAGCGGCCGGGGCGCATGCGCATCGTCTCGCCACAGGGCACGGTGTCTGCGCCGATCGCGGGGGTGCCAGAAGTGCACGCGCGCGGGCAGGGCGGCTTGCTCGATGTCGTGCTCAGTCCCGCGTATGCATCGGATCGCACGATTTTCTTCTCCTTTGCCCAGCCCACCAAGGCGGGGGCGCGCACCGCGGTGGCGCGCGCAGTGCTCGACAGCGAGACGCTGAAGTTGAGCGAGGTGAAGATCATCTTTGCGCAGAACGAGGCCCCGTCGGGCGGCCATCACTGGGGTTCTCGGCTCGTTTTCGGGCGTGACGGCAATCTCTTCGTCACGCTTGGCGATCGCTACAGTTTCCGTGACCGTGCGCAGGATCTGGACAGCCATATGGGGAAGATCGTCCGCATCCGTCCCGATGGCTCGGTCCCGCCCGACAACCCCTTCGTCGGCAAGGCGGGCGCGCTGCCGGAGATCTGGTCCTACGGTCATCGCAACGTCCAGGGCGCTGCCCTGCATCCGTTGACCGGCGTGCTGTGGGCGCAGGAGCACGGTCCGCAGGGGGGCGACGAGATCAACGAGATCCTGCCTGGGCGCAACTACGGCTGGCCGGTGATCACCTATGGCCGGGAGTATGTCGTCGGCACGCGCATCGGCGAAGGCACGGAGCGAGCCGATGTCGAACCGCCTCGTCACCAATGGACGCCCTCGATTGCGCCGTCGGGCATGAGCTTCTACACCGGTGATGTCTATCCGGGGTGGAAGGGCAACCTGTTCGTTGGGGCACTCAAATTCCGCTTGCTGGCGCGAATGATCGAGGAGGGCGGCAAGGTGCGCGAGGCCGAGCGGCTGCTGGAGGATTTCGGACGTCGTATCCGGGATGTTCGTCAGGGCCCGGACGGCAAGTTGTGGTTGCTCGAAGAAACCGAGGGTTCGGTTCTGAGGCTTGATCCGGGCTGATTGATGCGGTCGGCCCAGGCGTGAACTGGAGGGGCTTCTGGTACCCGCCGGCACTCGTGGGATGAATCGTGGACTGGCACGGATGGTGCTAGACTCGAACCATTCTGATTACCGGTGCTATGCAATGAGCCTGCTCGACAACTTGCGCAATCTGTTCAAGGCGCCTCCCGCGCCGGTACGGCCCTACCGCGGGCTGCGTGAAGGCTCGGTTCAATGCATCGGCCCGCATGGCCTGCATCGCATGGCTTACACCGAGTGGGGCGACCGGGACAATCCGCGGGTCGTGATCTGCGCTCACGGCCTGACACGCAACGGGCGCGACTTCGACGATCTCGCGCTTGCGCTCTCGGACGAGTACCGGGTGATTTGTCCGGATGTGGTGGGGCGCGGTCGGAGTGACTGGCTCGGGGTCAAGTCGGATTACGGCTTTCCGCTCTATGTCTCCGACATGATCACGCTCATCGCCCGGCTCAATGTCGACAAGGTGCATTGGGTGGGAACCTCGATGGGCGGCATCATCGGCATGCTGATCGCCAGTCAGCCGCATTCGCCGATCAGCCGGCTTGTGCTCAACGATGTGGGGCCGGTGATCACCGCAGCGTCCCTGCGCCGGATCGGGCCCTATGTGGGCACTGCGCCGGTTTTTCCGTCGATGGAGTTCGCAGAGGCCTATGTCCGCGAGGTCAGCGCTCCTTTCGGTCCGCTGACCGATGCCCAGTGGCGCCACCTGACCCAATACACCGTGAGACCGGTGGCCGATGGTTTTGCGATGGTCTATGACCCGGGTATCGGCGAGGCTTTCCGTCAGATTCCGATCGTGATGGACATCGACATGTGGGACACCTACGAACGGGTTGGCTGCACGACCCTGGCCCTGCGCGGGGCCGAGTCAGATCTGCTGGAGCACGAAACGCTCGAGGCCATGGCGGTGCGCGGCCCCAAGGCAAAGATCGTCGAGTTTGCAGGGGTCGGCCATGCGCCGATGCTGATGGACCCGGCGCAGATTGCGGTGGTGCGCGACTTCCTGCTCCAGGCCTGAGGGCCCGAAGCAGGGTTTGTCAGCTCAGTCCCCGGATTTCTCCTCGGGGATGAAGCGGATCGATGCCGAATTGATGCAGTAGCGCAGGCCGGTCGGCTGGGGGCCGTCCTCGAACACGTGTCCCAGGTGAGCGCCGCACTGATGGCACAGCACCTCGGTGCGGCGCATGAAATGGCTGTTGTCTTCTGCAGACTCGACGTTGTCCGCTTCGGCGGCGGTCCAGAAACTGGGCCAGCCGCAACCGGCATCGAACTTGTGCTCGGAGGCAAAGAGCGGTGCGTCGCAGCATACGCAGTGGTACTCGCCCTTGTCCCAGGTATCCCAGTATTCCCCGGTAAAGGCGCGTTCAGTGCCTTTCTCGCGCGCGACGTGGTACTGGATGGATGTCAGCAGTTCGCGCCAGGCTGCATCGGTTTTTTCAATCTTGCGACTCATGTTGGGCTCCTGTGCGCGCTCAGTGCAGGTGGCGCGGCACGTGTTCGGTCTGCTCTTCGGGCATTTCGGCGTGCATGATCTCGCCCTCGGGCGAGGGGTACATCGGGGCGCCACAGTCCTCGCAGTATTCCAGCGGGAAACGGTGATCGAGGTAGCGCACCTCGCCGACGCCGCATTCGCGCAGCACGGCTTCGATCTCCGCAGGCACGTCGATGGTTTCATCCTCTGCACCCAGCAGGGGCCATACGACGCCATGCAGCACGTCTTCCCGGCCATGCATGGTGAAACCAATGCGGTATTCCTCGATCTCGTCATCCCTGAACGGTGCGATCACCGCCAGCAGCTTGGGGGCCGGGGCGTCGAGCGCTGCACCGAGGAAGGCAACCGAGGCCCGGATGGAGTAGGGTCTGCTGGCCTTGTCGGCTGCCCGGCTGGCACTGAAGTAGGCTTCGGGCAGCACGAACTCGAGGACGCAGCCCGGCATCAGGGGGGCGAGGCAAGCGCCGCCCTGGCTGCGCCACTGCGTAAGCGCCTGTTCGCGGCTGCCATCCTGCTCCTGCCAGCGGAACAGTGCTTCGCCCTTGCGCACGGCAACCGCAGCGAGCAGATACCGCGTGTCGGACAGAAACTGTGATGTTTCCGGCATGCCGGCTGTGTCGATGTGCAAGTCCTGCCCGCTGATGGCGGCACGTCCGGCCAGTCCTGCAAAGCCTGCCGTAGCGCAGTAGCCCTGAGGCAGCTGGTCGGGGCTGAAGAGGAAGTCGGCAATCGCCAGCTGCGTATTCGAGGCGAGCACGTGCGCCTGCAGGTGCACGCGCAGGTTTGCCAGCGTCGAGGCCGACAGGGACGTAGCGGGGATGCTGAATCGTGACCACGCGAGGATGGGCGCGGCGATGAGCAGGATGTCGTGGTCGGTGGCAATGCCTGCGGCTGATTCGGCGCGCGACTCGATGTGATCCGCAAGCTCGTCGTAGCCCGGGCTCTCGCTCCCGAACAGGCGATCGAGTGCGCCGTTCAGTGTGTCTTCGTCGTCGTTGCCCAGAACGCTGTCGATAGCGCCTGTCAGGCGCTCTTCCCAGTAGCGGTCCTCTACCCGGCAGCCGGATTCGGCCAGGCCGGAGGAGAGCCAGACAAGTTGTTCAGCAAGGCGGCCAATGCCGCCGCGGCGCTTGATGCGCGGTCTTTTCATCTCATGTCCTGTATGGCAATGATGTGTTCGGATAAGCTCTCAAACACTTTGAGCCATTCTAGCGTACGCGGTTCAGTAAGCCGGCTTGTTGAGGCGGACGGTTTGCAGGATGGTGGCCGAGATTTCCTCGATGGACTTGGTGGTGGAGTCGAGCCAGCGGATGTTTTCGCGGCGCATCAATTTTTGCGCTGCGTCGATTTCGTAGGTGCAGTTGTCATGCGATGCATAGCGACTGTTGGGCCTGCGTTCCTGGCGGATTTGCGACAGCCGTTCGGGGGCGATGGTGAGCCCGAAGAGCTTGCTCCGGTAGCGATGAAGTTCGCCGGGGAGCTTGTTGCGCTCGAAATCTTCGGGAATAAGCGGATAATTGGCGGCCTTCACGCCGAACTGCATGGCAAGGTAGAGGCTGGTTGGGGTTTTTCCCGAACGGGAGACGCCAACCAGGATGACATCCGCTTCGGCCAGTTCGCCGTCGGACGAAATGCCGTCGTCGTGGGCCATCGCGAAGTTGATTGCCTCGATGCGGTTCTTGTAGTCGTTGCTGTCGGCAATGCCGTGAAAGCGGCCGACGGCGTGGGTCGAGCGTTGTCCGAGTTCGGACTCGAGCGGGCCGATGAAGCGGTCGAAGAGTTCCAGAAACAGGGCGTCGGCCTTGTGCAAGGCCTCGACCATCTTGGGATTGACCAGGGTACTGAACACGATTGGCCGTGTGCCATCGGTAACAAATGCGTCTCGAATGTGACTTGCACATTCAATCGCCTTGTCGAGATCATCGACAAAGGGGATCCGGACCTGGCGGAAACGGGCGTCCGGGAATTGTGCCAGCAGGCTGTGTCCCAGTGTTTCCGCGGTGATGCCGGTGCCGTCGGAGATGAAAAAAACTGTCCGGTTCGGAAGGTTGCTCATGTGCGAGGGCTCTTTCTGATGTGTCAAATTGTGATTAGGGCATACCCTGCCGTGCGGCAGAGCACAATTTTTCTGTAAAATCGCATTTTGCTGTCACTTCATGGAATCCGGAAGCCACTCATGAGCCGTTACGTCATTCCCTTCGTAGAACTTCGCATGACCGATGTCGACAAGGTCGGCGGAAAGAACGCCTCGCTCGGCGAGATGATCAGCCAGCTGCCTTCGAGCGTTCGCGTTCCGGGTGGTTTTGCCACCACTGCCGACGCCTATCGCGAGTTCCTTGCTCACAACGGGTTGGCTGACCGGATCAATGCCGCGCTTGATGCCCTCAACGTCGACGACGTTGATGCGCTGGTCAAGGTCGGTGCCGAGATTCGTCAGTGGATCGTCGACACCCCGTTCCCGGCCCAGCTCGAATCCGAGATCAAGTCGGCTTACGAGAAGATCACCTCTGAAGGCGAGGGCAGCTTTGCCGTTCGCTCTTCGGCCACCGCGGAAGACCTGCCCGACGCATCCTTTGCCGGCCAGCAGGAAACCTTCCTCAACATTCATGGCTACGAGAACATTCTCCACGCCATGAAGGAAGTGTTTGCTTCCCTGTACAACGACCGCGCGATCGCCTATCGCGTTCATAAGGATTTTGCACACGCCGACGTTGCGCTGTCGGCTGGCGTGCAGCGCATGGTGCGTTCGGATACCGGTGCGTCCGGCGTCATGTTCACCATCGATACCGAATCCGGCTTCAAGGACGTCGTTTTCATCACGTCATCCTACGGCCTGGGTGAGACGGTCGTCCAGGGTGCGGTGAACCCTGACGAGTTCTACGTGCACAAGCCCATGCTGGCACTGGGCCGTCCGGCTGTGGTTCGCCGCAACCTCGGTTCCAAGCTCATCCAGATGGTGTTCGCGGACAAGAAGGAAGCCGGCAAGTCGGTGCGCACGATCGATGTGCCCGAGGCCGATCGCAACCGCTTCTCGCTGACCGACGAAGATGTGCTCGAACTCGCGCGCTACGCAGTGGTCATCGAGAAGCACTACGGTCGCCCGATGGACATCGAGTGGGGCAAGGACGGCGTCGACGGCAAGCTGTACATCCTCCAGGCACGTCCTGAGACGGTGAAGAGCCAGTCCTCCGGCCACGTGATGGAGAAGTACCGCCTCAAGCAGTACGGCAAGGCACTGACCCACGGTCGCGCCATCGGTCAGAAGATCGGCGCCGGCACCGTGCGCGTGGTCAAGGATGCGTCCGAAATGAACCGCGTCCAGGCTGGCGACATCCTGGTGACGGACATGACCGATCCCAACTGGGAGCCGGTGATGAAGCGCGCCAGCGCCATCGTCACCAACCGTGGCGGTCGTACCTGCCACGCAGCGATCATCGCGCGTGAGCTTGGCATTCCGGCCATCGTGGGTTGCGGCAACGCCACCGACATCCTCTCCGAAGGCGATTCGGTGACCGTGTCCTGCGCCGAAGGCGACACCGGTTACGTGTATCGCGGCAAGCTCGAGTTCGAGGTCATCACCACCGACATGGGCAACCTGCCCGAGATCCCGGTGAAGATCATGATGAACGTGGGTAACCCCGAACTCGCCTTCGAGTTCGCGCAGATCCCCAACGGCGGCGTTGGTCTTGCCCGTCTCGAGTTCGTCATCAACAACATGATCGGCATTCACCCGAAGGCCATCCTCGAACTGGGCCAGGTGCCGGCCAGCCTGCGCGACGAGATCAATCGCCGTTCGCGCGGCTACGCCACGCCCAAGCAGTTCTTCATCGAGAAGCTGGTCGAAGGTGTGGCCACGATTGCTGCCGCTTTCTATCCGAAGCCTGTGATCGTACGCATGTCCGACTTCAAGTCGAACGAGTACCGCAAGCTGCTCGGTGGTGACATCTACGAGCCGGAAGAGGAAAACCCGATGCTGGGCTTCCGCGGCGCGTCGCGTTACATCGCGCACTCCTTCCGTGACTGCTTCGAGATGGAATGCGCCGCAATGCGCAAGGTACGCAACGAGCTGGGTCTGACCAACGTCCAGATCATGATTCCGTTCGTGCGCAACCTCGAAGAGGCGTCCGGCGTGGTGGATCTGCTCGCCGAGCATGGCCTGAAGCGTGGCGTGAACGATCTCAAGCTCATCATGATGTGCGAGATCCCGTCCAACGCGCTGCTGGCTGACAAGTTCCTCGAGTTCTTCGACGGCTTCTCGATTGGTTCCAACGACCTGACCCAGCTCACGCTGGGCCTGGACCGCGACTCTGGTCTGGTGGCGCATGCCTTCGACGAGCGCGACGAAGCGGTGAAGGCGCTGCTGTCGATGGCGATCAAGTCGGCCAATCGTCT
Organism: Parazoarcus communis; assembly: GCF_003111665.1. Classification (NCBI taxonomy): domain Bacteria; kingdom Pseudomonadati; phylum Pseudomonadota; class Betaproteobacteria; order Rhodocyclales; family Zoogloeaceae; genus Parazoarcus; species Parazoarcus communis. The sequence continues at coordinate 4,175,585 of NZ_CP022188.1, read as the reverse complement.
CGACAAGTACGTCGGCATCTGTGGTCAGGGCCCGTCGGACCACGCAGACTTTGCCGAGTGGCTCATGGATGAAGGCATTCAGACCATTTCGCTGAACCCGGACACCGTGGTCTCGACCTGGCTGAGCCTGTCGACGCACGCAACCAAGTAAAGCGTACTTCGGTATCAAGGCACAACGGCGGCTCAGGCCGCCGTTGTGCGTTTACGGCTGCCGATATTTGCAGTGCTTCCATGATCCGAACTTAGTGATAGACTCCTGCTGTTTTGTGTTTGACCAAATCAGTTGTGCGGGGATGTATCCGCCACTGTGGTCGGCACACCCCACTATCAGGCCGCACGCCGCGATTCATCTGGCTGCTTGGCACTTATCGGAGGAAGGGGATGGCACTGGTCATTCTTTCCATGGGACGCGTCAACCGCTCGCGTGTCCGCACGCTGAGTTCGCGCGCGCTGATCCTGATCGCGTCAGGAACCCTGCTTGCAGTGGCCGGTGGCGCCTTCGCGCTCGGCGTCGGTGTGGGGCGTGCCGAGGTCGATACCCCCGCCTCTCCGCTGAGTGTGGACCATCCTGAAGGTCGCTTTCTGGTCGATCGTCTGGGCGAGATTTCCGGCAAGCTTGCCCGACTCGAGTCCGAGGCGCTGACCCTCGCCAAGCGCGTGGGCGTACTCAAGGGCAAAGACAAGAGTGCCGAAAGTGCTGCAGTTGCCCCAGCTGGACTTCCGGCGGCAGACGCCGGAAAGACGGCTTCCACGCAGTCCGAAGCAGCCAAAAAGGTGGTCGGAGCGAGCGGCGGCCCGTTGATCTCGCTGCTTGGCAGTACGGGTAATGCGGATGGCGCGCTGACGGCGTTCGACGATCAGGGGGCTGGCCTGACCGATCTCGAATACGAACTTGAGCGTCTGAGCGCCGTGCTGTTCGAGGTCGATCGGGTGACCACGGAACTCGACCTTGCGCAGATGGCTTTTCCGAGCCGCAATCCGGTCCCTGGCGGGCGCCGTAACTCGTCTTTCGGTACCCGGGTAGATCCGTTCAACGGCCGCAGCGCGTTTCACTCCGGTCTCGATTTCCAGGCGCGTGCAGGTACCCCGATTCATGCCAGCGCGGGCGGTCGGGTTGTTTTTTCCGGCTATCACCGCGAGTACGGCTATCTGGTCGAAATCGATCACGGTAACGGGCTGGTCAGTCGCTATGCGCACTGTTCGCGCCTGTTCGTGAAGGTGGGCGACGTGGTGACGCCCTTGCAACGGATTGCCGCGGTAGGCTCGACCGGCCGTTCGACCGGCGCGCATCTGCACTTCGAAGTGCTGCGCAACGGGGCCTTCGTCAATCCCCTGCGCTACCTCGACAACTCCTGACACAGTGCTACGGTGAACCGTTTCGGAGGTTTTCGCCCGCGTCGCCTGGGAGAGGACGCCGTCAGCGACCGCATCGCTGCAGATCAGCGCAAGCGCGTCATTCTTGCCGCGCTTGGCGGCGCTTTGCTCACTTTTGTGCTGGCGCTGGTGTGGTATCTGGACACCGATCTTGCATACGGTGTAAAGGTGCAGGCGCTCGAGGAAGAGAACCAGCGCCTTGGTGCAGCGCTCAGCGTCGGTCGCCTTGACCTCGAAATGGAGCGGGCGACCCGCGCCGAGCTCGAGCGTCAGCTCGTCGAGCTCAACGATTCGCTGAAGAAGCGCCAGGCTGAACTGGCCTTTCTCAAGTCGCGGACGGCAAGCAAGCCGCGCTGACGTGGCTGCCGTTTCCACGGCGAAACCTTGCAAGGTCGATGAATGTGGAGACGGGTCTGAGGTCGGGCGCGGCGATCAGCCCGGGGTTGTCTCTGCCAACTCGTCGGGGTCGCTCAGCCAGCCCAGCTTCCTGAAGATCACCCATGCCAGCCAGGCGGCGAACCAGGTCGCGTAGAAGCTGAAGACGATGTCGCTCAGAAAATGTCCGCCTTGCGCGACGCGACCAAATCCGAACACGCCACCGAGTCCGAGTCCGATCAGTGTCCAGCGCCGGCGGGCTGCGACCCCGCCGAGAAAGCCGAGGCTGACGAAATAGAAGCCGGCCGATGCGTGGCCACTGACGAACGAGCAGTTCTTGCCGCACTGATCGGACGGAATGATGGCAGGCGAGAAGGTCGCGGCGCCGCCGAATTCGGTGACCTTTGCCGGGCGTGCCCGTCCCCAGTGATCCTTGAGTACGACGTCGATCAGCAGGCCGGGGCCGAGGATGAGTGCGGTGATCAGGTATCCGACCTGGATGCGTCTGCGGGCACCCTGCAGACCGCGCTGGAACATGTAGGCAAAGAGCGCGATGAAGAGGCCGATGATGATGGCGTTCGACATCATCGGAATGCCCCGGTAAAGCGCCATCACGAAGGCGTTGCGTTCGCCCCAGAAGCCGCTGCTTTCGGTATAGAAGGCGGCGCTGGTGCGGAGGTCGATTTCCGGCCACAGGAGGAACAGTGCAGCACAGGCCAGCATGCTGACCAGCATGATCAGGGTGAGGCGGCTTTGCGGTCGACCCTCAAGGGTTGGGCCGGTCGGAGTCTGTGCTGCGTCCATGTTCATTCCTCTGCGGCTTGCTGCCTGACGACTGCAACACCGCCCTTGAGGAACAGTGTCTCGTATCCGGTTTCAGGTACGCGATCGATGCGGGTGACGGCGAGCTCACCTGCAGCGGGCGCGCGGGATGGGGTGACGGCCTCGCGATAGACGCTGAGGCTGGGTACGTCGAGGCGCCAGGCGACTACCGGTTCCGGGCGTTCGCGCACGAAAGCTGCAGCCTCCTTGACTGGCCCCTGCAGGACACTTCCGACCCAAGGCACGACGACGGTGGTCAGCGCCAGAACCTGCAAGCCGCCGCCGATCATCATTTTCGACCAGATCCCTGCTGGCAGACGCCAGGCCAGCGCCAGCCACAGCAGCAGGCAGCCAAGGGTGACGACGTAGTAAGTTGCGTCAGCCCGTGTCAGCGCATCAGCCAGTTGGGCACGGTAATAGGCATTGCCTGCCGAGCTTGCAGACAGCAGATCGAACACTAGCGGCAGGGCCACGAAGAGTGCGAGCAGCAGCGTGACAGGCGTGAAATGCAGCCAGCCGCGGCGCAGGCTGTCACGGTGCGCTGCGATCAAAAGAAACAGCGGTGTCGAACCGTAGAGCACGTAGTGCGGCAGTTTGGTGCCCGACAGCGAAAAGAAGACGACGACGAACCCGGCCCAGATCCACAGAAAACGGCGTACGCCGGTGCCCGCGTCGGCGCGGATGTTGCGCAGTGACGCGATCAGCGGCGAGGTCCATGGCAACAGCAGCAGCGGCACCGCGAAAATGTAGTAGAACAGGCTGCCGGTATGGCCTTCGAGGGTACCGGTGAAACGTTCGACGTTGTGCTTCAGGATGAAGCCGTCGATGAAGTTCTGGCCATGCGTGAACAGCGCGTAGATGTACCAGGGCAGGGCCAGCACTGCCAGGATCGCCCAGCCTGCGGGGTCGAAGACCGAGCGCGCCCAGCGCTTCCACTCACCGCGGCTGGCGCAGTACAGCAGCGTGACCGTGCCAGGCACGATCAGGGCGATCGGACCCTTGGTGAGCACGCCGAGTCCGATCCAGACGTAGCTGCGCAGCAAGGGTGCGCGCTGGCCCGATTCCAGATGACGCCAGGCATCGAACAGCGCCAGCGCCAGCAGCATGTTGAGCAGTGCGTCGGCAGTGGCCGCACGGCCGATGGCAAAGGGGCCGATGGCGGTGGCGGCGACGGCCAGCGCGGCAAGCGCGGTGTCCGGGCCGAAACGCTGACGCGCAAAATACCAGGTCGCGTAGCTCCAGATCAGTGCCGCAATCGCGGACGGCAAGCGGAAGGCCCACTCGGTGGCACCAAAGATCAGGTAACCGAGCGCCTGAAACCAGTACACCAGAATCGGCTTGTCGAAGCGGTGCTCGCCGTTGAGGTAGGTGGACAGAAAGTCCCCGCGCGCGAACATCTCGCGGGTGGCCTCGGAGAAGGCGCCTTCGTCCACATCGAACAAGGGTGCGCCGCCAAGGAGCAGCAGAAAGCTCACCAGCGGCAGCAGCAGGATCAGGGTGGTGACGACCGGGTTGCGCGACAGCATCTTCATGCCTCGACGGGCTTGCGCCAGCCCTCATCTGCGGCAAGCTCGGTGGCCGGGCGGGAGAGGTAGGGGCGCGAAGTGCCTGATTCGTAATAGACCCGGGTGAGCAGTTCGGCCAGCACACCGGACGTCACCATCTGTACGCCGGCAATGACCAGAAAGAAGCCGCCGAAGAGCAGGGGGCGGGTGCCGATCTCTTCACCCAGAAAGACCTTCACAAAGGCGAGGTAGGACAGAATCAGGCCGCCGAGTGCGCCCAGTCCGATACCGATGCCGCCGAAGAAGTGCCCCGGACGGGTACGGAAACGCATGAAAAAGTATACGAAGACCAGGTCGAGCACGACGCGGAAGGTGCGCGAGATGCCGTACTTCGACTGGCCGAATACCCTCGCGTGGTGGGTGACGACTTCCTGGGCGATGCGCCTCGGGGTGGTGACGGTAGCCAGCCACGCAGGGATGAACCGGTGCATTTCGCCATACAGGCGCACGCTCTTGATGGCCGAGCCGCGGAACACCTTGAGACTGCAGCCGTAGTCGCGCAGATGAACGCCGGTGAGGCGGGCGATCAGGCGGTTGGCGATGCGCGACGGAATCTTGCGCAGCAGCAGGCCGTCCTGACGATCCTTGCGCCAGCCGGCCACGAGGTCGAGATCTTCCGTGAGCAGGCGGTACACCATGCGCGGGATGTCGATCGGGTCGTTCTGCAGATCGCCGTCCATGGTCACGATCACGCTGCCGCGTGCGGCATCGAGGCCGGCCTGCATCGCGGCGGTCTGCTTGAAGTTGCGCATCAGCTCGACAACACGGACGTGAGGGCCAAACTGCTTGGCGCAGCGCGCCAGTTCCAGCGGTGTGGCGTCCGAGCTGCCATCATCGACCAGCACCACTTCCCACGGCCACGGATAGGGGCCGAGGGCGAGGTGGATGCGGTCGAGCAGGGGCTCGACGTTCTCGGCCTCGTTGTACATCGGCACCACGACCGACAGGGTGTGCTCGGGCAGACCGTCGGGGATCTGCGGTTCGGCGTGGGGGAGCGGAGACTTGTTCATGAACGGGATGCACTCTCGGAAGATGAATGGGGATTTGCTGCACTGGCTGTGGGTGCCGGGCCGGCGTTCGGAAACAGCCAGGCCAGCGCGCCCGCGCTCAGCGCACAGGCAATGACGAAAAGATGGAGAGCGAGTGCGGCCTGCAGGCCGTCACCGAAGGCAATGCCGGCGGGCAGGAGCGCTGCGGCGGCGCCCGCTTCGTAAGTGCCGAACCCGGCTACGCCCTGAATCGGAAGAATGGCGGCAAGCTCGGCGCCGAGCGCACCGGCTGCGCCCTCCGGCATGCCGGTGGAGAGCAGGGCTGCGAGCAACCACGCCTGAGCGGCGAGCTTCACCGACCAGTTGGAAACCGTCCATAGCCAGCCGCAGCGGGCGTGACGGGTGGATTCGCCAAAGGCGTTGCGCAGCTTCGCCAGCTTGCCCGCCAACGCACCGCGTTCTGCCCAGTCGTGCGGCTTGCGTGCCCAGCGCGGCAGGCCCCAGGCAAAGACGGCGAGCGCGACCAGGCCTGCAACGCGCAGTGCCAGCGGAAGCTCGGGCCACACCGCGACGGCGACCATGCCGACCACGAGCGCATCCTGCAGGCGGAACCAGAACAGCGATGCAATCGCACGCGGCAGCGGGGTGCCGAAGGTTCTTTGCAGCAGTACCGGAAACGCGGCCTCGCCGCCACGGAAGGGCACGATATTGACCATTGCGTTGTGCATCAGCACGATGCGCAGGCAGGCACCGAAGCGGCCCGCCGCATCGCGACGGAATTCGTCGTACACGCGCAGTGCGCGCAGCAGGTAGCTGGCGGCAAAGCCGGCCACGGCTACGGCCACGATGGCAGGCGTCAGGCGGCTCAGCGCCGTGCCCAGGGTCTGCCAGCGGGCGTCGGCAAGAAACCAGCCCAGCAGACCGAGGCTGAGCAGGATTGCAATGGCGCGCTTCATGCGGGCACCTTGCAGGTCACCGGGCGCACCAGTGCGAAAACGGCGCCGGCCATGCCCCACACCACCAGCAGGTACTGCATCCACAGCCCTTCCGGGTAGCCGAGGTCCTCGAACGCAAGCAGCACGGCGACCAGGATCATCAGTGCCCCCATGGTCTGCACGCCGCGTCGGCGTTCCCAGAAGCGCCAGTGAGCGGACCAGCGCACGCCAATGACCGCACTCAGCCATCCACCCGCCGCCCCGGCAAACAGGTCGAGCGGCCAGTGCGCACCGACGGCGACGCGGGAAAAGCACATCAGAACCGCAGCCGCGAGGACAACCCACGCCCATTGGCGGCGCACTGCAGGGCTGGCACAGAGCACGACCACGCCCGCTATGACGAAGGCGGTAAGCGAGTGTCCGGAGGGAAAGGAGTCGGTGCGCAGCGGCAGACCGACAACGTTGAACTGATCCTGCGCGAGCACGGCGGCAGGCCGTGGTTCGGCAAAAAACTGTTTCAGGCCGTGGGTATACAGGGTGGCCACGGGGGCTGCGAGCAGGGTGGCTGCGAGCCAGCGCGGGCGCCAGGCAAGCGCCGGCGTGATCAGCGCGAAGGCGCCCAGCGTTGAGGCCAGGTTGGTGATGCCGGCCCATACGAATCCCGGTGCGATGCCGCTTGCAGCGGTGTTCCAGGCGATGAACCAGGCCTCGTTCAGGTCGAGCGCAGCCAGCAGTGCAGCACACAGCACGCACACTGCGGCAGGGAAGACGATCCAGCTCATGGAGGGCGAATCGTCGCTCGCAAAACGTGAAACGGAGGCGCTCATCGGGCGGGGGGTTGGCAGACAAAGGCGTATTTTAGCTGATCCCCCGTACTTCTAGCCGCGCAGCTTTGTCACGGACGCTTCATCCGCCACGGGGGAGGGGTTGGCTCGGGTATAATTCCGCGCTTCCGATTGCCGTTCTTCGGTACCTCTTTTTTCGCGTTTCGACTGACATGACCCAAATCCTCAAGCTCCGTGGCGCAGCCGCGCTCTCCCGGTCCCGCCTGGATCGCCTTTCCCGCAGTGTGGCCGAAGTGCTGCCAAAACTGCAGGGGCTGGCCGCCGAGCACTGGTATTTCGTTGAATTGAACGCCGCACTGGACGCCGAAGAAACCGCCCGCCTGGTCGACCTGCTCGGCGCCACACCGGAGACGCCGACGGCGCCGGTCGGCACCATGCTGCTGGTCGTTCCGCGCCTGGGCACGATCTCGCCGTGGTCCTCCAAGGCGACGGATATCGCGCATCAGTGCGGTTTCGACAAGGTCGTGCGCATCGAGCGCGGCACGGCATATACGCTGGCGGGCAAGGGCGTCGATTCCCGGCCCGAAGTGCTGGCGAAGCTGCACGACCGCATGACCGAGTCGGTGCTGGGCAAGATGGACGAGGCCGATGCGCTGTTCCACCACTACGCGCCGCAGCCGCTGACCTCGGTGGATATTCTCGGTGGTGGCCGCGCCGCGCTTGAAGAAGCAAACGGCACGCTGGGGCTCGCGCTGTCGGACGACGAAGTCGATTACCTGGTGGAGAACTTCACCCGCATCGAGCGCAATCCGACCGATGTCGAACTGATGATGTTCGCCCAGGCCAACTCCGAGCACTGCCGCCACAAGATCTTCAACGCCGACTGGGTGATCGATGCCCGTCCGATGGAGAAGACCCTGTTCGGCATGATCAAGGACACGCACAAGGCCCATCCGCAAGGTACGGTCGTGGCCTACTCGGACAACGCCTCGGTGATCGAGGGCGCGACCATCGAGCGCCTGTATCCGGACGCAGCAGGTCGTTTCGCTTACCACAGCGAGGAAACTCACATCCTCGCCAAGGTCGAGACCCACAACCACCCGACCGCCATTTCGCCCTTCCCGGGCGCAGCCACCGGCGCCGGTGGCGAGATCCGCGACGAAGGCGCGACCGGTCGCGGTTCGCGCCCGAAAGCGGGTCTGGCCGGCTTCTCGGTCTCCAACCTGAACATCCCGGGCTATCAGCAGCCGTGGGAAAAGCCTTACGGCAAGCCCGAGCGCATCGCCTCCGCCCTCGACATCATGATCGAAGGCCCGATCGGCGCCGCGGCATTCAACAACGAATTCGGCCGTCCCAACCTGACCGGCTACTTCCGCGCTTTCGAGCAGGAAGTGCAGGGCGAGGTGCGCGGCTTCCACAAGCCGATCATGATCGCCGGTGGTCTGGGCAGCATCCAGGCACAGCAATCGCACAAGCCGACTTTCCCGCCGGGCACGCTGCTGATTCAGTTGGGTGGTCCGGGCATGCTCATCGGCCTGGGCGGCGGTGCCGCCTCGTCGATGGCCACCGGCACCAATGCTGCCGATCTCGACTTTGCATCGGTGCAGCGCGGCAACCCCGAGATCCAGCGCCGCTGCCAGGAAGTGATCGACGCCTGCTGGCAGCAGGGCGAGGCCAACCCCATCATCGCCATCCATGACGTCGGTGCAGGCGGCCTGTCGAACGCGATGCCGGAGCTGGCCGACCATGCCAGTCTGGGCGCGCATTTCGAACTGCGCGAAGTTCACATCGAAGAGCCGGGCATGAGCCCGCGCGAGATCTGGTCGAACGAGTCGCAGGAGCGCTACGTGCTCGCGATCGCACCGGAAAGCCTCGACCAGTTCCGCGCCTTCTGCGAGCGCGAGCGCTGTCCCTTCGCCGTGCTCGGTACCGCGACCGACGATGGTCACCTCACCGTGAGCGACCGTCATTTCGACAACAAGCCGGTCGACATGGAGATGCAGGTCCTGCTCGGCAAGCCGCCGAAGATGATGCGCAACGTATCGCGCCGCGCAGTTCATCTGCCGCCGTTCGACGTCACCGGCATGGACCTGATGGACGCGGGCCTGCGTGTGCTGCGCAACCCGACGGTCGCAAGCAAGCGTTTCCTGATCACCATCGGCGACCGCTCGGTGGGCGGCCTGACCGCGCGCGACCAGATGGTCGGACCGTGGCAGGTGCCGGTGGCCGACGTCGCGGTTACCGCGATGAGCTTCCAGGGCTATCGCGGCGAAGCCTTCGCCATGGGCGAGCGCACCACGCTGGCCTGTGTCGATGCGCCGGCTTCAGGCCGCATGGCCGTGGCCGAGGCGATTACCAACATCGCGGCTGCCGATATTGCCGACCTGGGCGACGTCAAGCTGTCGGCCAACTGGATGGCGGCGGCCGGTCATCGCGGCGAGGACGCCAAGCTCTTCGATACGGTGAAGGCCGTGTCGGATTTCTGTATCAAGGCCGGTGTGTCGATTCCGGTGGGCAAGGACTCACTGTCGATGCGCACCGCGTGGGCCGACAATGGCGAGGACAAGCAGGTGGTGTCGCCGCTGTCGCTGATCGCCACTGCCTTCGCGCCGGTGACCGACATTCGCCGCACGCTGACGCCGCAACTGCAGCTGCCCGAAGGCGTCGACACCGAGCTGATGCTGATCGACCTTGGCAACGGCAAGAACCGCCTCGGTGGATCTGTGCTGGCACAGGTCTTCAACTCCGTGGGCGAGCACGCACCGGATGTCGACCCGGAGCAACTCGCTGCATTTTTTGCCGCGATCCAGCGTCTGCGTCGCGAAGGGCTGATTCTGGCTTACCACGATCGCTCCGACGGCGGCCTGTTCGCTGCCGTGTGCGAGATGGCTTTTGCCAGCAAGTGCGGTTTGTCGCTGGTGCTCGACACGGTCTGCTACGACCCCTACATGAACGACGTCGATGGCCTCGAGAAGAAGCCTGACATGCTCAAGGGCCGCTTCGACGACAAGCTGATTGCCGGTCTGTTTGCCGAGGAACTCGGTGCGGTGATCCAGATCCGCCGTGACGAGCGCGCAAAGATCACCGAGATCCTGCGTGAAGCCCGCCTGACCTATCACTTCATCGGCGAGCCCAACGACAAGGACGAAATCCGCTTCTGGCGCAGTGCCAAGCGCATCCTTGCCGCCAGCCGCAGCGAGCTGATGCAGGCGTGGTCCGAGACCAGCTACCAGATCGCCCGTTTGCGTGACGATGCCGATTGCGTGCAACAGGAGTTTGACGGCCTCGCCGATGCGACCGACCCCGGTCTGTCCGTGGCGCTGTCCTTCGATGTCAAAGATGACGTCGCTGCGCCCTTCATCGCTACCGGTGCCCGGCCCAAGGTCGCGGTGCTGCGCGAACAGGGTGTGAACTCGCAGTTCGAGATGGCTGCCGCCTTCGAGCGCGCCGGCTTCGAGCCGGTCGATGTCCACATGTCGGACCTGCAGTCCGGCCGCAAGCAACTGCTCGACTTCCATGGTCTGGCCGCCTGCGGTGGTTTCTCGTATGGCGACGTGCTCGGCGCAGGGCAGGGCTGGGCCAAGTCCATCCTGTTCAACCCCAAGCTGCGTGCAGAGTTCGAAGCCTTCTTCGGGCGCTCCGACAGCTTTGCGCTCGGCGTGTGCAACGGGTGCCAGATGATGGCCCACCTCGCCCCGATCATCCCGGGTGCAGACGCCTGGCCGACCTTCCATCGCAACCGCAGCGAACAGTTCGAGGCCCGCTTCGTAATGACCGAGGTGGTCGACAGCCCGTCCATCCTGCTCGCCGGCATGGCCGGCAGCCGCATGCCGATCGTGGTCAGTCACGGCGAGGGCAGGGCAGTGTTCGCGGCCGAAACCGACCGCGAGAAGGCGCTTCTCGCGCTGCGCTATGTCGACAACCATGGTCAGCCGACCGAAACCTATCCGCAGAACCCCAACGGTTCGGCGCTGGGCGCAACCGGCTTCACCACCGCCGACGGCCGCTTCACCATCATGATGCCGCACCCCGAGCGCACCGCCCGCACGCTGCAGATGTCGTGGGCACCGCAGTCGATGATCGACGAGAGCCCGGACGCTTCGCCGTGGCTGCGCATGTTCCGCAACGCGCGAAAGTGGCTGGGTTGATCGGCTCGGCGCCGGTCAGCTGATTCTGCGCCCGACCCGGTTCGGGCGTGACAACGGGGTGACCGGGAAGCCGGCACCCCGTTGTGCTTTTCAGGACTGTCTGTGCGCAGTGGGTGCTCAGCTTTCGGCAGTTTGACGGTTAGCGCTTCCATCAAAGCGGGGCGCTTCAGTGCGGCCCAACACGGCCATGCATGAACGCATCAATCCTGACCTGGAACGTATTTCAAGTGCACTGCTGCAAGCGTCGCGTCGCGCACAGCCTTAAATGATCTGGGTCAAGTTTCATTGTGTCGAAACGTCTATAATCGCCCGACATTACCGCTCACCCTGTCAGTCTGCTCGCCAGCCCCTTTGCCCCGACCCTGATTGATGTTCATCCGAAGACGCCAATTTCGCCTTGCTGCCTGGTTCGCAACTTTTGCGATCCTGCTCGGTGCGCTTGCGCCTGCGGTGAGCCAGGCAATGACGGTGCTCGGGGATGGGCATCAGCGCTGGATTGAGGTGTGCTCGGCGTCCGGCATGCAATGGATTGCGGTCGATGCGGACAGCGAGCAACATGGCGACGACGCGCCGGGCGCGTCCACTGCGTCCTGCCCTTATTGCTGTCCGCACGCAGGCTCGTTCGGTCTGCCACTTGAGCTGTCCGCCGGATTTGCCGTCATCGGCATGACTGCGCTCGAACCCCCGCTTTTCTACTCCGCTCCCCGGCCACTGGTTGCTTGGACGGCCTCAAGCCCGCGTGCGCCACCCGCTGCCTCCTGATCGTCGCTGAACGCGCTCTGCCCGCACCCTGTGCGTGGCGTGCGCTGTGCAATCACCGATTCCGGAGGCATTCATGCCTTTACACGATTTCTTCCACGCCGCGCTGGCGCGGACCCGTTTGTTGCGTACGCTGCTCGTCCTGTTGATGGGGCTGTTCATTGCAATGGCGCTGAGCGCCTGCAGTAAAGAGACGGTCAGCTTCAGGAATACCGACATCACCGGCGCCAATTTCGGCCACGACTTCAGCCTGCTCGACCCCGACGGCGCGACCCGCAGTCTCGCTGACTTTCGCGGCAAGGTCGTGATGATGTTCTTCGGCTTCACCCAATGCCCGGACATCTGCCCGACTGCACTCTCGCGCGCTGCGCAGGTGCGGCAACTGCTCGGCGACGATGCCGACAAGCTGCAGGTGATCTTTGTCAGTGTCGACCCCGAGCGCGACCTGCCGGGTGTGCTCAAGGCCTATACCGCTGCGTTCGACCCCGACTTCCTCGGGCTCTATACCAGTCTCGAGGAAACCCGCAAGGTCGCCGACGAATTCCGTGTTTTCTATCGCAAGGTGCCGACCGGCGGCTCGTACTCGATGGATCACACCGCAACGAGCTACGTTTTCGATCCGGCAGGGCGCCTGCGCCTCGCCGTGTCCTACCAGAGTCCGGCCGAAGCCGTTGCGGCCGATGTACAAACCCTGATTCAAACCGCTTCATCCCGCCCCTAAGGAGAACACCATGAAAGTGAAGATCGTCGCCTCGCTGTGTGCCGCACTGATTTCGTCAGCCGTCTTTGCGCAGGTTTCCGTCACTGAACCGTGGGTACGCGCTACCGTTCCGCAACAGAAAGCGACCGGTGCGTTCATGCAGATCACCTCGCCGGTGGATGCCAAGCTTGTGGAGGTTCGTTCGCCCGCAGCCAAAGTGGTCGAAGTGCATGAAATGGTCATGGAAAAGGACGTGATGAAGATGCGCGCCATTCCCGGTCTGGATCTGCCGGCTGGCAAGGCGGTCGAGCTCAAGCCCGGCGGCTATCACGTCATGCTCATCAACCTCAATGCACAGGTGAAAGAGGGTGACATGGTGCCGCTGACGGTTGTCGTCGAAGGCAAGGACGGCAAGCGTGAAAGCGTTGAGATCAATGCGCCGGTGCGTCCGCTCAACAGCGCGGCCGGCGGCATGCAGATGCACAAGATGCACTGATCACAGTGGCCAGCCGAGCGGGCACTGTGCGTCAAGTGCAGTGCCCGCGAAGGCTGGATCGTCTTTTCAACTTAAACACAGTCCTTCCAGTAATGGTCAGACGTTTCCGTCATCAGGTGCTTGCTGCGCGGGTCGCGATATTCGTGATCCTGCTGAGCGCGCTCATGCCCGTATTAGGGCAGGCGCTGCTGCGCGCGAGCGATCCTGCACGGTGGACGGAGATCTGCACCACCGGCGGCATGATCCTGGTCGATCTGTCGGCGGAAGAGGGGGACGACACTCCGCTTGAGTCGCGCAGCGAACGCAACGCCTGCCCGTTCTGCCTGCCCCACGCCGGGCACGCAGCTGTGCTGCCTGAACTTGCGCCCCTCGTCCTTGAGGCGGTTGTCGACGGCAGTGCCCGCTTTCTTCAGTATTCCGAACACCCGCGCCTGCGCACCGTCTGGCTCGCAGCGTTCTCGCGCGGTCCTCCCGTAACGCCTGCTCTCTCCTGATTTTTCCTCGTCGTGCGCCATGCGCAGGACGCTGGCCCGCCCCAGCCGCACAGTCTGATGCGCCTGAATGTACCCGGGAAGGTTCCGGGTGCCGGCCGCCAGCGCCCGTTCGTTCGCGATCTGGCCGCGTCCGGCATGGATCGACGAGTTTTCAAAGCACTTTGAGAACAGGTACCGGAAATGTATTGCAGTCCGAAAATAAGCCTCGTCTGCCTGGCGATTGCCGCGGCCTTTCCTGCAGCAGCCTCGGATGTGGCTGGTGGGGAAGCCCCGATGCTGGACGAGATCAGCGTGACCGCGACGCGCGAGGCGCGGAAGACGGCAGACGTACCTCAGGCGATCGCGGTCGTCGGCAAGGAGGCGCTGGCAGAGAAGAAGATGTTCAACATGAAGGAGGCGCTGCAGGAGATTCCCGGTGTCCTCATTGACAGCAAGAATGGCGGTTTCGACGCCCGCCTGATCATTCGGGGGGCGGGGCTCAAGGCAGCCTACGGCATACGCGAGATCATGGTGCTGCGTGATGGCGTGCCGCTGTCTGATCCCGACAGCTTCACCCGTCTCGACTTCGTTGATACGCAGGACATCGAGCGCATCGAAGTCGCGAAGGGGCCAGGTAACCTGTTCGCCTCCGGCAGCGCCGGTGGTGCGATCCAGGTCTTCTCCAAGTCGGTCTTCGACACCACGGCCAACAACGCCAAAGTCGGTTTCGGCACCGACGGGACGGAGAACTACCACCTCCGCCATGGCATCGTCGGCGAGCGCCATGCGCTCGCGGTGACGGCGACGCATCGCAAGATGGACAACGACTGGCGCAGCTGGAACACATTCGACACCACGCAGACCTCGCTCAAGCACGGCTGGATTCTGACCGAGCAGGACGTGCTCGAAAGCGAACTGTCCTACGCCGAGGCCAACATGCAGTTGCCTGGTGCGATGGATCAGACCCTGTTCGAAACCTTCAAGCGCACCGGAGAGCAGGAGGATACGTCGGAGGCGTGGAAGAACTCCGGTCGTTACTCGAAGGTGTGGTTCTTCAATTCGCGGCTCGAGATGGAGCGCGGAGACCTCACCTTCAAGCCGCGTTTCTATTACAACACCTGGTACCACTATCACCCGGTCACCGGCCTGATCAACGAGACCCGCGACTGGGTCGTAAACCTCGGCACCGATCTCGAAGCCAGCTGGAGTCACGGTAACGGCACCCTGGTGGGCGGTGTGACTGCGCGCAAGGAAGAGGTGCCCGATTCGGTCAAGTACCAGTATCGCGACGTGCTCACGACCCCGAGCGGACGCATTCGGTCCACCCTGTCCGACGCCAAGGGTGCGCTGGCTTCAACCAGCACGAGTTCAAGCGTGCTCAGCGCGCTCTACCTGCAGGAGTCATGGCGGCCGGGACCGCGCTGGATCGTCGATGCAGGTTTCCGCTACGACGTCATCCGGATGGAGGACGAGACCAACGAGATCACGCGCTACGACTATGCGTCCGGAAAGTACGTTGCGGGTGACGGCCTTGCCAAAACCGAGAAGACCTTTCGTCTGCCTGCACCCAAGCTTGCAGTCAGCTACAGGCTGAACGATGCGATCAACCTGTTTGCCATGGTTGCGCAGGCGGGGCAGGTGCCCTCGTCGGGCGAGATCTCCAGCAACCCCGATCTCGATGCGCCGGTGTCGCGCAATGTGGAGTTCGGGGTCAAGGGTCGCAGTCGTGACTGGCAGTTCGATGCCAGCGTGTATTCGACCACTGTCGAGGACGAGATCGTCCAGGTCAACACCGGCGGGGTGACCGAGTACGCCAACGCGGGCAAGACGGACAAGAAAGGGGTTGAGCTGTCCGGCAGCTTCAATGTGGGCGGCGGCTTCGATATCGGCGGTCACTACGCGTGGTCGGACTACACCTACGACAGCTTCAGCGAACCGGTCCGCGTGGGGGGCTCGGTGGTCAATGAGGACCGCGCAGGCAATACGCTGCCCTTCGTGCCGCGCCACCAGTACGGCGTCTTCGTTGGCTGGAAATCGGCCAGTGGATGGCATGCCCGACTGGCCGGGCTGAACTGGGGTGAATACTGGCTGGATAACGCCAATACCGAGAAGTACAAGGGCTGGGACTGGGTGACCAACCTGTCGGTAGGTTACGAGCGCGATCAGCACTCCCTGACCCTCAACGTCGACAACCTCTTCGACAAACGCTACGCCTTCGAGGTCAAGAAGGACACCAGCGGAAAGGTGACCTACACCGCAGCCTCCCCACGTCAGGTGATGCTGACGTATCGCTACGCTTTCCGCTGAGGTGCAGACGATGACACTCAAGGTTCATGTTCTGCTGGCCGGACTGCTTATCGTTGGCGGCGCACAGGCGCAGCACCAGGGTCATTCGCCGGACGTCGCACAAGGCGTATCGACCGCGGTAGGCCCCAAAGCGGCGGCGCGTGCGACGGGCGCTCCGTGGAGCAGTCTGCCGACGCTGTCTGCCTCCTTTGGCGGTGGGCGCGGTGCAGCCGCGCTGCGTCTGTCCGGCATTGACGCGGACAAGGTCACGGTTTTTGCGCCGGGTGGCGCCTCCGAAAGGCGTGTGGTCGATTACCCGGTGGCGGACGGGCGGGCAAGCATTCAGGCGTCCGCGCCCATGATGGGCAACTACCATTGGGCGCAGGCGCGTGAACAGCGTGACGGCGTGATTCGCGTCGCGTCGACGGTCTGGTACTTCAGCAATCCGGGGGACGCGCCCACGTCCTTGCTGGAGAGGCGGAAGAGCGAACTCGAGATCGTGCCGCAGCCCCTGCCGCGCGAGCATGCGCAGTATCGGGAAAGCGAGAAATGGCGCTTTCTCGTGCGCTGGCAGGGACAGCCGCTCGCCGGGCAGGCGCTGACACTCGAGACCGAGCACGGCAGCCGCGCCATGGCCTTCACCGATGATGCAGGCATCGCGGCGCTCGTCTTTCCGCGCGATTTTGGCGCACAAAAGGCCGAGGCCGGTGGCCATGGCGGCCGCGAGCGCGCGGGCTTCGTCCTGTCGACGGCCTACAGCACAGGCGATCAGACCTATCTGACCGCTTTCAATCATGTCTATGTGCCAGAGGCCGAGCGCAGTCGAAGCCTTGTCTGGGGCGCTGCATTCGGGCTCGTCGGCATGGTGATTGCGGCCCCTCTGTTACGACGCAAGGAGAACGACAATGCCTGAGGCACTCAAGTCCGTGTTTCCGAGCCTGTCGCGCGTGCGGCTGTGGGTACAGATCGTGATGCTGTTCGTAACCGTCTGGGGCGCCAGCGTGGTGGGGCATTACTCGGCAGAGAAGATCTCCGATGCCTTGCCCGCACTGTCCTGCGCCTATGACATGCAGAACGGCAGCTATTGTGTGCTGATCCCCCTCCAGCACCAGATGCACCACCGCGTGGGCGAAGCGCTGGTGAAGGCGCAGGACGTGACGCTGAAGATCCTGCTGCCGCTGGCAATGACCATGCTCACCTTCCTCGCCTTCTTCTTCGTGCTGGGTAAGGCGTTCTGCGGCTGGGTGTGTCCGCTCGGCACCCTGCAGGAGATCATCCAGCGCGTCGGACGCCGTTTCGGGCTGCCCCTTCACCGCATCTCCGGCGACAAGCTGGGGCGGGTGCGGCCGGTGAAATGGCTGGTGGTGCTGGCGCTGGTGCTGGTGTTCCCCCTGCTCACGGGGCTCGGAGTCACTCCGCACGAGTTCGGCAATCCGTATTGCGATGTCTGCCCCTCGCGCATTGCCACCACCTTGCTCAGCGGCAATACGAACGAGTTCGCACTCAACATGGAAAGCGCATGGGGGTTCGCCATCGGCGCACTCGGCAACACCCTGTTCGGCTTCGTTGCGGTTGGCGCGCTTGCCATCCGCCAGCCCTTCTGCCGCATCTGTCCGATGCTGGCGCTCAATGCCGCCTTTCGCCATCTCTCGTTCGCACGACTGGTCAAGAAACCGCATGACAAGTGCGAGAAGTGCGGAATCTGCGCAAAGGCTTGCCCGATGGACATTACCGAGATTCACACCGAGCACGGACGCAAGGCTTACCACGATGACTGCACGCTGTGCGGGCGGTGTGCGGAGTTCTGCCCGGATGACGACGTGATCCAGGTCAAGCTCGGGCCCTTCGCGCTCTTCCGCTCGTCGCGCGATTACTACAAGAAGCGCATGGCCGCGGAGATGCCTGATGGCACGGTCAAGCCGATTCGCATCGTGCGCAAGCCGACGACCGGGGCCCATTCATGAATGCCGCGCTGACGGACTATCCGCTGACCTTGCTGGGCGGGCCGCAGGGCGAACTCGGCCTGCTCGGCTCGATGATGCTCGGCGTGTCGATGGGCCTCACGGCCTGCACCGTAACGTGCCTGCCCTTCATGGGAACCTGGGTACTCGGACGTGGCAGAGGGCACGACAGCGCAATGGCGGACACTTGGCATTTCATTGGTGGCCGGGTGTTCGCCTACGGTTTGCTTGGACTGCTGGCCGGTTCTCTGGGAGAGGTCCTGTCGCGCTGGCTGGCCAGCGGCGTGGGCAACCTTTCGATCGGGCTGGCCAGTTGCTTTGCGGGAGCATGGCTGCTGCTCCCCATCCTGCGCAATCTGGCCCGCCGCCTTCCGCGTCGAACTGCCCCGTTGGCTGTTCCTGCCGCCGCACAGCCCATGCATTTCGTCGGCAGGCGGGCGTTTTCCGCGGGGTTTCGGATTCCAGCCGGAGACGCCTCCGGCTGCAGTGCCTTGCGCCGCGGGGCGTCCTTGCCGCCTTTCCTGCTTGGCGCATCGCTGAGCCTCACCCCGTGTGCACCGCTGGGCTGGTTGCTTACGGTGTGTGCGCTGTCGGGCAGTGCGGGTGCCGGCTTGGGTCACGGTCTTGCGTTCGGCATGGGGGCAGCGGTGACGCCCCTGCTGCTGCTCGTGCCCCTGTTCGGCGTGCTTGGCAGCCGTCTGCTCGATGGCCGCAGCTGGCTGGCGGGCTGGACGGGCGGTGGTGCGGGCGCCGTGCTGATCGTCCTTGGCCTGAAACGTTTGTTGTTGGTCTGATTTTCCCTCCGGAGTGATATAGATGAATGTGATTGATGTGAAACCCACTCGACTGACGCTGGCGCTTGCCATGGCCTTTTGCGCTCCCGCAGCGCTCGCACAGGTGGTTGCTGGCAGCGAAACGGCACCGAAGCTTGACGAGATCGTGGTGTCCGCCCCGGGGCTCAACCCGCTTCCGCAGACGCGCGGACAAATGAACCAGACCGATGTCGCAGGCAAGCGCACAGGCACAAGCGATAGCGCGAGCCTGTTGAAGGATGTGGAGGGTGTCTCGCTCTACGGCGCTGGCGGGGTATCGAGCCTGCCCGCGATTCGCGGTCTTGCCGATGACCGCTTGCGGATCAAGGTCGATGGCATGGATCTGATCTCGGCCTGCGGCAATCACATGAACCCGCCGCTGTCGTATATCGATCCCTCGAACGTGTCCAGTGTTCAGGTGTTCGCCGGGATCACGCCAGTGAGTCTCGGTGGTGACAGCATCGGCGGCACCATTCTCGTCGACTCTCCCGATCCGGAGTTTGCCCGCCCGGGCGAGGGCAACTTGCTCAAGGGTGAGATCGGTGCGTTCTATCGCAGCAACGGCGATGCGACCGGCGCGAACCTGTCGGCGACCTTTGCCAATGAATCGCTGAGCGTGAGCTATCGCGGATCCACTGCGAAGGCAGACAACTACGAGGCCGGCGGTGACTTCAAGGCTGCAGGCCTTGCTGCTGCCGGTCGCGGCTGGCTGGACGGTGACGAGGTCGGCTCTTCGGCGTACGAGACATCCAACCAGTCGCTCGCAATGGGCTACCGTCATGAGAATCACCTGGTGGAACTCAAGCTGGGCGTTCAGGACATCCCGGAGCAGGGCTGGCCAAATCAGCGCATGGACATGACCGGCAACCATAGCGAGCAGGTCAATCTCAGCTACAAGGGGACGTTCGACTGGGGCGCGCTCGAGGCGCGGGCCTACAACGAGACCACGCGTCACGAGATGCAGTTCGGTGACGACAAACTGTACTGGTATGGTCCCAATAACGTGCCTAATTCGGATGGTATTGCGGGTCCGATCCTGCCGGGCATGAACGGCAGGGCGGCCGGGATGCCGATGGATACGAAGGGAAACAACACCGGGGTGTCGCTGAAGGCCGATATCGTCCTGTCCGAACGCGACATTCTGCGAGTGGGGGGCGACGTTCAGCAGTATCGGCTGGATGACTGGTGGGAGGCGTCCGGCAAGGGCATGTCGCCCAATACGTTCTGGAATATCCGCAATGGCGAGCGTGATCGCTTTGCGGTGTTTGCAGAATGGGAAGCGGCGTGGACGCCGCAGTGGCTGACACAGTTCGGCCTGCGTCACGAAACCGTGAGCATGGACGCAGACACGGTGCAGGGCTACAGCCCGACCTTCAGCGCAACGGACGAGGCTGCCTTCAACGCCGCCGATCGCAGCAAGACCGACCAGAACCTGGATGTCGCGGCACTGGCCCGATATACACCGTCGTCGACGCAATCCTACGAGTTCGGCTATGCGCAGAAAACGCGCTCTCCCAACCTTTACGAGCGCTATGCCTGGTCCACCAATGGCATGGCGATGCGCATGATCAACATGGCGGGTGACGGCAACGGCTATGTGGGCAACCTGGACCTGAAGCCCGAAGTCGCACATACGGTGAGTGCCACTGCCGATTGGCACGATGCCAATCGCGCAACGTGGGGGCTCAAGGTCACCCCGTACTTTACCTACGTCGACAACTATATTGATGCCGAGCGCTGCAGCAGTGGCGGAGCCTCATGTACTGCCGCGAACCTGACCCGGACGGATGGCTTCGTCTATCTGCGCTTCGTCAATGAATCGGCGCGTCTGTACGGGGTGGACGTCGCGGGACACATGCTTCTGGGTACGACGCAGGCGATGGGCGTGTTTACCGGTAAAGGCAGCTTGAGCTATGTCAGAGGCAAGAACCCGACGACGGGCGACAATCTGTACAACATGATGCCGCTCAATGCGCGACTGGCGCTTGAACAGAAGCTGGGCAGCTGGACCAATACCGTCGAACTTGAACTGGTCGCCGACAAGGACAAGGTCTCGGCAACACGCAACGAGGTTGAGACGGCGGGCTACGGTCTGCTGCACCTGCGCAGCAGCTATGAGTGGAAGCAGCTCAGGTTTGATGTCGGGGTCGAGAACGTCTTTGATCGCTTCTACAATCATCCGCTCGGCGGCGCCTACCTCGGGCAGGGCAAGACCATGTCCGGTACCGATGTAGCCTGGGGAACCCTGGTGCCGGGGGTAGGGCGTTCGATCTATGCGGGCGTGACCGTGAAGTTCTGATGCCGCACGCCGGGCATCAGGTCGTGCCCGGACGCACACATCGAGCGCCTGTTCCGCAGGCCCGGTGTGTGCGCCAGCGCTGGATGAAAGCACAGAGGACGTGTACGAATGGCATATGATTGAAGTCGGCAGGAGGCTGGGAGTCTGAAGATGAATGAAGAGAGCGATGATTTGGCTGAGGCAGGGCAGACAGGCGTGAAGGCCGGCCCCATCCCGCGCGGACAAACGATCTACAAGGCGGGCGCCGAGGGCACGTCGTGGCGTGTTGTGTCGGGGACGGTGCGGCTGGATCAGCCCGGACCGGATGGCCTGCAGTTTGCAGGCATGGCTGTCACCGGTGATGTGATCGGTGCCGAGACGCTGTTGTTTGGCCGTTACACGTTTACTGCGCGGGCGCTGTCGGCCTGTGTGCTCGAACCCTGGTGCGCGGATCAGGCCGAGCCGAGCGGTCAGTTGCTGCTCGGCATGCTTGCGGCAACCGAGCGCCGCATGGCCGAGGTGCTTGCATTGCGCAGCGGCAAGGCGGGCGACCGCGTGCGGCGACTGTTTGAATTCATGACCGCCGGTCTGACCCGAGGCCGGAAAGCGGCGCGTCTGGCCTTGCCCAGACTCAAGGATATTGCCGAGATCACCGACCTGTCGGTCGAGACCGTTTCAAGGACGATCAGCCACCTTGGAGCCGATGGCACGCTTGAGGTATCCGGGCGTTATCGCTCGCGTCACGTTACTGCCGATTCGGTGCTCGGAACGCGCGGGTGAACCTGGCGGAGCAAGTGGTAAGCAGGTGTTTTGCTGCATTGCAAGGTGGACGATTTCCACCTAGGCTTGCGTACGCAGTGCATTTCGACACCGCGACATCTCCCGACGCCACTTCGCCCCATGATTTCCGTACCCGCAATTCGACCTCTGAGTCGTGTTCTGCTGTTTACCCTTCTCGCGTCAGTGGCGGCTTCGGGCCGTGCTGACGAGGTCCTGCTCACCAATGGTGATCGCCTTTCCGGCACTGTAATCAGCAAGACGCCCGAGGGGCTGAAATTCAAGACCCTGTATGCAGGCGTGTTGCGCATCGACTGGCGCATGGTCGAAACCCTCAGCACCGACAAGCCAGTCAATGTGATGATGCGCAGCAACGAAGGCCGGCTCGATACCCGGCTTGAGCGCTCGGATGAAGAGCGTGCGGTGCGCCTGGCCGAAGTGCCCGAGGTGCCGCCGCTCAAGCTCGATCGCATTACCTACCTGAACCCGACGCCCAGCCAGTCCGGCGAGGGTTTCGAATACAGCGGGCGGGTGAATCTGGCGGGCAACTCGGTCAGCGGAAACAGCGAAACCACCCATCTGGTTGCGGAGGGCGAGGTGACCGGGGTGGCGAAAAAAACCCGTTTCACCTTGCGTGCCAAGGGCGAAGAGCGCACCGAGGGCGACGATGTCAGTGCCTCCAATCTGCTTGTCAGCGCAGACCGCGACTGGTTCGTCAGCAAGAAGCGCTTCATTTACGGGCGCACTACGGTTGAGCGTGACCGTTTCCGGGACCTCGATCTGCGCTTCTCAACCGGTTCCGGCGTCGGTTTGCAGGTGATCGACAATGATCAGACCGGGCTTTCGGTTCAGGGTGGTCTTGATCTCGTCAGAGAGAATCGTGTCGACACCGATGATCAGAGCTATCCGGCTGTCGGTTGGGGGGTGCGCTACCGTCACTGGCTGATTGGGCGCTCTGCGGAGTTCTTTCATCAGCAGGATGGCTACATGAACATGCGCGATGCGAGCGACGTGACCCTGCGTATGCGCACCGGCTTCCGGCTGCCGATCATCGAGCGCTTGAGCGCTCAGGTGCAGGGCGTGCTCGATTGGGAAGGGCAGCCCGCCGAGGGGCGCAAGTCGGCCGACCTGAGCCTGCAATTCGGTGTCGGCTACGAGTGGTGAGGCGCCATTGCGGCATGAATTGCGGCCGGGGCGCCGCTGAAAAAAAACAGGGCGCCTGAGCGCCCCGTTTTCGCATCAGCTTACATGCCCTGATAAATCGGCCCTTCACCACCTTGCGGCACCACCCAGTTGATGTTCTGGGTCGGGTCCTTGATGTCGCAGGTTTTGCAATGCACGCAGTTCTGCGCGTTGATCTGCAGGCGCGGCGCATTGCCATCGCCGTCGCGCACGATTTCGTACACGCCGGCCGGACAGTAGCGCTGCTCCGGGGCATCGTAGAGCGCCAGGTTCACCGAGATCGGCACCGAGGCATCCTTCAGTTGCAGATGGCAGGGCTGCTCTTCTTCATGGTTGGTGTTGGACAGAAATACTGAAGAGAGGCGGTCGAAGGTGAGCTTGCCGTCCGGCTTCGGGTAGTCGATCTTCGGACAGTCCGCAGCCGGTTTCAGGGCGGTGTGGTCGGCAGTGTTGTGCAGTGTCCACGGCACCTTGCCGCCGAACAGCTTCTGGTCGATGCCGAACAGCAGCGAGCCCATCCACAGGCCCTTCTTCATGTAGGGCTTGAAATTGCGCGTCTTGTGCAGTTCTTCGTGCAGCCAGGAGTCCTGGAATGCCGACGGGTAGGCGGTAAGCGCATCGCGCTGGCGGTTGCCGGTCAGGGCGTCGAGCGCAGCGTCAGCGGCGAGCATGCCGGACTTGATCGCGGCATGGCTGCCCTTGATGCGCGCAGCGTTGAGGAAGCCGGCGTCGTCGCCGATCAGCCCGCCACCCGGGAAGATCAGGCGTGGCTGGCTTTGCAGGCCGCCGGCGGCGATGGCGCGCGCGCCGTAGGCCAAGCGCTTGCCGCCGTCGAGGTACTTGCGGATCTCGGGGTGGGTCTTGTAACGCTGGAACTCTTCGAACGGCGACAGGTGGGGATTGCTGTAGTTGAGACCGACCACATAGCCGACGGCAACCAGATTGTCCTCGAGGTGATAGACGAAGCCACCGCCATAGGTGTCTGAGGGCAGCGGCCAGCCGGCGGTGTGAACGACCAGGCCGGGACGGTGATTCTCGACCGGGACTTCCCACAGCTCCTTGATGCCGATGCCGTAGGTTTGCGGATCGACACCGTCGCGCAGCGAGTACTTTGCTTCAAGCTGCTTGCCCAGGTGGCCACGACAGCCTTCGGCGAACAGGGTGTACTTGGCATGCAGTTCCATGCCCAACTGATGGTTCGGGCCGGGCTCGCCCTCGCGGGTGAGGCCCATGTCGCCGGTGGCCACGCCTTTCACCGCACCGTTTTCGTCGTACAGGATCTCTGCTGCAGCGAATCCCGGATAGACCTCCACGCCCAGCGCTTCGGCCTGCTCGCCCATCCACTTGGCGACATTGCCCAGGCGCACGATGTAGTTGCCGTGGTTTACGAAACAGTCGGGCAGCAAGCCGTTGGGAATCGTGCGGCCGCCGGTTTCGTTGAGGAAGATCACGCGGTCCTCGGTGACCGCAGTGTTGAGCGGTGCGCCGCGTTCCTTCCAGTCGGGGAAGAGCTCGGTGATGGCGCGTGGGTCCATGACCGCGCCGGACAGAATGTGGGCACCGATCTCGGCACCTTTTTCGATGAGACACACCGAGATGTCCTGACCCTTGGCTTCGGCCTGCTGCTTGAGCCGGATCGCAGCGGCCAGGCCCGCGGGGCCGCCACCGACGACGAGGACATCAAACTCCATGGATTCGCGTTCCATCCCGTTCTCCTTTTGTCTTAAGCTTTATTTGTATGTATTTCATGCACGCCGCAGTGTAATACGAGGCAGCGCGCTGCAGTTGCCTGCAGAGGGCGATCAAGCCGTGTGCTTGTCGGACGTACGGTTGCGTATGGTAAATTGTCGCTGCAGATATACGCAAATCAAGGGAAGATCGAATGACGACTGAACGAAAACTGCTGCTGACTACCCGCATCCCCGTGCGCTGGGGTGACATGGATGCGTATGGACATGTAAACAACACCGTCTACTTCAGGTATTTCGAGCAGGCGCGCGTTGAGTGGATCGAGCAGCAGGGCTCTCGCGTGAGCCCGGAAGAGCCCGTGGGAGCGGTGATCATCAATGCCAGTTGCACCTTCTACATGCCGGTCAATTATCCTGCGACTGTGGTGGTGAAGATGTACGGTGGCGAACCGGGCCGAACGAGTGTGATGACCTGGTACGAACTGTTTGTGGAAGGCGATGAACGCCTGTATGCCGACGGTGCGGCCAAGACGGTGTGGATGGATACGCGCACTGGCAAGTCTTCGCCCTTGCCGGATACAATCCGCAGCATGTTCGATTAATCAATAACAAATAAATTAGACTGAATTTGAGGAGACAGGCATGAGTGGTGCATTGGACCAGGCATTGTGGACACCGTCGGCTGAACGGGTTGAAACGGCAAATGTGACCGCCTTTCGTCGCACTGCGGAAACGCGCTGGGGGGTGTCGCTGCCGGACTACGACGCCTTGTACGACTGGTCTGTCGCGCAGCCGGAGCAGTTCTGGGTGAGCGTGTGGGAAGACGGTGGCGTGGTCGGCGAGCGCGGGGAGGCCGTCCTTGTCGATGGTGACCGCATGCCGGGCGCAAAGTGGTTTCCGCAGGCCCGGCTGAATTTCGCGCAGAATCTGCTGCGTAGCCGTGACAGCCACGACGCGCTGGTGTTCTGGGGCGAGGATAAGGTCAAGAACCGGATGTCGCACGGCGAGCTATACCGCGCCGTGGCCCAGTTTGCTGCTGCACTGCGCGAGCAGGGGGTGACGAAGGGCGACCGTGTCGCGGCCTTCATGCCCAACATGCCGGAAACCATTGTGGCCATGCTCGCCGCGGCCAGCATCGGCGCAATCTTTACCTCGGCTTCGCCCGATTTCGGCGTGCAGGGCGTGCTCGACCGCTTCGGCCAGAGCGAGCCCAAGGTGCTGATCGCCTGTGACGGTTACTTCTATGGCGGCAAGACCATCGATTGCCTCGACAAGCTTGGCGACATTGCGCGGCAACTGCCTTCGGTGCATCGCGTGGTGGTCGTGCCCTATGTGCACATGGCGCACGATCTGAGCAGGGTGCCGCATGCGCGCATGTATGCCGATTTCGTCAAGCCGCAGCACCACGTCACCGATATCGAGTTCGAGCTGCTGCCTTTCGATCATCCGCTCTACATCATGTACTCCTCGGGCACGACCGGTGTGCCGAAGTGCATCGTGCATTGCGCCGGCGGTGCGCTGCTGCAGCACCTGAAGGAACACCGTCTGCACAGCGACGTCAAGCCGAAGGACAGGGTGTTCTACTTCACCACCTGCGGCTGGATGATGTGGAACTGGCTGGTGTCCGGCCTCGCGGCAGAGGCGACCTTGCTGCTGTACGACGGCTCGCCCTTCGCCAGCGACAACACCATCCTGTTCGACTACGCCGACGCCGAGGGCATGACCCACTTCGGCACCTCGGCCAAGTTCATCGACGCCGCGGCCAAGTTCGGCCTCAAGCCGCGTGAAACGCACTGCCTCGCCAGCGTAAGGGCGCTGATGAGCACCGGTAGCCCTCTGGTGGCCGAAGGCTTCGAATACGTCTATCGCGAGATCAAGGCCGACCTGCAGCTGTCCTCGATTTCGGGCGGCACCGACATCATTTCCTGCTTCGTGCTCGGTTCGCCGGTGCTGCCGGTGTGGCGCGGCGAGATCCAGTGTCGCGGTCTGGGCATGGCCGTGGACGTGTGGGACGACGACGGCAAACCGGTGCGCGGCGAGAAGGGCGAACTGGTGTGTGCCAAGCCCTTCCCGGTGATGCCGCTCGGCTTCTGGGGTGATGACGATGGCAGCAAGTACCACGCGGCCTACTTCGACCGTTTCCCCAATGTCTGGTGTCATGGCGACTTCTGCGAGATCACCGCGCACGGCGGCCTGGTGATCTACGGGCGCTCGGATGCCACGCTCAACCCGGGCGGGGTGCGCATCGGTACGGCGGAGATCTATCGCCAGGTGGAGAAACTGCACGAAGTCGTGGAGTCGCTGGTGATCGGCCAGGACTGGCCACCACAGAACCCGAGCGACGTGCGGGTGGTGCTCTTCGTCAAGCTGCGCGAAGGCATGACGCTTGACGCCGACCTGATCAAGCGCATCAAGCAGACTATCCGCGACAACACCACGCCGCGCCACGTGCCGGCCAAGGTGCTGCAGGTGACGGACATTCCGCGTACCAAGAGCGGCAAGATCGTGGAACTCGCGGTGCGTCATGTGGTGCACGGACGCCCGGTCAAGAATCAGGAAGCGCTGGCCAACCCGGAAGCGCTCGCCCTGTTCCGTGATCGCCCCGAACTGATGAGCTGAGGGAGGCTGTCATGCTGATGAATCCGGAAAAGTCGGTGCTGTTGATCATCGACGTACAAACCGGGCTTGCGCCTGCGATTCACGACGGCGAGCAGGTCGTCGACAACTGCGTCTGGCTCGCAGGTGTCGCCAATCGACTGGGCGTGCCGACCGTCGTCACCGAGCATTTTCCGGAGAAGATCGGTTACACCGTTCCCCGTCTCAAGGAAGTGACGGCGTCGGCGCTGTACCTCGGCAAGCAGTGTTTCTCCGCACAGGCCGACGGCTGCTTCAAGGGGTCGGCGGTTGAGGACCGGCGACAGGTGATCATGTGCGGCACCGAGGCGCATGTCTGCGTGCAGCAGACCGCGCTCGAACTGCGCTGGGCGGGCAAGGAGGTCTTTGTTGTTGCCGAGGCCGCCGGATCCCGCGACCCGGCGAACCGCGATCTTGCCTACGCTCGCATGCGCAGTCACGGCATCGAGATCGTGTCGCGCGAGATGGTGGCCTTCGAGTGGCTGCAGCGCGGCGGAACGTCACAGTTCCGTGAAGTGAACCGCGACTTCATCCGCTGAAGAACCGCAGGCCGGCCTTGTTAGAGGGCCCGTCCGCGCTTGCCAGCGCGCGCCTGACCAGGGCTTGGTCGCAATGCCGCGCACGGCCTTGCCCTGGCCGATCATCCCCTCAAGTTTGATCTCGCCCGTCACGCCAAGGGGTGCGGCGTGCGAGTGGATGCCTGTTTGTGCCTTGGTTGCGCTGGTGGCGTTTGCGCGGGCGGCCCGGCCTTCCCGGTCAGTGGTGCGTACCTGCCACCGGGGGGTGTGAAGCCCGTCGTTACGGTTGGCGTGTGCATGCAGGGAACTGAACATGATTCGAATGCGTCTTGCCAGAACGAGAGGCAGACGGCAGTGAATGCCGAGAGGGGTGGAATTGAGCGCTGAAGGATCGAATGTCCCTGTCCGGATTTCCATTATTGTGCCGGTGCTCAACGAGGCTGAAGCGCTCTCGGCCTGCCTGGCGCGAATTGCGTCCTGGCAGGATGAATATGTTGAAGTCATCGTTGCGGACGGGGGCAGCGAGGATGAAACCGTCGCGGTCGCGCGTCGCAGTGCCGATCATGTGGTCGTTGCGCCGCGGGGACGGGCAAGTCAGATGAATGCAGGTGCAGCACTGGCCAGTGGCGAGGTGCTGCTTTTTCTGCATGCCGATACGCGCCTGCCCGAGGACGGTCTGCAGCGTATCCGCGCCGTAATCGACAGGGGCGCTGCGTGGGGGCGCTTCGACGTGCGTATCGAGGGCAAGCCGCTGATGCTGCATGTGGTCGCTGCACTGATGAATCTGCGCTCCCGCCTGACCGGCATTGCAACCGGTGATCAGGCGATCTTCGTCCGGCGCGCCACTTTCGATGCAGCAGGCGGCTACGCCGACATCGCCTTGATGGAAGACGTGGCACTGTGTACCGCGCTGTGCAAACTGGCGCGCCCGGCCTGCATTCGCGCGCGTGCCGTCACCTCCGGGCGGCGCTGGGAGAGGCACGGCGTGTTGCGCACCATCGTGCTGATGTGGCGTTTGCGCCTGGCCTACTGGATGGGCGACGACCCGGATGCACTGGCGCTGCGCTACGGCTACCGGCCGCGCAATCACAAGCAGGCGCCGCCTGGCGAGCTGCGCTGACGAAAAAACAGCCTCGCTGCACGTGAGTGCAGGGAGGCTGTTCCGGGGCCGGGCGTGTTGCGCCCGACAGGCTGTGCTCAGACCGAGGTATCGTCGGTCGCGTCATCCTTCTTGGGCGCACTCTTCTTGCGTGCCGCCGGTTTGCGTGCGGGCTTTGCCGGCTTTTCGGCCTCGTCTTCCGCAGGCTTGGCGCGGGCTTTTGCGGGCTTGCGCGTCCTGGCTGGCTTGGCTTCCGGTGCAGGTGCTGCCGCGTCTGCCGCCTTCTCCGGTGCGACGGTTTCGGCTGCTTTCGCTGGCGCAGCGGGTTCCGCCATTTTGACGGGCGCCGCAGGCTCGACAGCGCGTACAGGTGCAGCGGGTTCCACTGCACGCATGGGCGCGCCCGACTGTGCCGCTCTTGCGGCGGCCGCTGCGGCGATCGCGGCGTCTGCTGCCTTCATCTTTTCACTGGTGCGCAGCGCGGCAGGGCTAGCATTGCTCGGTGCGCGCGGCACCTCGGCCACTGCGCTGCTCACTGCATCGGGCGCGCGCGAAGGCGCGGCTGCGGGAGCGCTGGCCACTGCTGCAGGCGGTTTTGCGGTGGGGGCTTCGACGACGGTGGCTTGGGCGGCCGGCGCAGAGGCAGGCACAGACGCAGGTGCAGAAGCAGGTGCGGGGGCGGGCGCAGATGCGCTTGCCGGTGTTTCGGCTGAGGGAGCTGCGCCGCTGCCGGTGGTGTTGGTCCGACGCGAGCCTCTTCGCGACGGTCTTTCCCGGCGCGGGGGCGCTGCCTCGCTTGCGTGCTGCTCCGCCTGGTTGTCGGCAGCGGTTTCGGGAGCCGACTCTGCCACGGGTTCAGCCGCCTCGTCGACTGGCGCATTGCTGGCCGATCCGGGGGCGCTGCCGTCACGGCGTCCGCCGCGTCGCGAGCGGTCGCGGCGCGAGGGTTCGGCCTCACGCGCGGGACGCTCCGCATGCACATCGGTCTCGGCCGCGGTGCTGCTCCGATAGACGTAGGCGCCAGACTTCTCGTCGCGCCCGAACTCGAGCAGGCCGCGTGCCTGTGCTTCTTCGAGCAGGTTTCCAAAGGCGCGGAAACCGTAATAGGACTCACTGAAGTCGGGTTTGCGGCGCTTGATGGCTTCCTTGAGCATCGATGCCCAGATCTTTCCGCTGTCGCCGCGCTCGGCAAGCAGGGCCTCGAAGGTTTCCACTGCGATATCGATGGCCTGCGTCCGGCGGGCCTCGATATCGTCCTTGCGCCCCTTGTCCTCGGTCTGGGGACGACGGTTGCCGGACTGGGCCTGGCTGGCTTCACGCTTGCGCGCTGCGCGTTCGCTTTCACGCACGAGATCGTCGTAGAAAATGAATTCGTCGCAGTTGGCAATCAGCAGGTCGGACGTCGATTGCTTTACGCCGACGCCGATCACCTGCTTGGCGTTCTCGCGCAGCTTGGAGACGAGTGGCGAGAAGTCGGAGTCGCCGCTGATGATGACGAAGGTGTTGACGTGTGCCTTGGTGTAGCAAAGGTCGAGCGCGTCGACGACGAGTCGGATGTCGGCAGAGTTCTTGCCTGACTGGCGGACATGCGGAATCTCGATGAGCTCGAAGTTGGCCTCGTGCATCGCAGCCTTGAAGCCTTTGTAGCGATCCCAGTCACAATAGGCCTTCTTGACGACGATGTTGCCCTTGAGCAGCAGTCGTTCGAGAACTCGCTTGATGTCGAACTTGTCGTAGTTCGCGTCACGCACGCCGAGGGCGACGTTCTCGAAGTCGCAGAACAGCGCCATGCTGACGGTTTCAGTGGGTGAGGCCATGTAATCTCCGGATAAGGGCAGACCGGAAGCGCATGCTCCCGGCGCGCGGACTGCTTGTATTCGTGGCTTGGCCGGTGGGTCGGCGCGAATCGTCTGTTAACGACATTCTAGTCTGTCCTCGTGGGACGCGAAAATCCCTGTGCGTGCCCATGGCTGGCGCGGGGGCGGGAAACTGCCCATTTGCACGGCGCAAACTTTCCGGATAATGCACACGGGTATCCTTGCAGCATGATGTGCGAGCATGGGCGTGGCTGCACTCGTCCCGCATGGAGTCCATGACTGTTGTCGAATCCGATCAGGCGCGGAGAAGGCAGGCGACGCTTGCAGATTGAATGGGCGCTGCTTCAGGGGCTCGTGTCTTGTTCGAAGGATGTTCTGCATGAAGGGTGATTCCGGTTTGGGAGAAGTGAGCAAATGGGCGGGGGCGACGCTTCTGGCTGGTCTGCTGGTGACGTTTCTCGGCGCATGGCAACTCGAGCGCTGGAATACTGAACTTGCCGAGACCGCGGTTGCCGCCGAAGCCCGCGACACCGCCAATGCGGTGGTGGAGCGCATCAGGCTCTATCAATACGGTTTGCGCGGGGTGCGCGGTGCCATTGTCACCGCCGGCGAGAACGGGATCAGCCGCGAACTGTTCCGTCAGTACAGCAAGACGCGCGACCCCGACCTCGAGTTTCCCGGGGCCCGTGGCTTCGGCTTTACCCGTCGCGTCGCTGCAGAGGATGAGGCACGTTTTGTGGCACTTGCGCGGGACGACGGCATGCCGGACTTCGCGGTCAGGCAACTCAGTGCGCACGCAGGCGAGCGTTTCGTGATTCAGTACGTCGAGCCGGTTGAGCGCAATCTGCCCGCGTTGGGACTGGACATCGCCTCCGAAACCAATCGCCGGGCAGCCGCGATTGCAGCGATCCGGTCGGGTCAGGCAAGGCTGACGGGGCCGATCACGCTGGTGCAGGCCACGGGGAGGCCGCAGCAGTCGTTCCTGATCCTGCTGCCGATTTACCGTAACGGTTTGACGCCCGATACGGTCGAGGCCCGTGAGGCGGCCGCGTTTGGCTGGAGTTACGCACCCTTGCTGATGGAGGAGGTGCTGGCAGCCCTCAAGCTGAATGATCTGAAAGCGCATCTGGTGTTGCGCGACGTGACCGACGGGCGTTCGATACAGTTCTTCGAGAGTGGCAATGCTGCGTCCGAAGGCAAGCAGAGTTTGTTCGCCCAGACGCTCGAGCGTGAAGTCTTTGGGCGCAAGTGGCAGATCGAATACAGTGCCACGCCCCAGTTTATCCGTGGCCTGCACCAGACTTCGCCTGCGCTGGTCCTGTTTTTCGGCACGATCGGCAGCATTCTGCTGGCGGCGCTGGTCGGGGTCCAGAGCACCAATCGACGGCGAAGGGGGCAGATCGTAGCCGAGCAGGCGCTGCGTGCATCCATCGTCGACAGCTCCGCCGACGGCATCATCGGCAAGACGGTCGACGGCGTGATCACAAGCTGGAACCGTGGCGCGGAACAGTTGTTCGGCTACAGTGCGGAAGAGGTTCAGGGGCAGCTGCTGCAGGATCTCATCGTGCCCGACGAGCTTCAGGCCGAAGAGGCCGGCATCCTGCAACGCATTCGCAGCGGAGACTCGATTCCCCACTTCGAGACCCGTCGCCGCAGTCGCGATGGGCGGCTGATCGACGTTTCGGTTACGGTCTCGCCGATCTTTGGTTCCGACGGTCAGGTGGTGGGTGCGTCCAAGACCGTACGCGACATATCCGCGCGCAAGGCCGCCGAAGCACGCATTCTTGAGCTTAATGCAGGGCTGGAGCGACAGGTGGCAGAGCGGACTGCGGAGTTGAGCCGGATAAACCTGCTGCTGGGAACGGTGCTGCGGTCCGCCTCCGAGGTGTCGATCATTGCAACCGACCTCGATGGCGTTATCCGGGTATTCAATCGTGGTGCAGAGCGTCTGCTTGGATATGCAGCGGACGAAATGGTGGGCAAGCGCACGCCCGAGGTGATCCATCTCAAGGAAGAGGTGGTGGCCTGGAGTGCGGAGTTGAGCGCAGCGCACGGCAGTCCGATCGAGGGCTTCCGTGCCCTGGTGCACAACTCCGAGAGCGAAGGTGCCGAAACGCGCGAGTGGACCTATGTTCGCAAGGACGGCTCCCATGTCTCGGTGACGCTCGTCGTCACGGCGATGCGCGACGAGGAAGGCCTGCTGAGTGGCTATCTGGGTATTGCCATCGATATCACCGAGCGCAAGGCTGCCTTGCAGAAGCTTGCTGCCAGTCTCGAGACGACGCGTGCGATTCTGGCTACCGTGGTCAACCCCGTCGTCACCATCGATGCCCGCGGCATCGTTCAGTCCTTCAACCCTGCGGGGGAGGAGGTGTTCGGGTATTCGGCGCAGGAAGCCATCGGGCAGCATGTCCGGCAGCTGATTCCCGACTATGACAAGGCCGGGGATGGACGCCATGTCGCAGGCTCATGGTGCGATGAGGACCGCCGTGCGGGGCGCAGCGGCCGTGAAGCGACGGCGCAGTGCAAGGACGGCTCGGTCTTTCCCGTACAGATCTCCATCGGCGCCATGCATCGTGCAGGCGAGCGCATGTTCGTTGCGATCATCACCGACATTTCCCTGCAGAAGAAACAGCGCAGCGAGGTGCTGGCTGCGCGCGACCAGTTGCTGATGGCCGCCGAGGTCGCAGAGCTCGGTATCTGGACATGGAACGTCGAGCGCAACGAGTTGCAGTGGAACGATCGCATGTTCGAGTTCTATGGTCAGCCACTGTCGCTGCGGGAGTCCGGTCTCAACTACGAGCACTGGCAGGCGCGGGTCCACCCGGACGATGTCGATGCAGTCACCGCCAGCCTTTTCGCTGCGATCGAAGGTGGGGGCGCGTTTGATGAAACCTTCCGCGTATTCGATGGCGACGAGCACATCCGTTACCTGCATGCGGGGGCGCAGATCGAGCGTGATGCAGCCGGGCATGCGTTGCGGGTGACAGGCATCAACAGGGACATTACCGACCAGCTTGCGCTCGAACGCGGCCTGCTGCGGGCGAAGAACGAGGCGGATGCCGCGAGCGCCGCCAAGTCGTCCTTCCTGGCCAACATGAGCCACGAAATCCGCACGCCGATGAATGCCGTGCTCGGCATGCTCCAGTTGGTGCGCCAGACCGAACTGTCCCCGCGCCAGCACGAGTATCTGAAAAAGGCGCAGTCTGCGGCCACATCGCTTCTCGGCTTGCTGAACGATGCACTCGACTACTCCAAGATCGAGGCGGGCAAGCTTCAGCTCGAACTGCATCCGTTCGAACTCGAAGAGTTGATGAACGCACTGGGTATCGTGCTTTCGGGAAACCGCGGACAGAAGGATGTCGAACTCGTGTTCGACGTTGCCCCCCGGCTGCCCGCGGTGCTTGTCGGCGATGCCCTGCGCCTGCAGCAGGTGCTCATCAACCTTGCTGGCAATGCGCTGAAATTTACCGAACAGGGGCAGATTGTCGTCAGTGTGACCGAGCTCGAACGGGCCGGCGAAGACCAGGTTCGTCTGCGCTTCTCTGTCACCGATACCGGAATTGGCATTCACGCCGACCAGCTTGAGACCATCTTCGACGCCTTCAATCAGGCCGAGGCCTCCACTACACGGCGTTTCGGCGGCACCGGCCTTGGGCTGGTGATCTGCAGGCGCCTGGTGGGCCTGATGGGCGGCGAACTCAAGGTACAGAGCGAACCCGGGGCAGGAAGCTGCTTCTGGTTCGACATCACGCTCGGCGTGGTTGCGGAGCTTCCTGCGACGCTCGGCAAGCACCACGCCGGTGCGCCCTTACGAGTGCTCGTCGTGGACGACAACCCGGCACTGGTCGATGTGCTGATGCGTACCGCGAGCGCACAGGGATGGCTGACAGCGTCCGCAAGCAGCGGAAGAGAGGCACTTGAGTGTGTGCGCGAAGCGCAGCTTCGGGGTGAGGCCTACGATGCGGTCCTGATGGATTGGCACATGCCTGACCTCGACGGACTGAGTGCGGCGCAGCTGATACGCGACGAACTGAAAGGCGAACGGCCTCCGGTGGTCATCATGATTACCGGATACGAGCGCGAGGTGCTGGAAGGATCGGGAATGGCTTCAATGCCGCCCTTTGCCGAGATTCTGGTCAAGCCGGTGACGCCGAAGCAACTGGTCAATGCGGTGGAGGGCGCAGTCTCCGGCGCTGCGACCAAGGCTGCTACAGCGCAAGTGTCTGTCCCTGTGGGACAGTTTGAAAGACTTGCGGGTTTGCGCGTCCTGATCGTCGAGGATAACGAACTGAACCGTGAGGTTGCAGAAGCCTTGCTGAGCAGCGAAGGCGCGAATGTCAGCCTGGCGGCATGCGGCCTTGAGGGCGTCAGACGGACGCTGGATGCCGTGCCGCCGTTCGACGTCGTGATCATGGATGTGCAGATGCCGGACATTGATGGTCTGGAGGCAACCCGCCGCATCAGGAATGACGGACGCTTCCCTGATCTTCCCATTCTGGCGATGACGGCGAACGTTTCGCCGGCCGACCGCGAAGCCTGCCTTGCCGCGGGCATGAACGATCATGTCGGCAAGCCCATTGATCTCGAACAACTGGTTGTGGCTCTGCTCAGACTGACCCGCGGAGGAACGTCTTCCGCACCCGGATCGGACAGCAGTGAGGCTGCGGTAGATAACGGTGGCCTTGCCATCGAGCCGCTGGCGTCGATTCTGCTTCGCTTTGGCGGTAACCTCGAGCTGGTGCGAAGACTGGCACGGGGTTTTGCGCGGGAGCAGCAGAAGATGCTGTCCGAACTATCGGACCGTATCGGACAGCGGGACGGCGCGCGCGCAGCGGATGTGCTTCACGCCATGAAGGGGAACGCCGCCACGATCGGTGCGCGATCGCTGTCCGAACGGGCTTCCGGGCTCGAGAAACAGCTCCGGCGCGAGCATCCTGACCCAATTGATCGTGTACTCGACGCCCAAACCGTGAACGATCTGACGCAACGGATGCAGACGTGTGCGGAACAACTGGCCGCGGTACTCGCCGATGGCGCACCGACCGGGGCACCCGAACCCCCCGATTCGAGCGTCGAAACCGAAGCCGAGCTGACGCCGGAAATGTGGCGGGACAAACTCGAGGCTATCCTGCGGGCGCTCGAATCTGGCAATCTGTCGGCAATCGACCTGGTGGAAGCCTTACCCGCTCCTTTTCCAGAGCGTCAGCGACGTCGCTACGACGTTTTCATCGAACAGGTGCAATCCCTTGATTTTGCTGCAGCGATCGCAAGCCTGCGTGCGTTGCTGGAGGACCTTTGAATCCATCCACCGCCCTTGAGGCCTGCCTGACCGGGTTGGGCCGACGTCCCCGGCTTCTGGTCGTCGACGATCAGCCGTCGAATATCCGGCTGCTGCACGAGTTGTTCCGGACGGATTGCGATGTTTTCATGGCGACCTCTGGCGAGCAGGCAATCGAACTGTGCCTGAAACAGTCTCCCGACCTTGTCGTTCTCGATATCGTCATGAACGGGATGAGCGGGCACGAGGTCTGTCGTCGTCTCAAGGCTGACTCGCGCACCAGTGAGGTTCCGGTCATCTTCGTGACCGGTCTGGCCTCGGAGAGTGACGAAGCCTACGGCTTCGAGATCGGCGCAGTGGATTTCATCAGCAAGCCGATCAACCCGGTCATCGTCAGGGCCAGGGTTCGCACCCACCTGGCCTTGAAGCTGCAAGGCGACATCCTGCGCTCCATCGCCTTGCGCGATGGCCTGACAGGTGTCGGCAACCGGCGCAAGTTCGACGAAGAGATGCGGGCGGCGTGGTGGCACTGCAAGCGTGACCAGGTGCCACTGTCGCTGATCATGCTCGATGTCGATTTCTTCAAGCGATTCAACGATCGCTATGGCCACCATGCCGGAGACCAGTGCCTGATCTCGATCGCACAGCAGATCAAGTTCGGGCTGTCGCGGCCCTACGACAGTATCGCCCGCTATGGCGGCGAAGAGTTTGCGTGTCTGTTGCCGGATACCGGGGCCGAAGGTGCGGCGCGTGTTGCCGTGAAACTGCTCGGCCTGGTCCGCGAGCTGGCAATCGAGCACGCCGACTCGGATGCGTCACCGGTGGTCAGTGTCAGTCTCGGTGTCGCGACGGTCGTGCCGGTCGAGGGGCTTGATTCGATGGTGCTGATCGAGGCCGCCGACGAGCAGCTTTACAAGTCCAAGAATGCGGGTCGTGCCCGCGCCAGTTCCACGGTGATCGGCTGATCGACCGCTTTGCTTGCACATGCATACATGCCACGCCTGTTTGTGAGCTGAGACATCAGCGCTTCTCCGTCTGAGGGTCTTCGCGCCATGTTCGTGGGCTCACCCCGTCATTGAAGGGAATGAGAGGTCGCCGGGGGCTCTTTCCCGACTGCGGGCCTTGACCGACGTCCCTTGCGCTTCCCGGATGCCCGCCCAAGAAAAATGCCCACCCCCTTGCGGGAGCGGGCATTCGAAATCACCAGGAAGACGGGGCTTCGGTGTCAGCCGCAGGTACCAACGGCGCCGCAGGCCGTACAGAAGTCGCAGCCGTCCTTGCGGATTACGGTGTGGTTGCCGCATTCCTTGCACAGCGCACCCTGCATCAGCTTGGGCTCGTTCTCGTCACGCGGGGTTTCGAGAATGCCCATCTCGCGGGTCGGGAAACCCTTCTCGTCGAGCACGCCGAGCATGGCGTAGCGGTGAATCATCAACTGGGCGATGTAGGCCACGGTGCTCGGGTAGTTCTGCTGACGCTTGGTGCCCGGAACGAAGGCCATGAAGTCGCCCAGCGGCTCGGGGTAGTCGAGCAGCTTGCGCAGCTTCATGCCGATCCATGCCGGATCCATGACGCGCATGTCGAGCGACAGGATGCGCGTGAGGCCGTCAAGTGCGCGCGGGTAGTTGCCCGACAGCCATACCGAGTAGGGGCGGGTGACGCCGTCCGGCAGGGTGATTTCCTTGAGGCCGAGCACGAAGTCTTCGCTGGTGGCCGGGTTGTAGATGTCGACCGTCCAGGACAGCGTGCCGTCCGTACCGGTTTTCGGCTCTTCCAGGCTGAACAGGGTGTCGAGCACGGGCGTCGTGCCCTCGGTTTCAAATGCACCGAGCTGTTCGCAGCGGTAGTTCACCATCTGCGAGAAGGCGGCGACGACACCCGGCACCAGCTTGCGCTCGCCATGCGGAGGCATCGGCATCTCGAACGACTTCTCGCCCACGGTGCGCGACAGGGTCTCGAGCTTGAGCTTGAGCCAGCCACGGTCGTTGGCACGCATGTCCATCGACAGCGTCTTGGCGACGGCGCCAAGGCCGCGGGGCTGGTCGGCACCGTTGACCCAGACTTCGAAGGGGAAGGTGCCGCCGTTGGTGCCGAACTGGCCGACGAAGAGCGCAAAGCCACCCTGCGGCGTGTTGAGCATGTAGGTCCAGGCCAGGTTGCCATCCGGCATGTCCGGACGACCCGGCCAGCGCAGGCTGGTCAGCACCGGTGCCGGCAGCGACTTGATCGACAGGCGCTTGTTGGCGTCCGAGATCTCGACGTCGTGCGGCTGCTTCTGTTCGCTGCTCGGCGTGACCGACAGCACCGAACCCAGCACGTTGTTCGGGCGGTAGGTCGCCAGGCCCTTGAGGCCGGCTTTCCACGCGGTGAGGTAGAGATCCTCGAACTCGGTGTAAGGGTAGTCGGCAGGCACGTTCACCGTCTTCGAGATCGAGGTGTCGACGTAGGGGGCGACGACGGCGACCATGTCCTTGTGGGCCTGGGCCGAGATTTCGAGCGCGGTGACGAAGTAGGGCGGCAGCTTGTCGACGTTGCCACCCATGTGCTTGTACAGGCGCCATGCGTAGTCTTCGACGGCATATTCCTTGAAGGTGCCGTCGGCCATGCGCTTGCGCCGGGTGTAGGTGTAGGAGAACGGCGGCTCGATCCCGTTTGAGGCGTTGTCTGCGAACGCCAGCGAAATGGTGCCGGTGGGCGCGATCGAAAGCAGGTGGGAGTTGCGAATGCCGTGCTTGCGGATCTTGTCCTTGACCTCGGCCGGCAGGCGCGAGGCGAAGTTGCCGCCCGACAGGTACATGTCGGCGTTGAACAGCGGGAAGGCGCCACGCTCGCGGGCCAGTTCGGCCGAGGCGAGATAGGCACGGTTGCGCATGTACTCGGAAATCTTGCGACCTTCCTCGCGTGCTTCGGGGCTGTCGTAACGCTTCTGCAGCATGATCAGGGCGTCGCCCAGACCGGTGAAGCCCAGACCGACGCGGCGCTTGGAGTCGGCTTCTGCGCGCTGCTGCTCAAGCGGCCAGTGCGTGGCTTCGAGCACGTTGTCGAGCATGCGGATGGACACGTCCACCACCTTGCCGAAACCGGCGTAGTCGAACTCGGCCTTGTCGGTAAACGGATGCTTGACGAAGGGGGTGAGGTTGATCGAACCCAGGCAGCAGCAGCCATACGGCGGCAGCGGCTGTTCGGCGCAGGGGTTGGTGGCCTCGATGGTCTCGCAGTAGTACAGGTTGTTGTCCTGGTTCATGCGGTCGAGGAAGAGGATGCCCGGCTCGGCGTGATCGTAGGTCGAACGCATGACCTGATCCCACAGGCTGCGCGCGCGCACCTTGCGGTACACCCAGTTGCC
Organism: Parazoarcus communis; assembly: GCF_003111665.1. Lineage (NCBI taxonomy): Bacteria > Pseudomonadati > Pseudomonadota > Betaproteobacteria > Rhodocyclales > Zoogloeaceae > Parazoarcus > Parazoarcus communis. The sequence continues at coordinate 4,136,485 of NZ_CP022188.1, read as the reverse complement.
GTCGTCGAGCTGATAGGCGCCTGCGTCCTTGAGTTCCTGCGTCGGCTCGGCCTTGTGCACCAGTTCGATGTCGCCGTCGCTTTCAACTGCCTTCATGAAGGCGTCGGTCACACCGACCGAGATGTTGAAATTGGTGAGGTCGCCCTTGTCCTTGGCGTGGATGAATTCCTCGATGTCCGGATGGTCGCAGCGCAGCACGCCCATCTGGGCGCCGCGACGCGCACCGGCTGACTCGACGGTTTCGCACGAGCGGTCGAACACACGCATGTAGGACACCGGGCCGGAGGCGTTCGAGGCCGTGCCCTTGACCAGCGCGCCCTTGGGGCGGATGGATGAGAAATCGTAGCCAACACCGCCACCGCGGCGCATGGTCTCTGCGGCCTGGGCGAGGGCGGTGTAGATGCCGGGACGGCCATCGACGGATTCGGTGACGGAGTCGCCAACCGGCTGCACGAAACAGTTGATCAGGGTGGCGGCGAGGGTGGTGCCGGCGGCGCTGTTGATGCGGCCTGCGGGCACGAAGCCTTTTTCCTGAGCTTCGAGGAACTTTGCCTCCCAGTGAGCGCGCTTGTCTTCAGCCTCGATCGCGGCAAGTGCACGGGCGACGCGCTGACGGACCGCGTGGACGGTCTGCTCATCGCCCTTGGCATATTTTTCGATCAGGACTTCGCCCGAAATTTCCTGCATTTCAAGCGTGCTGGCATCGGCTTTGACAGTGTTCTGAGTGGTCGCGCTCATGATCTTCTTGATCTGCCTTGGTATGGTTTCGAACAAGCCGAAGCATAGCGCCTAAATGTTGATTTCGCAAAAAAATAAAAACGAATAAAAACAGTAGTTTAAGATTTTGTCTTGTACGTCAAGCGCTAAATTTACACTACATGTAGTGGTGGTTTTTGTCGTGTTTTGACTCGAAAAGCCAGTGTTTTAGCGGGGTTTACGCCATTGTCGGAGCGGTGTTTGACTACGAAATGGCTCGCTGTCGTGACCGGTCGATCAAGAAATTTCATGACGCCCCGGTGCGCCCCGGGAAGCCGTGGCGGGTTCTCCTCGTTGCGTGCCAAGGCGGCGAATGCCAGGTGGTCTGCATTGCGCCCGAGCGAGGCGCACAAACGCGAGCTTGCGACTGTTCGCCGTGCGTCTTGCCGGAAAACGGGCAGGATCCGGGGCCGAAGGATGACCCATGGCCTCAGGGGGGAATCAGCCGCACCGTGCGGCACGGAAAATGATTGCGGTCGTGCGCTGGTCGACACCACATGCTGTTTTGATTTTTTTTCACGAGCACCGCGGGACTATAATGGGCCGTGCACTTGCAGTGGAGCCTGGCAAACATGACCTCCCACGAAGTTCCCGCAGTTCTTGTCTCACGCATCGTCAGCAAGCATGGTGGCGACGCCACGCGTCTGCTGCAGATCCTGATCGACGTGCAGGACGAAACGAGCTGGCTTTCTCCCGCAGTGCTTACGCTGATCGCGGCTGAACTGTCCATCCCGCGGTCCAGGGTCGAGGGCGTTGCCGGTTTCTATCACTTTCTGCACAAGCGACCGGTCGGACGCTTTCATCTGCTGTTTGCCGACAACATCACCGAACGCATGCAGGGCTCGGCAGAGCTCATGGCCTCACTGTGCAGCAAGTTGTGGATTGAGCCCGGACGGGTGTCGGAAGATGGTCTTGTCAGTGTGGAGACCACCTCCTGCATCGGCATGGGCGACCAGGGCCCGGCACTGCTGGTCAATGGCGTGCCGTTGACCCGTCTGTCGCATCAGCGCATCAACCAGATTGCGGAGCTCATCCGGCGCGAGGCGCCACTGTCGTCATGGCCGCCCGAGTTTTTCCGTGTCGACGACAACATCCATCGCACCGATGCCTTGCTCAAACTGGAAATGGCGCCGGGTGCGGCGCTGCGTGCGGCGGTCGCACTGGGGCGTGACGGCTGGATGGAGCAGATGCAGCTTTCCAACCTGCGCGGTCGGGGTGGGGCGGGCTTTACAACTGCGGTGAAATGGATGGCCTGCCGCGATGCAGCCGCACCAGAGAAAGTGGTGGTCTGCAATGCCGACGAGGGCGAGCCCGGCACCTTTAAGGACCGGGTGCTGCTCACCCGCATGGCCGACGTCGTGTTCGAGGGTATGACGCTCGCGGCTTGGGCGGTGGGCGCGCGGCAGGGCTTCATCTATCTGCGCGGCGAATACCGCTATCTGCTGGAGTCCCTGCGCGAGGCGCTCGATCTGCGCCGGGCGGAGAATCTTCTCGGACGCGGCATACAGGGCGTTGCCGGTTTCGATTTCGATATCGAGATTCACCTCGGTGCGGGCGCCTATGTCTGTGGCGAGGAAACCTCCTTGCTCGAGTCGCTGGAGGGCAAGCGTGGCACGCCGCGTATCCGGCCACCGTTCCCGGTGACGCACGGTTACCTTGGACGACCGACGGTGGTGAACAACGTCGAAACCCTTGCCAAGACCTGTCTGATCGCGCTCTGCGGTGGCGAGGCGTTTGCAGCAACCGGCACGGCACAATCCACCGGCACCAAACTCCTGTCGATCTCCGGCGACTGTGCTCACCCCGGCATCTACGAGTATCCCTTCGGCGTGCCGATCGAGCGCGTGCTGGAGGATTGCGGTGCGTCCGACATCCAGGCCGTGCAGGTGGGCGGCGCTGCTGGCATCACGCTCGCAAGTTACGAGTTTCACCGACGCATCGCATTCGAGGATGTGCCCACCGCCGGTGCCTTCATGGTGTTCGATTCGAGTCGAGACCTGTTCGAGGTGGCGCGCAACTTCGTCGATTTCTTCGCCCACGAGAGCTGCGGTTTCTGCACCCCGTGCCGGGTGGGAACGGCGCTGCTGAAAAAGGCGATGAAAAAGCTTGCGGACGGGCGGGGCGCAAAGACCGACCTCGCCGATATCGAGTGGATCGACCGCCTGCTGAAGAACGCGAGTCATTGCGGGCTGGGGTCGGCCGCGCCAAATCCGGTGGTCGACACCCTGCTCAAGTTCCGCCCCGCCTACGAACGCCGATTGCAGTCTCTGGATTTCGAGCCTGCCTTCGATCTCGATGCCGCACTGGCTGCGGCCCGGCGTGCCAGCGGTCGTGACGACCCTGCAGCACACATCAGTTCCGAGGGATCGGATCAGAAAGCCTGACATTGAGGACAGCGCGATGAGCAAGCAGTTTCTGTTTGACGGTCGTCCGGTCGTGTTCGAGGATGGACAGACCATTTTGCAGGCGGCCCGTACTGCGGGGCACTACATTCCGCATCTGTGCTGGCACCCTGACTTCCCGCCGCATGGTTCGTGCAAGCTTTGCATCGTGAAGGTGGCCGGGCGTCATGTTTCGTCGTGTGCGATGCCGGCCAAGGAAGGGATGGAGGTCGAGAGCAACACGCCGGAGATCAATGGCGAGCGGCGTGCGCTGCTGCAGATGCTCTTTGTTGAGGGCAATCACTTCTGTCCGTCTTGCGAGAAGAGCGGCAACTGTCAGTTGCAGGCGCTGGCCTACGATCTGGAGATGACTGGCGAGCGCTTTGCCCACTTCTTTCCAGAGCGCCCGGTCGATGCTTCGCATCCCGACGTGCTGCTCGACTTCAACCGCTGCATCTTCTGCGAACTCTGTGTGCGTGCCAGTCGCGATGTCGATGGCAAGAACGTATTCGCACTGACCGACCGCGGCATCAACAAGCATCTGGTGGTCAATGCCGAGTCCGGTCGACTGGGCGACACCGACCTGGCGGTTGACGACCTCGCGGCCAACATCTGCCCGGTGGGCGTGATCCTGAAGAAACGTGTTGGTTTTGCCAAGGCGATCGGCGACCGCACCTACGACGAAAAGCCCATTCACATCGTGGCCATGGAGGACGGAAAATGAATGCGCCGCGCCCCAAGGTTCGCATTGCGACCACCTCGCTTGCCGGCTGTTTTGGCTGCCACATGTCGTTTCTCGACATCGACGAGCACCTGTTCGAGCTGGTCGAGCTGGCCGAATTCGACCGCTCGCCGCTGACCGACATCAAGCACTGCGGTCCGTGCGATATCGGCCTCATCGAGGGCGGTGTGTGCAATGCCGAAAACGTGCACGTGCTGCGCGAGTTCCGGCGCAACTGCAAGACGCTGATTGCCGTTGGCGCGTGCGCGATCAACGGTGGCCTGCCTGCACAGCGCAATCACCTCGACCTCGAAGCCTGCCTGCGCGAGGTCTACATGTCGCGCGAGGGTCTGGGCGAAGGTGGGGTGCCGAACGATCCCGAACTGCCCTTGCTGCTCGACAAGGTGAGGCCGATTCACGAGTTGGTGCGGATCGACTATTTCATCCCCGGTTGCCCGCCTTCGGGCGAGGCGATCTGGAAGTTTCTGACGGATCTGATTGCCGGACGCACACCACGGCTGTCGTATCCGATGATGCATTACGACTGAGGCGCCAATGACTGCCGAACTGGAAACTGCCGAGGGACGCGAGAAACTGCGCAAGGTTGCGATCGATCCGGTGTCCCGGGTCGAAGGCCATGGTCGCGTGACGCTCCTGATCGACGACGATGATCAGATCTGCGAGGCAAGGCTGCACATCGTTGAATTTCGTGGCTTCGAGGTCTTCATTCAGGGCCGTCCGTACTGGGAAGTGCCGGTCATGGTGCAGCGCCTGTGCGGCATCTGCCCGGTCAGCCACCACCTGGCGGCGTCGAAGGCGCTCGATCATGTGGTGGGTGCGGTGCCGCCGACGCAGACCGCCGTGCAGCTCAGACGGCTGATGCACTATGGCCAGATTCTGCAATCGCACGCGCTGCACTTCTTTCACCTGTCGTCGCCGGACATGTTGTTCGGTTTTGATGCCGAGGTCGGAAAACGCAATATCGTCGGTGTGGCAGGCGCCTATCCTGACGTTGCACGCCAGGGCGTGCTGCTGCGCAAGTTCGGACAGGAGGTCATCCGCGCCACGGCCGGGAAGCGCATTCATGGCACCGGCGCCGTGCCGGGTGGCATGAACCGTCATCTGTCGCTGGCCGACCGCGATATGCTGCGTGCCGACGCCGACCAGATGGTGGCGTGGAGCCAGGCTGCGGTCGAGTTGGTCAAGCGCCTGCACCGTGCCGACCCCGGTCTGTACGACGTCTTTGGTACCTTCCGCTCCGGGCTGGCCAGCCTGGTTCGCAGCGATGGCGCGATGGACCTCTACGACGGGGTGCTGCGTTTCCGCGATGGCGACGGCAGGATCATCCGCGATCAGGTGCCGGATCAGGACTACCACCAGGTGCTGCAGGAAGATGTGAAGTCCTGGAGCTACATGAAGTTTCCCTATCTCATCGAGCGTGGCCCCGACCTGGGCTGGTACAAGGTGGGGCCGCTGGCGCGGGTGCAGAACTGCGATTTCATCCCCTCGCCACTGGCAGAGGTCGAGCGGCGGGAGTTCATCGACCATGGCAAGGGTGACGTCATCCATGCGCCGCTGGCCTATCACTGGGCGCGGATGATCGAGATGCTGCATGCGGCAGAAGTCATCCGTGACCTGCTCGACGACCCGGACTGCACTGCGGGCGAGCTGATGACGCAGGGGACGCGCGGCCACGAGGGCGTGGGCATCATCGAAGCACCGCGTGGAACGCTCATTCATCATTACCAGGTGGGCGACGACGATCTGGTGACGATGTGCAACCTCATCGTGTCCACCACCCACAACAACCAGGCCATGAACACTGCGGTGCGGGAGGTGGCCAAGCGTTACCTGTCCGGGCGCAAGCTCACCGAAGGCCTGCTGAACCATATCGAGGTGGCCATCCGCGCCTTCGACCCCTGCCTGTCGTGTGCCACCCATGCGCTGGGCCAGATGCCGCTGGTGGTCGAACTGGCGGCAGCCGACGGAGAAGTGATCGACCGCGTGGTGCGCGATTGAGTACCGTCCCCGGGCTGCTGGTGTTCGCGATCGGCAATGATGCCCGTGGCGATGATGCACTTGGCCCGCAACTGGGGGCGCGTATCGAACAGGCGTCGCCGCCCGGGGTGAAACTGCTCGCCGAGTATCAGTTGCAGATCGAGCACGCGCTGGATCTGCGCGATGCAGCGGCGGTGCTCTTCATCGATGCGGCCGTAGGCCTTGGGCAGGCATTCGAGCTGCGCCGGATCGAGCTTGATCCGGCCGCGCAGCTGCTGAGCCATTCCCTGTCACCGGCGGCCCTGCTTGCGGTGTTCGAGCGTATCGAGGGCAGGGCGCCGCCGCCCGCCTTCGTGTTTGCGCTGCGGGGCGAGTCCTTCGAACTGGGCGAGCCCCTGTCGGCGCCGGCAGCCGGTGCGCTGGAGGCGGGCTGGGCCTGGTTGTCTGCGCGCCTGTCGGTGTCAGGCCTGCTTGCTGCCGCGAGTGGCGCCGCCCTTCAGCACCAGCAGTGCAATCGTACCGGCCACGATGCCCCAGAAGGCCGACCCCACGCCGAGCAGTGATACGCCCGAGGCAGTGACCAGAAAGGTGACCAGAGCCGGTTCGCGCTCGTGTTCGTCGCGCAGTGCCATCGCCATGCCGTTACCGATGGTGCCAAGCAGGGCGAGGCCCGCAATGCCGAGCACCAGTTCTTTAGGAAAGGCGGTAAACAGCGCGCCCACCGTTGCGCCAAAAATACCGAGGATCACATAGACAACGCCTGCCGACAGTGCGGCGACATAGCGCCGGTCCGGGTCGGGGTGAGCCTCGCGACCCATGCAGATGGCTGCGGTGATCGCTGCAAGGTTGAGCGCGAAGGCGCCGAAGGGGGCAAGCAGCAGCGTGCTTACCCCGGTCCACCCGATCACCGGCGACACCGGCACGGTGTAGCCCGAGGCCTTGATGACGGTAACGCCCGGCACGTTCTGCGAGGCCATGGTGACCACGAACAGGGGCAGTGCGATGCCGATCAGGGCGCTGAAAGAGAAGGCCGGCATGGTGAATACCGGGCGCGCCAGCGCAAGCTCGAGCGCTTCGACATGCAGCAAGCCCTGGGTGGAGGCAATGCCGATGCCCACCAGCAGCGCGAGGGGGACGGCGTAGCGCGCGGCAAAGCGGCGTCCGGCGAGATAGACGCAGAACATCGGAAACACCAGCATGAACTCCGTCTTCATGGCCACGAACACATCCAGCCCGAAGCGCAGCAACACGCCGGCCAGCATGCCTGCTGCCAGCGAAATTGGGATGCGACCCATCAGGCGCTCGAACAGGCCGCTGAAACCCGCCACCGTGATGAGCGCGGCACAGACCAGGAAGGCGCCGATCGCTTCGTTCATCGGCACGCCGGCAGCGGCCGTGATCAGCATCGCCGCGCCCGGCGTACTCCACGCCGTCAGCACCGGGACGCGATAGCGCAGGGTCAGCGCGATTGAGCTCAGGCCCATGCCGATGCCAAGCGCGCCCATCCAGGACCCGATTTCGGCCTGACTCGCACCGAGGGCGTCTGCGGCCTGGAAAATGAGAACTGCGGAACTGGTGTAGCCGACCAGCACCGCGACGAAGCCGGCGACAATCGCCGACACGGACAAGTCACGCATCATTGAGGAAATCTTGCAGACAGAATCAGTAATTGAATCAGTGGCTGTGACGTCCGGGCAGGAAGGCCGAGATGCAGGCCGCAAGGCTGAGCTCTGCCTCTTCCCTGGAGGAGGTGAAACTGGCCGGGTCGAGGTCGGCGTCAAGCCACACCACGGGATCGAGTCGCGCAGCAGCCTCGTCGCTGGACTCGCCATAGCGGTCGGCATGAGAAATCATGCGCGCAATATGCAGCACGCTGGCATCGCTGGTGAATTTTCCGGCCAGCCGGGGCACCACCTGCGCACCGATCACTTCGGCAAAACAGGCCGGCAGTTTCCAGCCGTCCATCAGTGCGGCACCGACTTCGGCATAGTCGCAGCCGACGATGCGACGCTCGGCGAGGTGGAGCGGTTCTCCACTTTCGTCCGAGACCGACTGCGCCTCATCTGCCAGTTGCGGCACGGTTTCGTACAGGACCAGATGGCCGATATCGGCGAGCAGTCCGATCACGAACATGCGCTCTGCGCCGGGGTGCTTTGCCGTGCGGGCAAGGCTGCGGGCGCCGAGTGCGCACATCATGCTGCCGTGCCAGAAGCGGTCCACGTCCATGTGCTCGGGCCGAATACCCTTGAAGATCGCGCTGACCGTCATCGCGAGCACCACATCGTGCACCTGCTGCAGGCCAAGAATCGGCACTGCGCGCTCGATCGTGTCGATTTTGCCCCCGAAACCGTAATACGCGCTGTTGACCAGTCGCAGCACGCCTGCAGTCAGTGCCGGGTCTGCCGAGATCAGACGCGAGACCTCGAGCAGCGATCCGTTGGCCGACTCGAGTTGCTCCCGAATGCGATGATAGACCGTGGGTAGCGTGGCGAGCGCGTCGACCTGACAGACGATTTCCTGTGCCGAGTGCATGATGGATTCCCGTTTTGAACAGCCCGATTATCGACTATCGGTGGGGATACGTGAATGGTGCGTGGCGTGATTGGGGTAGAACACCAGCGGCTGGTCGGGTGTGAGCTCAGGTTGAAGGGTAACGTGATCGATGCCAAAGCGCCTTGCCAGCAGCTCGCGCTGATCGGCCAGTATCCTTGGCCAGCGTCCGGCATCGGAGATCACGAGATGGGCTGACAGGGCCGGGTGGTGCGAGTCGAGACTCCAGATGTGGAGGTCGTGCACCGAGCGCACGTCAGGGACGGCGGCCATTGCGTGGCCGACCTCCGGAAGTGAAAGGTTCTCCGGGACGCCCTCAAGCAGGGTGTGCACCACGCGGCGCAGCAGGTTCAGGGTGGAGGCAAGAATCAGCCCGCAGATCAGCATGGTGAGCAAGGGGTCGATTGCGAGCCAGCCCGTATACTGGATGACCAGCCCCGAAGCCAGCGCAGCGATCGAGCCGAGGATGTCGCCCAGCACATGCAGCAGCGCGGCACGGGTGTTGAGGTCCGCTTCGCCCCTCGTCAGCAGCCAGGCGACGAGCAGATTAACGCCCAGACCGATCAGCGCCACGATGGTCACGGTCTCGCCGGCAATCGCACGCGGGTCGCCCAGACGCAACACCGCCTGCCACAACAGCGCAGCCACCAGCGCGAGCATGAACACGCTGTTGGCGAGTGCAGCAAGGGATTCGACCCGGGGCAGCCCGAATGAGTGCCGAATGCTGGCCGGATGCAGCGCGAGGCGGGCGGCGAGTGCAGCAATCCCGAGCGCCAGCGCGTCGGTAACCATGTGTCCGGCATCGCCGAGCAGGGCCAGCGAGCCCGACCACCACCCGGCGATCGCTTCAACCGCCGCAAATCCGAGGGTCAGGAGGAGCGCGAGCGGTAGCCAGCGGCTGGAGGCGTGGCTGTGGTCATGGTGGTCGTGACCACGGCTGGTGTTCGTGCCGGCGGCCTCGTCTTCGTGTTCGTGATCATGTTGCGCGTGATCTTGCATGGATGTTTAGATGACGCTGCAGGTGGGTACAGGCTAGGATCATGCCATTGTGAGAGCGTGAGCGGAAACCTGAATGCGTATCGTGAGCTGGAATATACAATGGGGACGAGGGGCCGACGGTCGGGTCGATCTGGACCGGACCATCGCTGCTCTGCGTGAAATCGGCGATATCGATGTCATTTGCCTGCAGGAAGTGGGGCAGTGTTTTCCGGGCTTGAAGGGCGCGACTGCGGAAGACGGCGTTGCGATTCTGAGTGCGGCATTTCCGGGCTACGAAGTGGTGTTCGGGGCTGCGCTGGATGTGCCCGATGGCAAGGGCGGACGCGCCCGTTTCGGCAACCTGCTCCTGTCGCGACACCCGCTCGGCCAGGTCTTCCGGCATGTCCTGCCAAACCCTGCCGATCCCACCGTGCCCGGGATGCAGCGCCTGTGCATCGAAGCGGTGATCGAGGCGCCTCGCGGGCCGCTGCGGGTGTTGACCACGCATCTCGAGTACTACTCGGCATTGCAGCGTAGCGCGCAGATTGCACGCTTGCGCGAACTGCATCGTGAAGCGGTCTCCCACGCCCGTGCGCCGGGTCTGTCGAAGGATTCCAATCCGGGCTTCCGGCCCTGGCCGCGACCCGCTGCGGCGGTATTGTGCGGGGATCTCAATTGCTCGCCGGGGTCACCCGATCACACCGCGCTACTGGCGCCGATTGCGCCGGACGTACCCCAGTGGCGCGATGCCTGGCAGATCGTGAACCCGGGGCTGTCGCATGCGCCAACGGTGGGTCTGCATGGGGCCGACTGGCCGGACGAGACCTTTTGCTGCGATTTCATCTGCGTGAGCGACGATCTGGCACCGAGCGTTGTCGGCTTCAGGGTGGCGTCGGAGACGGCCGCGTCGGACCACCAGCCGGTGGTCCTCGATCTGACGGATTGAGCTAGGTCGCCGTCTTGGCCGGCTTTACCGGCAGCGGTTCGATGAGGTCGCGGTAGGCGTACCAGGTTGCATGCCCGATGATCGGCATCAGAACGACCAGTCCCAGATGGAAGCTGAGAAATCCGACGATCGTCAGCGTGGCGATCAGAAGGGCCCATACGAGCATGGCAGCGGGATTGCGGGTGAGCGCTGCGACGCTGGCCAGCATCGAGCTGATGGCGTCCTGGTTGCGGTCCAGCATCAGCGGAATCGAGACCACGCTCACCGCGAATGCGATGATGGCGAAAACCATTCCGATGCCAAAGTAGACCAGCAGGAATTCGATGTTTTCGAACGCCATCAATTGTCCGAGAAAGCCTGAGAGGTTGGGCATCTCGTTGGAGTAGAAGAGCGCGAACACGACCAGTGAGGCCCGCGCCCAGACCAGAAAGACCACGCCTAGCACGACGGCGAAAATGCCGATGTTGCCCGCATTGCGCTTCCATACGGTCAGCGTCGGGACGAGTGCGCAGTTTTCGCCGCGCTCGTGGCGCCGACTGATCTCGTACAGGCCCATCGCGAAGAACGGACCGAGAAGCAGGAAGCCCGAGGTCAGCGCAGAGGTATATTCGTAGGCGTGCTCGAACACGAACGTAATGAGCAGGCCCATCGCAGCGAAACAGAATCCGTAGAACAGACTTGGCACCGGGCAGGCCCTGAGGTCACCGAACGCGTGTGCGACCCAGCTGATGGGCGCAGTGAACGGTACGTCCCTTACGGTGGGGAAGGGCAGTGCTGCGGCCGCTTCAAGCTCGGCATCGTTGGGCTGCGACATGTCTCTCTCCTGTCGTTATTCTGGATGTTCGCTGCAGCAGAACGGGGTGCGCCGGCGGAAAACTGACGGCAGCGCGCAATCCGCCCCGCTGCCCGTACCGCCCGCTCGAATGCTTGTTGTTATGTCCTGAGAAACCCCCGAATTGCATTTGTGACTGCGTCCGGTGCTTCGGCCATCATTGCGTGGCCGGCGCCGGGCACGGTAATCATACGCGCACCGCCCGCTGCGTTGACCAGTGCTTCGTATAAGGGTTTTACCGCACGTGGTGGCGTCATCTGGTCGCGTTCGCCGCAGATCAGAAGGGTCGGGCAGTGGATGTCCGCCGCACGCGCGAGGCCATCGGTCCACGCGTTGCAGGCACTGAGATCGGTCGCCAGCACACCGGCGGCCTGGCGTTCCATCAGTCTCTGGTTGATGCCGAGCAGCGAGGTGCCCGGGGTTGCGCTCGCGCCAAGCTGGGCTGCGGGGCTGTATGACCACTGGTTGATCATGGCGTGGGCGCGCGCAGGCTTGCTGGATGCTGCGTCGATCAGCGCGGGCGCGACCGGCATTGGCGCCACGCTGCCCACCAGAATCAGGGCTTTCACCCGCCCCGCGGCGCGTGCGGTCGCGGCAAGCGCGATCAGCGATCCCATGCTGTGGCCGACAAGGCTGGCCTGGGCAACACCGACCGCATCGAGCATCTCGAGCAGCCAGTCGGCTATCGCATCGATCGTCTGCAACGGTGCGCCCTGTGAGGCGCCGTGTCCCGGCAGGTCGGGGGCGAGCACGCCGAAGCCCTGATGGGCGAGATGCCGGGCCTGGTTGTTCCACACGCTGTGGTCGTGGCCCGCGCCGTGAATCAGCACGACGGTGGGGCGTTCGCGGTCGAAATCGCGTCCGCCGGTGTAGATGCGGCAAGCCTGTTGCCTGATCAGGATATCCATGTCGCTTATGCCTTGTTGAGCTTGCCCACGGCGTAGAGGCCGCGGTCGAGATCGGCCAGCAGGTCGGCGCTGCTCTCCAGCCCCACGGACAGCCGGACCGTGCCTTCGCCGATGCCCCCGGCCGCGAGGTCGGCGGCGGTCATGCGGAAGTGGGTGGTGCTGGCAGGGTGGATGACCAGCGACTTGGCGTCGCCGACGTTGGCCAGGTGAGAGAACAGGCGCAGTGCACCGATAAAGGCGCGACCGGCCTCCCGTCCGCCCTTGAGGTCGAAGGACAGCACGGCGCCACAGCCCTCGGGGAGCAGGCGGGATGCGAGTTCGTGGTCTGGGTGGGCATCAAGGCCCGGGTAGGCGACCTTTTCCACCATCGGGTGCGTTGCCAGGTGGGCTGCAATCCGCTTCGTGTTGTCGACATGCGCGCGCATGCGCAGCGGCAGGGTTTCCAGCCCCTGCAGGATCTGGAAGGCATTCATCGGCGACATGCAGGCGCCGAAATCGCGCAGGCCTTCGCGTCTGGCACGCAGCAGGAAGGCGGCAACGGGCGACTCTTCGGCGAAGTCCATGCCATGGAAGCCGTCGTAGGGTTCGGTGAGGGTCGGAAACAGGCCCGAGGCTTCCCAGTCGAAGCGACCGCCGTCGACCAGCAGGCCGCCGACCGCAACGCCGTGGCCGCCGATGAATTTGGTGGCCGAGTGCATGACCAGATCCGCGCCAAGGTCGAAGGGGCGCTGCAAGGCCGGGCTTACGAGGGTGGCGTCCACCAGTAACGGCAGGCCTGCCGCATGGGCAATCGCGGCCACGGTGGGAATGTCGAGTACGTCGAGACCCGGGTTGCCGATCGACTCGCCGAACAGCAGGCGGGTTTCGGGGCGGATGGCGGCGCGCCAGGCCTCGGCATCACGCGGATCGACAAAAGTGGTCTGAATGCCGAAACGGGGCAGGGTGTAGGCGAACAGATTGTGCGACCCGCCGTAGAGCGAGCGCGAGGCAACGATGTGTCCGCCGCACCCCATCAGGGTGGTCACGGCGAGGTGCAGCGCCGCCTGACCGCTGGCGACCGCGATCGCGCCCACGCCGCCTTCGAGGGCAGCGATACGCTCTTCGAGCACCGCATTGGTCGGATTGGAAATGCGCGAGTAGACGTGGCCAGGGCGCTCCAGATTGAACAGGGCCGCGGCATGGTCGGCATCCGGAAACACGTAACTGGTGGTGAAGTGGATCGGTGTTGCGCGCGAGCCGTGTGTGGCGTCGGGAGACTGGCCCGCGTGGAGTGCGAGCGTCTCCGCCCCGAAGAGTCCGGTCTGGGTCATTGGAACCTTGTATGCAGTGGTCGAGCGCGAGGCTCAGGCGAGGTCGTCGGGTTCGATCAGGCGTTCGATGACGGAGATGCGGTCCTTGAGGGCCAGCTTGCGCTTCTTCATGCGCCGGATCAGCAGCTGGTCGTCGGTGGGCGCTGCGATCAGCCTGGCGATGGCAGCGTCGAGGTCGCGATGCTCGTCGCGCAGCTCTCGCAGGCGCGACTGCAGGCTGGTTACGTCGTCGAAGGAGTCGTCATTCATTGCGAACCCGTCTGGGTGGGCTGGCGCGAGGCGCCGTTGGTCGGGCAGTCCATCGCGCCAATGGTATGCGGCAGCCGCGCCAATGACAATGTCGAAGTGTTGGTAAAGTCTGTGCGGGGCGCCCACTCAGGATTGCACTGGCCCGCCCTGCAGGTCGACGCTCAGCGTCCCGGACCGCACATGAAGATCGCGTTGCGGGAAGGGTATCTCGATACCGGCGGCACGAAGCGCGCTATCGATCTCCCACAGATAGCGGGCCTGGGTCCGGGCGGGCGACATCGCGAGATCATGATTCACCCACACCACGAGCTCGAAGTCGAGGCTGCTGTCGCCGAACTTGACCAGCCATGCTTCGGGTTCGCGTCCGGGCAGCAGGATGGTGCCTGTGACCTTGCGGGCAGCCGCTGCGACTGCGTCGCGCACTTTGTCCTTGTCGGTGCCGTAGGCGACGCCAAAGGGGATGTGGATGCGGCGCAGATCGTCGTCGAAGGTCCAGTTCGTGACCCGGCCATTGATGAACTCGGAGTTGGGGACGATCACGTCGACATTGTCGTTGGTGGTGACCCGGGTGTAGCGCAGTCCGATCTCGGTGACCTTGCCGACGACGCCCGACTGCAGGTCGACGAAGTCGCCGAGTTTGAGTGTCTTCTCGAGCAGGATGATGATGCCCGACACCAGGTTGCTGAAGATGTTCTGCAGGCCGAAACCGATGCCGACACCCATTGCGCCGCCGACGATCGCAAGGCTGGCAACGTCGATGCCGAGATAGGCGAGACCGACCAGGCTGCCGATGATCCACACCATGTAGCGCACGATGCGCGTGAGCGCAAACACGGCCGATTCGGAGACCCGGACGATGGCGCGCGCATGTGCGAGCTGGCGCATGCCCCGCTCCAGCGCCGAGGCGAACCACCAGAAGAAGGCAAGGATTGCGGTCAGTCCCACAACTCGCAGCAATGTGATGTCGGTTTCGCCGAGGCGGAACCAGGTGCGGGAGGCGAGTTCGAGCGCGTGGGTAAGCAGCTGACTGTCCATTACCTCACTCCTGAGCCTGTGTTGTCCGGGGTCGGTATGACGATCGATACCGCTCTGAATGCGATCTGTCCCAGCTCGCGCTCGCCCGCCAGTTGGCTGGGCAAGGGGTAACGGCCCAGTGTCTCGGCGCCCAGTCCCTGGGCACGAATGGCTTCCGCGACCCTGTTGGCGCGTGCATTGGCGAGCCGCAGCGAGCCGCCGCCATCACTGCTGGCGTGACCAATCACCTGAACACGCTCGATGTTCCAGCGTTTGAGTGCCCATACGATGGCGTCGATGCGGTCTTGCTCTCCGGCTTCGATCGCGGCGCTCGCGCGCCCGAACCGAACCGTCGGCAAAGTCTGCATCGGCGGCAGAATGGAGAGCGTCCAGTCTGTGTGGCGCGCGCTCAGATCGTGCTCCATGTCGCGCCAGCTGGCAATATCGATGCCGGGCTGGGGGGCCGGTACCAGGATGGCGGTTCGCCGTTCGATATCCGCTTCAAATGCGGCCAGCGGTAGCGGAAAGGCATCCCGAAGACTGTCCGCCAGTGTGGTCTCGGGCACCGGAGCCGGTGCGGGGACGGGTGCAACCTCGCGCACCCGCAACTGCGGCGGCAACTCGTCGGACGTGCGCAACTGGGTGAGACGCAAGTCGATCGCTTGGCCGACTTCCGCCTCCATTGCGGCAGTGAGCCGCGCCGGGAGTTCGTGCTCGGGTGCTGCGCTGTACATCACCGCCCGCACGCGCGGGGGCTTGCCGTCGATGAAGAGCACGCTGACTTCGCCCAGTTGCCCTTCGGGAAGCGAGTTGGCGCCGCGCTCCAGCACACTGCGGATGCGGACCTGGGCAAAACTCTCGAAGGCGATCGCCTTCAGCGAATAGAACAGCGGTACCGCGAGCGGTGCCAGCACGAGCAGGGAGATGACCGCCTGCCGCGCGAAGCGTTTTCGCAGTTCGCCGCGCCCAAAGCCATACCATTCTGCAACGGCCGCCACCGCAAGACTGATGGCCACCATGTTGGTGACGAAGAGCAGAAGGGCGCCGCGGGTGATGTCCCATTGCTGGGTGACGAGACCGTAGCCGATCGTGCCCAGCGGTGGCATCAATGCGGTCGCGATGGCCACGCCGACGATCGCACCCCCGCGTCCGCGAATCATCGCGTAGCCGCCTGCGGTGCCGGACAGGATGGCAACGACAAGGTCGAACAGATTGGGCCGGGTGCGCGCGAGCAACTCGGGGGTCAGATCCTTGACGGGCGACAGGAAGACGATCAGGGAGGTGAACGCAATCGCGGCCGCGGTGCCCAGCAACAGCGTTTTGGCACTCTTGCGCCCGAGGTCGACGTCGAGTGTGGCCAGCGCCATGCCGGTGGCGACGATGGGCCCCATCAGCGGGGAAATCAGCATCGCACCGATGATGACCGCAGGTGAGTTGAGCAGCAGTCCGATCGTCGCGATGCCGCCGGCGACGACGATCATGAAGTTGAAATTGAAGGAGAAACTGGCGTCCTCATCCACTTGCGCCAGGATTGCCGCATGGTCGATGCTGCGCACCAGAGCATGCCACCAGCGCCGCCACGCGCGCGGGCCAAGCAGCATCACGCCGGCGAAGCCACGTGCGGCGATTACCCGCTCAATCAGCTCTCCAGGACCAGGCGGCGGTGGCGCGACGTTTTCAGCAGGCTTGAGTTGTTGTGTGGTGTTCATCGATTGACCGGGCGATAGATGTCTTGCTGGCGCGATGGCGGGCGCCATTTGCCAATTTCTGCGCGGAGTCTACACGGTCTCTTCGCCCCGCGATGTCAGGACAATGTGAGCACGCGCGGTATTTTGCGCGCTGCTTGGCCAGCGGCAGATGGCGACTTCTCTCGCCCGTTTGAAGGCGACGCCGCGCGCGGCCCGATCCGCCTGTGTGCAGTCGCGCAAGGCGCTGCTGCGGGCCTGCCCGGGATCCATTAAGATCGGGCGTTTCGCCAGCCTTCAGGAGTATTGCCATGAACAAGGCGTTCGTCAGGGAAGCCGACAGCGACGATGACGAGGACGCGCTGTCGCCCTCGTTGCGGCTGCCGCCTGGCAGCAAGAATTACATGACCCAGCGCGGCAATCTGGTGCTCCGCGAGGAGCTGGATCAGTTGCTGCGCGTCGAGCGACCCAAGATGGTCGAGACGGTATCGTGGGCGGCGGGTAACGGCGACCGCTCCGAGAACGGTGACTATATCTACGGCAAGAAGCGCCTGCGCGAGATCGATCGCCGCATCCGCTTCCTGATCAAGCGCATCGAGAACGCAGAGGTGGTCGACCCGGCTGCGCAGCAGAACATCGATCAGGTCTTTTTCGGCGCGACCGTCACCATCTGCGACGCAGAAGATCCCGATGCGACGGAGCAGACCTGGCAGATCGTCGGCGTCGACGAAGCCAATGCCTCCGCAGGGATGATCAGCTGGATCTCCCCGCTCGCACGTGCCCTGATCAAGGCCCGTGAGGGTGACGTGGTCCGCTTCATGAGCCCCGCCGGCGTGCGCGAGATCGAAATCCTCCAGGTTCAGTACGTCTAGCCGTTGCATTGTGTGCGCTCGGGTGGCGGTCGTCCGCGCGAACCAAAGCTATCAAGCGACGCACCGCCGCACGAAACAGGTAGGTGTCGGCCAGCGCAGCAATCTCATCTCAGGGGCTTGAAAATCGGCGAGGCTGTCCCAATCTCTCGGCCACGACTTTTCATCATCGGAGACGCATCAAGATGTCCAGCGCCCAGACCGCCGCCGAAACCCTGAATTTCCAGGCCGAAGTGAAGCAGTTGCTTCACCTCATGATCCACTCGCTTTATTCGAACCGCGAGATCTTCCTGCGCGAGTTGATCTCGAACGCATCCGACGCTTCCGACAAACTGCGTTTCGAGGCCATCGACCAGCCGGCCCTGTTCGAGGGTGACAGCGATCTGAAGATCCGCGTTGCCTTCGATGCCGAAGCCAAGACCATCACCATCAGCGATAACGGCATCGGCATGAGCCGTGAAGAGGTTGTTGCCCACCTCGGCACCATCGCCAAATCCGGCACCAAGGAGTTCTTTGGCAAGCTGACCGGCGACCAGAAGAAGGACGCCCACCTGATCGGTCAGTTTGGTGTCGGTTTCTACTCTGCCTTCATCGTTGCCGACAAGGTCACCGTGGTGACTCGCCGTGCCGGTCTGCCCGTGAGCGAAGGTGTGCAGTGGGAATGCAGCATGACCGGTGAAACCGCCGGTGAGTACACCGTTGCTGCGGTCGAAAAGCTTGGTCGTGGTACCGAAATCACGCTGCACCTGCGCGAAGACCAGGATGACCTGCTCTCATCGTGGAAGCTCAAGAGCCTGATCCGCAAGTACTCTGATCACATCGTGCAACCGATCGTGATGAAGAAGGAAGAGTGGGACGAGGAGAAAAAGGCCCAGGTCCTCACCGACGAAGACGAAACGGTTAACCAGGCCAATGCCCTGTGGGCACGTTCGCGCAACGAGATCACTGAAGAGGAATACAAGGGCTTCTACAAGCACGTCGGTCACGACTACGACGAGCCGCTGGCGTGGACCCACGCCCGCGTTGAAGGTCGCCAGGAATACACCCAGTTGCTGTACGTGCCGTCGCACGCGCCCTTCGACATGTGGGATCGCAATGCACGCCATGGCGTGAAGCTCTACGTGAAGCGGGTCTTCATCATGGATGACGCCGAGAAGCTGATGCCGACCTATCTGCGCTTCGTGCGCGGTGTGGTCGATTCGGCCGATCTGCCGCTGAACGTTTCGCGTGAAATCCTGCAGGAATCCAAGGACATCGACACCATTCGGGCAGGTTGCACGAAGAAGGTGCTTGGCCTGCTCGAGGATCTCGCGACCAGCGACGAAGCCGGTGATCAGGAAAAGTACGCAACCTTCTGGAAAGAGTTCGGCAAGGTACTCAAGGAAGGTGTGGGCGAGGATTTTGCGAACAAGGACAAGATTGCCGGCCTGCTGCGTTTTGCTTCCACCCACGCGGACACCCCTGAGGAAGTGGTCTCGTTCAAGGACTACATCGGTCGCATGAAGGAAGGTCAGGACAAGATCTACTACGTCACCGCAGAATCCTTCAATGCGGCGAAGAACAGCCCCCACCTTGAGGTTTTCCGCAAGAAGGGCATCGAAGTGCTGCTGCTGTCCGACCGTGTCGACGAATGGGCGCTGGGCAACCTCACCGAGTTTGACGGCAAGCAGCTGCAGTCAGTGGCGAAGGGTGGTCTCGATCTCGGTTCGCTGGAAGACGAAGCCGAGAAAAAGGAAGCCGAGCAGGCGGCCGACGAGTACAAGGAGCTGATCGAGAAGATGAAGACCAGCCTTGGCGAGCGCGTCAAGGACGTCAAGGTCACCCTGCGTCTGACCGACTCTCCCGCGTGCCTGGTAGCCGACGAGCACGATCTCGGCATGAACCTGACCCGTATTCTGAAAGCAGCAGGTCAGAGCGCACCGATGTCGAAGCCGATCCTCGAGATCAACCCGAAGCATCCGGCGGTGCTGCGTCTGAAGTACGAAGACAAGAGCTTCGACGATTGGGCGGCCGTGCTGTTCGACCAGGCTCTGCTTGCCGAAGGTGGCGCACTCGATGATCCGGCGACGTTTGTGAAGCGGATCAATCAGTTGATGATGGCAATGAGCGGTAACTGAGGGGCGTGCCGCCGCCCGTGAAACGGGTGTGCAGCAAATTCCGGGAAGAGGGCCGTCCGCGATGTTGCGGCGGCCCTTTTTTTGTCTCCGAACGCAACGCGAAACAGGCCTGGAATGACGCGCAAGTGCGGGTTTACGATACTTGTTGCGCGTGGGAGATGACGCAAAACTACGAGTACAAGAACAAACAATCAAACGCAGTTACTGCGCGCAGTTCGACGCGATTTCTGCATCAACGCCGGGATGGAGCATGAGCGAGTTCATACTCGAAACAAACGGCCTGACCAAAGAGTTCAAAGGGTTTGCCGCTGTGTCCGATGTCGACCTCAAGGTCAAGCGTGGTCACATCCATGCATTGATCGGTCCCAACGGCGCTGGCAAGACGACTGTCTTCAATCTGCTCACCAAGTTTCTTCCGCCGACCTCGGGCAAGATCCGCTTCGACGGCAAGGATATTACCCACGAAGCGCCTGCGGTGACGGCACGCCGGGGAATGGTGCGCTCCTTCCAGATTTCGGCCACCTTTCCGCATCTTACGGTGATGGAGAACGTGCGCATCGGCCTGCAGCGCAAGCTCGGCACCGAGTTTCATTTCTGGCGCTCGGAGAAGTCACTCGATGTGCTCAATGACCAGGCGATGGCCCTGCTGGAGTCGGTCGATCTGACCCAGTTTGCGGACACCGTGACGGCGGAAATGCCCTACGGTCGCAAACGTGCGCTCGAAATCGCCACCACGCTGGCGCTCGATCCCAAGATGATGCTGCTCGACGAGCCGACGCAGGGCATGGGCAACGAAGACATCAGCAGGGTGGTGGAGTTGATCCGCAAGGTGTCGGCCAATCGCAGCATCCTGATGGTCGAACACAACCTGTCGGTGGTCGCAAACCTGTGTGACCGCATCACCGTACTCACTCGCGGCAGCGTGCTTGCCGAAGGCACGTACGACGAAGTGTCCAAGAATCCGAGCGTGCTCGAAGCCTATGTCGGTTCCGACGACATGAACGACGCCCATCACTGATCCCGGCCCATCAATCTATGACCAGCGCCTTCAAGCCCCATCCCGAAATGCTGCGGATCCAGGATCTGCATTCCTTCTACGGTGAATCCCACATCCTGCATGGCATCGATCTGAAGGTGGCGCGTGGCGAGTGCATCACGCTTCTCGGGCGTAACGGCTCGGGGCGCTCGACTACGCTGAAGTCCATTCTCGGTCTGGTCGGGCGGCGCAGCGGGTCGATCATGGTCAATGGCAAGGAGGTCATTGACGAGCCGACCCACCGCATGGCCCGCTACGGCATCGGTTACGTGCCCGAAGAGCGTGCCATTTTTGCCTCGCTCAGCACCGAGGAAAACCTGATGCTGCCGCCTCAGGTGGCAACTGGCGGCATGTCGCTCGACGAGATATACGGCATGTTCCCCAACCTGCTCGAGCGCCGCACCAGTCCCGGTACCAAGCTCTCTGGTGGCGAACAGCAGATGCTGGCGATGGCACGTGTGTTGCGTACCGGTGCCAAGCTGCTGCTGCTCGACGAGATCACTGAAGGTCTCGCGCCGGTCATCGTCAAGAAGCTTGGCGAGGTGATCACCGAGCTCAAGAAACGCGACTTCACCATCGTGATGGTGGAGCAGAATTTCCGCTTTGCTGCACCGCTCGCCGACCGGCACTACGTGCTCGAACACGGCGAAATCATTGCCACCATCCCTGCGGCCGAGTTGCCGGAGAAGATGGACTGGCTGCACCAGACGCTCGGGGTTTGACTCGCGCGAACAACAAACAGGACGGAGACAATACAATGCACATGAAGAAACTGACGACGCTGGCCTGCGCCGCCGCAATTGCAAGCCTGTCGGGTGTTGCGAATGCACAGATCTCGGACGGCATGGTCAAGATCGGTGTGCTGACCGACCTGTCGGGTACCTATTCCGACCTGGCAGGCTCCGGTGCGGTGCTTGCCACCCAGATGGCAATCGACGACTTCATCGCCGAAGCAAAGCCCGATTTCAAGATCGAAATGGTTTCCGCCGACCACCAGAACAAGGCCGACATTGCGTCGACCAAGGCCCGTGAGTGGTTCGAGCGCGAAGGTGTCGATACCGCAACCGAACTGGTGACCACGTCGGTGGCGCTGGCGGTGATGAAGGTCGCCAAGGAAAAGAACCGCATCGCGCTGATGAGCGGGCCGGCTTCGACTCCGATCACCAACGAGCAGTGCAACGACGTCAGCGTGCATTACACGTATGACACCTACTCCCTGGCAAACGGCACGGCCAAGGCGGTGACGAAGCAGGGCGGCAAGACCTGGTACTTCCTGACCGCTGACTACGCTTTCGGTCAGTCGCTCGAGAAAGACTCCTCGGCAGTGGTCACCGCCAATGGCGGCAAGGTGCTCGGCTCGGTACGCCACCCCTTCCCGGCGTCCGACTTCTCCTCCTTCCTGCTGCAGGCGCAGGCGTCCGGGGCGCAGATCATCGGTCTGGCCAACGCCGGTGCCGACACCACGAACGCGATCAAGCAGGCGGCCGAGTTCGGCATCACGCCGAAGCAATCGCTCGCAGGTCTGCTGATGTTCATCACCGACGTGCATTCGCTCGGTTTGAAGAGCACCCAGACCATGTACCTGACGACGGGTTTCTACTGGGATCTCAACGACGCCACCCGCGCCTGGTCGAAGCGCTATTTCGACAAGCAGAAGCGCATGCCGTCGATGGTGCAGGCCGGTCAGTACTCGTCCGTGCTGCACTACCTGCGCGCGGTCAAGGCAGCCGGTACGGATGAGGCCGGCAAGGTCATGGCGCAAATGAAGAAGATGCCGATCAACGACTTCTTTGCCAAGAATGGTCAGATCCGCGACGACGGCCGGATGATCCACGACATGTACCTGGTGCAGGTGAAGAAGCCTGAAGAGTCCAAGTACCCGTGGGATTACTACCATGTCCGCCAGACGATCCCGGCAGCCGAGGCCTTCCAGCCGCTGTCTGAGTCGCGCTGCTCGCTGGTCAAGAAGTGATCGGTTCGCGCTGATTCATTAATCACATCGTACCCGGGGCGCCCAGCGCGTCCCGGTACGGGAGTCGCAAATGGAAATTTTCGGTGTTCCGAGCGCGCTGCTCGGCAGCCAGTTGCTGGTCGGCCTGATCAATGGCTCGTTCTACGCCATTCTCAGTCTCGGTCTGGCGATCATCTTCGGTCTGCTCAACATCATCAATTTCGCCCACGGTGCGCAATACATGATGGGGGCCTTCGTGGCTTGGATTGCACTGACGAAGTTCGGTGTCAATTACTGGGTTGCCCTGCTGTTGGCGCCGATCACGGTCGGTGCGCTGGGGGTACTCCTTGAGCGCACGATGTTGCGCAAACTGTATAAGCTCGACCACCTCTACGGCCTGCTGCTCACCTTCGGGCTGGCGCTGATCTTCGAAGGCGTGTTCCGCGACCAGTACGGTATTTCGGGGCAGTCCTATCCGGTGCCGGAACTGCTGGAGGGTGGCGTCAATCTCGGATTCATGTATCTGCCCATCTATCGGGGCTGGATCGTCATTGCTGCGCTTGCCGTGTGTTTTGGCACCTGGTTCATGATCGAAAAGACCAAGCTCGGCGCCTACCTGCGGGCCGGTACGGAAAATCCTCAAATCGTGCAGGCCCTCGGGATCAACGTCCCGCTGCTGATTACCTTCACCTATGGTTACGGTGTTGCCCTGGCCGCCTTTGCAGGCGTGCTGGCTGCGCCGGTCTATCAGGTCAATCCGCTGATGGGGTCGAACCTGATCATCGTCGTCTTCGCCGTAGTGGTAATCGGCGGCATGGGGTCGATCATGGGGGCAATCCTGACCGGCCTCGGTCTTGGACTGATCGAGGGACTCACCCGTGTCTTCTATCCCGAAGGCTCTGCGGTGGTGGTGTTCATCATCATGGTGATTGTCCTGCTGGTTCGACCTGCCGGCCTGTTTGGCAAGGCCTGACGCGGTTCCAAGGAATAGGCACATGAAGAATAACGATTCCGTTTTTACCCGCATCATGCCCTTTCTGTTCGGGCTGCTTTTTCTCATCGGTCTGGTGGCGCCGTTTGCGGTGTATCCAACCTTTCTGATGAAGATCCTGTGTTTTGGTCTGTTCGCCTGCGCATTCAACCTGTTGCTGGGATTTGCCGGTCTGCTGTCCTTCGGGCACGCGGCCTTTCTGGGGACGGCAGGTTACGTCTGCGGCATGCTGGTGCGCGATGTGGGTGTCACCCCAGAGATCGGGCTGATCGGCGGCACGGTGGCCGCAGGCCTGCTGGGCTGGTTGTTCGGTGTGCTGGCCATCCGGCGCACTGGCATCTACTTCGCGATGATTACGCTGGCGCTGGCGCAGATGGTGTACTTCGTCGTGTTGCAGGTGCGGGCGACCGGCGGGGAAGACGGCTTCCAGGGGGTCCCGCGCGGCAACCTGTTCGGCCTGATCGACCTGTCCAACAACATTTCGATGTATTACCTCGTGTTTGCGGTGTTCTGCATCGGCTTCTTCATCATCTACCGCACGGTGCATTCGCCCTTCGGCCAGATCCTGAAGGCCATTCGTGAGAACGAACCGCGCGCCATCTCGCTTGGCTACGACGTCAACAAGTTCAAGCTGATGGCTTTCATCATCTCCGCTTCGCTTGCAGGTCTCGCAGGTGCAACCAAGACCCTGGTGTTCCAGCTTGCATCGCTGACCGACGTGCATTGGCATACATCGGGTGAGGTGGTGTTGATGACGCTGCTCGGCGGTCTCGGCACCATTCTCGGGCCGCTGGTCGGGGCTGCGACGGTTGTCTCGCTGCAAACCGAGCTTGCCGACACCGTGGGTTCGTGGGTGACGGTGATCATGGGCGGGATCTTCGTGGTCTGCGTGATGCTGTTCCGTCGCGGTATCGTTGGCGAGATTCAGGCTCTGATACAGCGCGCCGGAATACGCTGATGCGCTGCGGGCGCCCCCGGCCGGTCGGATTTTTGCGACCGGCGGGGTGTGCCCGGGCAACTGAATAATGATGGAGTCCTTTCCTCCAGGCGGATTGGCAGTGGTCGTCGGCGCCAGCGGCGCGATCGGTGGTGCGCTCGCCGACGCGATCGAAAGCAGTGGTCGTTTTGCCGACGTGCTTCGTCTGGGGCGCACGACATCCCTGCCGCTCGACCTGCTCGACGAAGTGTCCATCGTGGCTGCGGCGCGTCAGGTGGGCGAGCATTCAGCCCCGCTCAGGTTGCTGATCAACGCATGTGGATTTCTTCACGACGGAGAGCGCATGCCCGAGCGGAGCTGGAGGCATCTCGATCCAGCCAGTCTGGCTCACAGCTTCGCCATCAATAGCATCGGCCCGGCCCTGCTGGTCAAGCACTTCATGCCCCTGTTTGCACGCGACGGCAAGTCGGTTTTTGCGGCGCTGTCCGCACGCGTCGGCAGCATCGGAGACAACCGGCTCGGTGGCTGGTATGGGTATCGGGCGTCAAAGGCTGCACTGAATCAGATTCTTCACACTGCCGCGGTCGAACTGGCCCGCAGTCATCCTCAGTCAATCTGCATTGCACTTCATCCGGGTACGGTTGAGTCGGGACTGTCTGCGCCTTTCGCCCGTAACGGGCTCGATGTTCAGCCGCCGGCGGTGGCCGCAAGCCGCCTGCTGGCGGTAATCGAAGTGCTCACCCCGACTGACTCCGGCGGGTTCATGGACTATCGGGGCGATTCGATCGTCTGGTAGCGGCACTGCTGTCTTCGTATCGATACAGCGCCTTCCTGCAATCTTTTGTCGCGACCGTGGCATGTTATGCATCCCATGATCTTATTCGCTGGTGTTCGGTTGAGCTCATCCACTATCCTTTGGTCATGAGGAGCGCCGTCTTGCTGCCCACTTGAGCAGCTGCAAGGCGCCGGTTTTGAGCTGGAGGCGCGTATGGTTGGAGCGATTCGCATGCATCGACGTGTGTTTTGCCTCGTAGCGGCCATGTGGGGGGCTGATGCGATTGCGTCCACCGGGCCGTTGGCGAAGCTTGTCGAGACAGACGTGCTTACCTTGCCCGTGCTGACGATGTTCAGCCTGCTCGTGATCGTATTCTGGTGGGGGCAGCGCAGGATCCGCCTTGAGCGTCAGCGCGCCGCAAAGAGCATGTCCGCCTGTGCCGAGAGCGAGCGCCGCTTCCGGAATCTGTTCGAGCACACGCCCGAGATCTCGGTACAGGGCTATGACCGCAACCGGCGCGTCATCTTCTGGAACCTGTTCAGCGAGAAGCTCTATGGCTACTCGGCACAGGAGGCGATTGGAAAGCGTCTGGAAGAGCTGATCATCCCGGACTGCATGCGTTCAGGTGTGATCGAGGCCGTGGACAACTGGGTGAATGGCGGAGAGGGCATTCCTGCCACTGAGCTGACGCTCAGACGGCGGGATGGCTCGCCGGTGCACGTGTTCTCGAGTCACGTCATGCTGCATGGGCGTGATGGAGAGCCCGAGATGTACTGCATTGATATCGATCTTTCTGCCCGCAAGACTGCCGAAGACCAGTTGCGCAAGCTTTCCCTTGCCGTCGAGCAGAGTCCTGAAAGCATCGTTATTACGGATCTCTGGGGCAGTATCGAGTACGTTAATCGCGCGTTCGAGCTCACGACGGGTTATTGCGCAGACGAGGTGATCGGGCAGAATCCGCGCGTGTTGAATTCCGGCAAGACGTCTCCCGAGGTGTACAAGGGCTTCTGGGCCACCCTGATGCGTGGCGAGAGTTGGCGTGGTGAGTTCATCAATCGGCGCAAGGATGGGAGCGAGTTTGTCGAACTGGCCGTCGTGGCGCCGGTGCGCGGCAAGGACGGCACCGTCACCCACTTCCTTGGGATCAAGCAGGATGTCACCGAGCAGAAACGGGCCGCGGCCGAGATCAACCGACTTGCCTACTACGACGGACTCACCGGGTTGCCAAACCGCTCGCTGCTGATGGACCGGCTCGGACTTGTGCTGGCTGTGTCGCGCAGGCAGCCGCGCCAGGATGCCTTGATCGTGTTCAACATCGATCGTTTCCAGACCCTCAACGATGCCCGTGGGCATGCGATGGGCGACCTGTTGCTGCAGGCGCTGAGCAGACGACTTTCTGCTCTGCTGCGCGAAGGCGATACGCTGGCCCGAATCGCGGGTGCCGATTTCGCGATTCTGCTTCAGGCGCTCGACATCCATCGCGAGGATGCGAGCCGGCGCGCGCTTTCAGTGGCAGAGAAGCTCCACGCTGCATTGCGTGAGCCGTTCGATCTTGGCAGCGAGACGGCCGTGATCACGGCCAGTCTCGGAATCACAACCTGTCCCGACGATACCGATGACACGCCGCTTGAGATCCTGCGTCGTGCGGATATCGCGCTTCATCGCGCCAAGGATGCGGGGGGCAACCAGAGCGCCTTTTTCGAAACCGCGATGGGCGACGTCGCACGGCAGAAATTCCGCACAGAACGGGAGCTCAGACGAGGCATTCCGGCGGGCGAGCTGCGCTTGTATTTGCAGTCTCAGGTCGACGAGAGGGAGATCATTCAAGGGGCCGAAGTTCTCGTGCGCTGGGAGCATCCGGAGCGCGGGCTCGTGCCGCCGGGGGTCTTCGTGCCGGTCGCGGAGCAGTCAGACCTGATCTGCGAGCTTGGCGTGTGGGTGCTCGAAAACGCCTGCCGTCTGATGGCTGAGCACGGTTCGGAGGGACGCAAGCTGAGACTGTCGGTTAACATCAGCCCGCGTCACTTCAGACAGCCCGATTTCGTGCCCTGGGTCTGCGAACTGCTGTCGATCCATGGCGTCGACCCGTCCTGGCTTACGCTTGAGGTCACCGAGGGTCTGATGATCGAGGATATCGACGGTGTGGTCGCCAAGATGCGGGCATTGACTGCGTTCGGCATCCGCTTTTCGGTCGACGACTTCGGGACGGGGTACTCGTCGCTCGCCTACCTTAAGCGCCTGCCGCTGCATGAGTTGAAGATCGATCGCACCTTCGTGCAGGATGCGCCCGAGAACAGCGACGATGCTGCGCTGGTCGAAACCATCCTGGCTGTTGCCCACAGCCTGCATCTTCAGGTGGTGGCCGAAGGGGTGGAGACCGTTCGGCAAGCGGCCTTTCTCAACGCGCGTGGTTCGATGATTCATCAGGGATATCTTTACGGCAGGCCGCAAGCCGCGTCGGAATGGATTCCGCAGTGGCTCAAACAGCTCGAGGGTGTCTTGCCTTAGAATGCGGCGGCTGAACAGATCGCCGGAACGGAGCCTTGACCAACAGCAAACACGAAGCAGACGTCGCAGCGCGGCGAATGGACCGCGCGCAGGGCAGGGGCGGGGTGTTCGAACTTCCGAGTCCCTTCCCCGGCGAGCCGGGAATTGTCCGCTTGCTTGAGCCGGCATTCAGTCAGGCGGAAGAATTGAGCGAGCGTCTCGTCTCCGGTGAATACCGGAAGCCGTTCGTCCTCGAACATGAAGGTATGTGCGCGCTCTATTTCGGCTCGCTGCGCTTCCAGCAAAGCGCCATGCAGATGGCTGCGCCACATGCGCTCGAGGTAGCTTATACGCAAGGCATGATGGCGTTCCTGCTGTTCAATCCGCGACCGCGGGCGATGACCCTGCTGGGCCTTGGCGGAGGCTCCCTCGCGAAATTCTGTTATCGCCACCTGCCGGCGACTTCGATCACGGTTCTCGAACTCGACCCCGACGTAATCGCGTTTCGCGATGTCTTTCAGGTGCCGCAGGACGATTCACGCTTTCGCGTCGTGTGCGCCGATGCAGTTGATCATGTCGGCGCGGGTGCGGAGCGCTGCGATGTGCTGATGGTTGATCTGTTCGACGAGGATGGCGTTGCCGGCGCGCTGACCCGTTCCGGCTTCTATCGGGATGCGCGCGCGATGTTGTCCGGAAGCGGCGTCATGGTGATGAACATTGCCGGCGACAAGGCCTCCTACGCCCCTCATGTGGCGCTGGTTCGAGAAGTCTTCGACGACAACGTGATCGCGATGTCGGTGCGCGAAGACGGCAACTACCTGCTCTTCGCATTCAAGAACGCCGGGTTCGAGCCGCGCTGGAAGTGGATGAAGTCCATTGCCCGCGAACTGCAGGGGCGGATGGGCCTGGATTTTCCGCGCTTTGCCCAGCTCCTCGAACGGGGCCAGGCAATGCGTCTGGCGCAGCGCATGTCCTACTGACGTGGCGCGCCTCGGTGGCGCGCCGGCGTGTCACTGCTCTGTCGCGGGTTTGGTGTCCTGGGGGCTGGTGGTGTCGTGCGGCGCGGCTGGCTTGGTGCGGGCGTGATGGCGACTGGCCTTGTGCTCGGCATTACGCAGCAGTGAGTGCGCAATCGTGTGATAGATCGGCAGCGGACATACCGACTTCGAGACCGCATTCGCGACCACGGCTGTTGCCATCAGCGGGAGCAGCATCTCGTGATTGGCGGTCATCTCCATGACGATCACCAGCGAGGTAATCGGGGCCTGCGTCATCGCTGCAAGGAAGGCCACCATGCCGAGTACGAGTATCGCTGGATCCTGCCCGTCACCGATGAAGGGCGCCAGGTCTGCGCCCAGGCCGGCGCCCACGGCGAGTGCAGGTGCGAAGATGCCGCCCGGGATGCGCGCCACAAAGGCAAGCCAGATCACCGCCAGCTTCGCAATCATGAAGTAGGCGGGCAGTTGCGCCGTGCCTTCCAGCGCAGCCTTGGACTCGGCGTAACCTGTACCGTAGGTAAGGCCGCCGGTGGCCAGTCCGATGAGCGCGGTAGCGAGTCCGCAGCCGGCAGCGAATGCGACCGGGCGTGACACCGAGAATTCGCCGATGCGCCCGGGTAACTGGCGCGAGGACGCAATCAGCAGGCGCGAGAAGCCTCCGCCCAGCAGTCCGCCAAGCACGCCGCAAAGCAGCACCAGCCACGCACCGTCAGGCCAGCTGACCGAGGCCGGTGTTTGTCCGAAATAGGTGTAGTTGCCAAGTACCGCAAGTGACATCAGACCTGCGAAAATCACCGCGATCAGGGTTGTGCTGTTGGCGCGGAATGGGTGGTGCCGACAGATTTCCTCGATGGCGAACATGATGCCGCCCAGCGGGGTGTTGAATGCTGCCGCAATGCCCGCGCCGCTGCCGGCAATGATCAGGTCGCGGCTGGATGCGATCCTGCCAAAGCGCTTGCCGGCGAGCATGTGCATGGCAGATGCGCCGACCTGGACCGAGGGGCCCTCGCGACCGATTGAGGCGCCGGAGAGCAGGCCGCCAAGGGTCAGGAACACTTTTGCGATGGCGATCTTGAAGGACAGGAATTGCCGTCGCAGCTGGCCGTCATCAGTGAGCGACGCGGCGATTGCCTGCGGAATGCCGCTGCCTTCGGTGCCGGGAAAGAAGCGACTGGAGACCCAGGCCATCGCGGCGAAACCAGCCGGTGCTATGAGGAGGGTCAGCCAGGGGCTGACATGCATCAGCGACTGGTGGTAACCAATTGCCAGTTCGGCGCCAATGGCGAAACCGATGGCAATGATGCCTGCAAGCAGTGCGGCGCCGACAAGCAGCAGCCTTTTGCGCCAGCGTCTGATTGAGAGCCAGGGCAGCGCGTAGCGACGGCTGCCGCGAGCGATATGCTTGAAGGCTCGGTGAGGGATATTGTGCGGCTGTTCCGGGGGGGCGTCGGGGGGCGGCATTTTGGGGGATGAAGAGGTCGTCTTTGCAAAGACCGGCCTGAGTTTGAAAAAAACAGCTGAACCTTATTCACTTTGAAGCATTGTTTCGAGCGAAAAGCTCACCTTCCGCGGGCAGCAAACCCGCAAGATGGTTACGATACGCGAGACCGTCCCTGTCTGCGAATTTTTTGACAATCATTGTTTGAGAAAATATAGTCGGAGCCAATATTGATGCCCCAGCCACAGAATCCCTTGAATAAATCTGCTGAAAAACCTGCAGAGAAGAATCGTCAGGTCACACCCTTGTCCGTACTACAGCGTTTTCGCGTGCTGATCCGCACCGCACAGCGTCATTCTCAGTGGATTGAGCGCCAGAGTGGTGTAACCGGTGCCCAGCTCTGGGCCCTGCAGGAGCTGAGCGAGGTTCCCGGACTGCGGGTTGGTGAACTGGCCAACTGCATGGCACTGCATCAGTCGACTGCGTCGAACATGATTGACCGCCTCGAGACCGGCGGGCTGATCCGCAAGGAGCGTACGAGTGCAGACCAGCGCGTCGTGCGACTGTATCTGACGGATGAGGGTGAAGCACTCCTCGCAAGAGCACCGTCACCCGCACGAGGCATTCTGCCCGAAGCCCTGCGGCGGCTTGATGAAGACGATCTTCTCAGACTGCAGACCGAACTCGATGGTTTGCTTCACAAGATCAAGGTGCTCGATGACGGATTCGGCATGCAGCCGCTACCCTTCACCGAATAGCAAATACCCGGGCCGGCGGGTTTTCCGGCCAACCGTTTCGCACTAGTGCGGACAGCAGCTTGAGGGCGGCCCCGAAGGGGTCGCCCCTTTTTTTTGTCCACTTTCCTGCCCGCTTGTTGATGGCGGATGAATGGTTTTTGATCAACATCAAGAATGGCCCGCTTAGTCGGCACGGTGGCCGATGTCTGAGGTAGAGTTCCGCGCTTGTTTCCCGCTTTCTGCGGGCTCTACTTTTGCGGGGCACCCGGATCATGGCAGTTGAGCTTTACAACGACGGCAAGCATGTGTGTTTGGCTTTCTACGATCTTGTCGACGAAGAGGCCGACCACGCGGTGCAATGCAACCAGTTTCTGATCGTGGATGGAGATCATGGCGCCCTGATCGATCCGGGTGGCAACATGACCTACAACGGTTTGCTGATGGGCATGCAGCGCTACTTTCCGTCGCGCAATCTGGACTACATCCTGGCCTCGCATGCTGATCCGGACATCATCGCGTCCCTGAACAAGTGGATGGTTACCACGCGCTGCCGGGTGCTGATTTCCAAACTGTGGGCGCGCTTCCTGCCGCACTTCACGACCGGACGGGACTATTCGGATCGAATTATCGGAATTCCCGACGAAGGCATGGTGGTGCCGCTGGGCGAGAGCAAGATCAAGGCCGTTCCCGCACACTTCATGCACTCCGAAGGCAACTTCCAGTTCTACGATCCGGTCTCAAAAATCCTGTTTACCGGAGACATGGGCGCATCGCTCATCGATCACGACGTGGCACTGAAACCGGTGACGAACTTCGACGAACATATTCCCTTCATGATCGGCTTTCACCGCCGCTACATGATCTCGAACAAGATCTGCCGCTTCTGGGTGAACATGGTGCGCCAGCTCGATGTCGAGATGATCGTGCCGCAGCACGGTGCGCGCTTCGAGGGCAAGGTGATGGTCAACCGCTTCCTCGACTGGATCGAGAACCTGCAGTGCGGTGTCGATATCATGACGCAGGATAACTATCGCGCACCGTGATGCTGCCGGTGCTGCAGGGTTTTTGCCCTGACGGCGGCACCGCTTCAGTGTTTTTTCGATAGCGACTGCATCGTCCGGGTCAGGCCATCCAGGGTCATCGGAAACATTCGTTCGCCCACGAGTTGGCGAATCAGCTCGATGGACTTGCGGTAGTCCCAAAGGCGCTCCGGTTCCGGGTTGAGCCAGGCTGCTGCGGGGTAGGCATCGAGCAGGCGGCGTAGCCATGCAGCGCCCGGTTCGGCGTTCATGTGCTCGATCGACCCGTGCTGGTGCACGATTTCGTACGGACTCATGGTGGCGTCGCCAACGAATATCAGCTTGTAGTCGGGGCCAAAGCGATGAATGACGTCCTGCAAGGGGATGCGTTCGGTGTGGCGACGCGTACTGTCGCGCCACACGGTTTCATAGACACAGTTGTGAAAATAAAAATACTCGAGATGCTTGAACTCGCTGCGACAGGCTGAAAACAGCTCTTCGCAGACCTTGACGTGGTCGTCCATCGATCCGCCGACGTCGAGAAACAGCAGCACCTTCACTGCGTTGTGGCGCTCGGGCCGCATCATCAGGTCGAGCCAGCCTGCATTACGCGCGGTGGCGGCGATGGTGCCGTCGAGATCCAGTTCCTCTGCCGCGCCTTCACGGGCAAAGCGACGCAGGCGACGCAGTGCGACCTTGATGTTGCGCGTGCCGAGTTCAATGCTGTCGTCCAGGTTCCGGAATTCGCGCCGGTCCCACACCTTGACCGCCGTTCTGTTGCCGGCCGATTCTCCGCCGACGCGGATGCCTTCCGGGTGTGTGCCGTTATTGCCGAATGGCGAACTGCCGCCGGTCCCCACCCATTTCGACCCGCCCTGATGACGGCCTTTCTGTTCTTCAAGACGTTTGCGGAATGTCTCCATCAACTTGTCCCAGCCGAGTTTCTCGAGCTTGGCCTGTTCTTCGGGGGAGAGGTGCTTCTTCATGGCAGCCCGAAGCCATTCCTCAGGGAGGTTGGCGTCGAGACCGGGCAGGGAGGAGACTTCCCGGAAGTAGGTCCCGAATGCCTGGTCGAAGCGATCATAGAGCGCTTCGTCCTTGATCAGGCAGGTGCGCGACCACAGATAGAAGTCGTCCAGAGAATGACCGCAAACGCCCTCGCGCAAGCCTTCGAGAAGGCTCAGAAACTCGCGGGTGGAAACCGGTAGGCGGCTGGCCTTCAGATGGAGAAAGAAGTCGATCAGCATTACGCCTCGGCCTGCTGTATCTCCAGCGCCCAGGCGAGCGCTTGCAGATGGAACTCGGCAGCCTCCTCCGGGGTTGTCTGGCTGCGCTCGGCCGCGCTGCGGATAGCCTCGGCATCGGCACGTTCGCATGCCTGGGCCAGCATGAGTTGCGGTGCGTAGGGCCCTTCACTGCGCATGATGGCCGCTTCGATCTCGGGTGCAACGGCAAGCGATGTCATTGCACGTTCCATCGGCACCTGCAGCACGACATCGATGAGCGACAGCAGTCCGGTCAGAAAGAGGGACTCGCGTTCGGGCGCACTGAGCCTTGAGCCTGTCAGTTCCATCATCCGGGCGCGGACGAGCGCGGTCTCAAGAACGGCCGAAGCACGCCCTTCCTTGTCGTCCGTGCTGCACATCAGCAACATCACCCAGCGGTAGAGTTTGTCGCGGCCGAGCAGAATCAGCGCGCGCTCGATCGAGGAGACGTGCTCGGACAACCCGTTCGCCGCAGAGTTGATGTATCGCAGCAGGCGGACCGCCAGTGCGGCGTCCTGCTTCAGAAGCGTGACGATCTCGTCGGTCTCGGCCTGCTTGCGCAGCTTGCCGGCCAGCATTGCCAGGCGTGTGAAATTGGGACCGAGATTGTGGTCTTTCCAATCCTCACGGCTGGTGATGAAGGGGCCTTGGAAGAGGCTGGCACCCAGCTTGAAGCAGAAGTTGAAGTCTTCCAGGCCGGGCAGTTCGCGCACCAGCAAGGTGGCCCGGGGAGCGCGTTCGACAATGCTTGCGGTCAGCGCGAGGGCTGCTTCGGCGGTGAGTTGCGGGGCACGGACGATAACGACGTCGGCTTCGGGTAGCAGGTCGGCAAAGCCTGGTTCGGATACCGGGTCGGGCAGGCCGATGCGATATCCAATGGCACGCAAACGGCGGATCGTCGCCAGCAGGGCATCGGGCGCCGGTGTGCCCGCGTCGGGCAAGCGGGTCAGGACAAGGACCGTATTGGCCGCCGGCAGGTGCAGGATGCATTCGTGGTCAATGAAGGAGTCGGGGATGTCGATGTATGCCGACCGCGGCCCGAGCAGCTTGCCAATGTCGGCATGTGCCAGGCTGTTGACCAGCACTTCGGCGTAGAGGTGGTGAACGCGCCGGGAACTGTTCCGGATGTGGTTGCGTGCTGCTTCCTGCAGCAGGAACTGGTAGCCCGCGATCTTCTGTTTGCGGTTGAGCACCGCTTCCCGGCAGATGAAGGTGGCGCCAATCTCTTGGGGGGCCGCTGCGGGCTCTGTGGCTGCTGCGGCGGGCGGGCCTGCACGCAGCGGCGCCTGGCGGTTGAGTTTCTCGAAGCCTGCAGCCTGGGTGACGGGCTGCTGCTGTACAGGTGTTGGTGTGCGACGGCCGAAGAGCCAGTTTAGGAGTGTCTTGAACATGATTCGGATCTCAGCGGTTCTGGCGAGCCATATGGACGAGGCGTTCAAAGAGGTGCATGTCCTGTTCGTTCTTCAGCAGCGCGCCTGCAAGTGGCGGAACGATGGTCTTGTTGTCCTGCGAGCGCAGGGCCTCGGGCGGGATGTCCTCTGCGACCAGCAGTTTGAGCCAGTCGATGAGCTCGGACGTCGATGGCTTTTTCTTGAGGCCGGGTACATCGCGCAATCCAAAGAAGACCTCCATCGCCTCGGTCAGCAGGGCCTTGCGAATGCCGGGGAAATGCACGTCAACAATCTGCTGCATGGTATCGCGGTCGGGAAACCGGATGTAGTGGAAGAAACACCTGCGCAGGAAGGCGTCGGGCAGTTCCTTCTCGTTGTTCGATGTGATGAAGACGATGGGGCGATGGCGTGCGCGAACGGTCTTGCGCGTCTCGTAGACATGGAACTCCATGCGGTCGAGCTCACGCAGGAGATCGTTCGGAAACTCGATGTCGGCCTTGTCGACCTCGTCGATCAGCACGACGGTGGGATTCTCGGCTTCGAAGGCCTGCCACAGCACCCCCTTTACGATGTAGTTGGAGATGTCCTTGACGCGATCGTCTCCGAGCTGTGAATCGCGCAGCCGCGACACTGCATCGTATTCATAGAGGCCTTGCTGGGCCTTGGTCGTGGACTTGATGTGCCATTGCAGCAAGGGCAGGCCGAGTGCCGTCGCCACCTCTTCTGCAAGCATGGTCTTTCCGGTGCCCGGCTCTCCCTTGATCAGTAGCGGTCGCTGCAGGCGAATGGCTGCATTGACCGCAAGCATCAGGTCGGGTGTGGCAACGTACTGCTCGCTGCCTTCGAAGCGAAGTTGGGACATCCGGGAATCCTCTGATTAATTTTTCTCGATTATAGGGCTAGGGTTCCCGATGAATCACGCATGACATAAAACCAGATGCAAGATTGCGCCGGGTGAGAACGGTATGCAGTCGGAAAAATGCGCTTCAGCCTGCTTCACACAGAGGAGACACCATGCAGGGACGACATCTGCTTCTGGCTGCCATGATGGCGGCGTCGAGCATAGGAGTACAGGCAGCGGGGGGGAGTGCCGAGGCTGGAAAAGAAAAGACCTCGGCCTGTATTGGCTGTCACGGCATACCGGGTTACAGGACGAGTTTTCCCGAGGTGTACTCCGTGCCGAAGCTGGGCGGGCAGCATCCGGAGTACATCGTGCGCGCACTCCAGGCCTACAAGGCGGGCGAGCGAAGCCACCAGAGCATGCAGGGTATTGCAGGTTCGCTCTCTGAGCAGGACATGGCAGACCTCGCAGCCTATTACGGAGGTGAGCGATGAGTGCTCAAATCCGACGTTGTCTGGTCCCGCTGCTGGTGCTCGGCCTGTTTTCGGCTGGTCTCGCACAAGGCGCCGATCCCCTCAAGGGCAAGGAGAAATCAACGGTCTGTGCGGCCTGTCACGGTGCGGATGGCAACAGTCAGACACCGGAGTTTCCGCGCATTGCCGGGCAGCACGAGGATTACCTGCTGCGCGCACTGCTGGACTACAAGCGCGGTGAGCGCAAGAACCCGATCATGGCGGCCCAGGTCGAGAACCTCGAAAAGCAGGATCTGGCCGATCTCGCTGCGTGGTTTGCGAGCCAGAGCGGGCTGGTACTCAAGCGTTAGCGCAGCGTCGAGGCTGGCGCGGGCACGGGCTCACAGAAGGCCGGCCCGCCGGCGTACGCAGGTGAGGTAGGCCAGGCCATCCGGTGGGGCGTTATTGCGCTGGGCGTTGAAAATGGTCTCGCCGAGGCATTCAAGTACGTCGTGAAGCGCATCGTGGCGATTGCCTCGTTGTGCACAGGCGGCGTCGAAGGCTGCGCGCAGCCCGGGCGGCTGGTCGATCGAGAGCTGTTCCTCGATCGCAAGATGAAGAGACAGATGCAGGAAGGGGTTCACCTGCCCGTCCTCGGGCGCGAAATCGCGATCGACCGCTTCCGGGTCCTCGACCAGCGCATGGTATTCGGGGTGGTTCTGCAGGATGTCGGCGGCGATGGTCTCGAGTGGGGTCAGCACCTCGCGCCCCGTGTGCTTTCGCCAGGCGTCGATGAAAAAGGTGCGAACCTGGTCGCGTGAAGGATTGAACATGGGCGCTCTCTGAGTTTGGGGTGCGGCCGTATCAGACCGTCTTGTCGCGGAATCCGCACAGGTCCCGCACGATGCAGGCTTCGCAGGCGGGCTTGCGTGCGGTGCAGGTATAGCGTCCGTGCAGGATCAGCCAGTGGTGTGCATCGAGCAGATATTCTTTCGGGATGCGTTTCATCAACGCATGTTCGACTTCCAGGACGTCCTTGCCCGGGGCGAGGCCGGTGCGGTTGGAGACACGGAAGATATGAGTGTCCACTGCCATTACGGGGTGGCGAAAAACGGTGTTGAGGACCACGTTGGCGGTCTTGCGTCCAACACCTGGCAGGGCTTCCAGCGCCTCGCGGCTTTGCGGCACTTCGCCGCCATGCCGGTCGAGCAGGAGGCGGGACAGGGCGACGGTGTTCTTCGCCTTGTTGCGGAACAGGCCAATGGTCTTGATGTGCTCGGCAACCGCCTCCTCGCCGAGCGTGATCATTGCCTCGGGTGTCGGTGCGGCGGCAAACAGTCGGCGGGTTGCGAGGTTTACGCTCTTGTCCGTTGCCTGCGCCGAAAGCACGACTGCAACCAGCAGCTGGAATGGCGATGCGTATTCAAGTTCGGTTTCCGGCGCCGGGTTGGCTGCCGAGAGGCGGCGAAAGAACTCTTCGATGGCCTCGCGCTTCATCTTGGCCATGTTCAACCGGCGGCAGGGCTTGCTTCCGGCGCTGCGCTGTCGGCGCTGGCGGTCGCGGCTGGTTTCAGCCGGGCACGAGCGGCGATCCGGGTGTTGATCGTGTTGTACATCGCGATCAGGCAGCCAAGCGCGAAGAAGGCGCCCGGCGGCAGGATGGTGATCAGGAAGCCGGGGTAGTCGTCGCCGAAGATCACCAGTGCGGACGCGTCCGGGAAGATCATCTCAATGCCCGAAAACAGGGTGCCGGTGCCGATAAGCTCGCGGATCCCGCCGAGAACGGCGAGTACCCACAGCAGGCCGAGCCCCATCAGCAGCCCGTCGATGGTCGAGGACAGGGCATCGTTCTTTGCTGCAAAAGCCTCTACCCGGGCCAGCACGATGCAGTTGGTGACGATCAGCGGAATGAAGATGCCGAGCACGAGGTAAAGGCTGTGCAGCCAGGCATTGAAGGCCAGGTCCACCACCGTGACGAGCGCGGCGATGATCAGAATGAACACGGGAATGCGGATCTCGTAGGGGATGAAGTTGCGCAGGCTTGCCACCGCAAGGTTGGCCAGCGACATCACCAGGATGGTGGCCAGCCCGAGGCTGACCGCATTGACCATATTCGTGCTGATGGCAAGAATCGGGCAGAGGCCGAGCAACTGGGCAAGGCCGGGGTTCTGTTTCCACAGGCCGTTGAAGGCACTTTCGCGAAATGTCTGCATGTTCATGGCAATGCCTCTCTTACAGCTTGCTGCCTGCGTCAGCGGCGAACAGCGCGTCTGCCCGTGTCACGCCGAATGCGACGGCGCGGGCGATTGCGCCGGTCATGGCCCGGGCACTGATGGTTGCGCCCGTGTGGAAGTCGAAGGTGCCGCCATCCTTGCGAACGGCCCACTTTGCGTTACCGACCTCGGACCAGCTTACGCCCTCGAACTGGGTGATCCAGGGGCGCTTCTTGTTGCGGTCCTTCTTCGGGTCGATGTAGTCCCCCAGTCCCGGGGTTTCCTTGTGGTTTGTCACCCGGACGCCGATGACGGTTCCATCCCCGCGTAGCGCAACGATGAAGGCGATACGGCCTGCGTAGCCGTCGCTGGCCGCAGCTTCGAGAATCATGGCCACCGGTTCGCCCGCTTTGCGAGCACGCCATACGCGCTTGACATCATCGGGGCCGAGCGCCTGTTCACCGGCGACTGTAATCGCGTCGGCGAGCAGATCGTTGTCGTAGCTGTCGGGCGGCAGCACCTCGTTGATGAGGCGCATCTGCTCTTCCTGTACCGAGGCCTCGATTGCCGGGCGGGTCGTGTCATAGGTGAAGGCCATCACCGCCGTGAACACAACGGTGAACACGATCATGATCGCTGCGGTCCGCAGCGAAGTTCGCATGGCGGAATACTTGTTGCTCACGACTGCGGCCCTCCGCGATGGCCGAAGACAGCGGGCTGGGTCTTCATGTCGATGAGGGGGACACAGATGTTCATCAGCAGTACGGCAAAGGCGATGCCTTCCGGGTAGGCGCCGAAAGCGCGGATCAGGTAGGCGATCAGCCCGATGCTGGCTGCGAAGATGAGCTTGCCGCGTGGCGTGGTCGCGCCCGATACCGGGTCGGTGACGATGAAAAACGCGGCCAGCATTGCCCCCCCGGTGGCGAGGTGGAACAGGGGCGAGGCGAACTGGTCGGGGTGGAAGAGCCAGAATACGCCGGAGGTGACCGCCAGGCCGGCAAGAAAGCCGGTGGGCAGGTGCCAGGTGATGGTCCGGGTCAGCAGCAGGAACAGCCCGCCGAGCAGATAGCCGCCGCCAATCCACTCCCAGCCACGTCCGCCCAGCAGACCGTAGGTGTTGGTTTGCAGCAGTGCGCTGACGTTGGTGTCGCCACGCAGGCCTGTGCGCAGGGTATCGAGGGCGGTCGCGCCGGTGACCGCATCAAGTTCGCGCAGTCCGCCGAGAATGAGCTGAAGCTGGGTGTCGAAGCTCACTGCCCCGGCAGCAGGCCACTGCGACATCAGGGACGGGTAGGCCACGATCATCGTGCAGTAGGCGGCCATTGCCGGGTTGAAGGGGTTCTGCCCGAGACCGCCATAGAGGTGCTTCACCGCAACGATGGCGACGAGCACGGCGAACATGGTGAGCCACCACGGCACGATGGGCGGAAAGGCGAGCGCTACCAGCCATGCGGTGACGACAGCAGAAAGGTCGGTAGCGGCCAGCATGACCGGGCGCTTGCGCAAAGTGAGCATCAGCACTTCGGCGGCGACCGCAGTGACGGATGCGATGGCCAGATTGACCAGAATGCCGGCGCCAATCTGCCACACATACGCGGCGATGCCGGGGGTGAGCGCGAGCAGCACGTTGAGCATGACGCGCTGAACGCTCGCCGGTTTGCGGATGTAGGGAGAGTGGATCATCGGCTCAGGAGGTGGATTCGGGTGAGCGTTCGGATGGGGCGTCACCGGCGGGCGCAGCAGGATCGACCAGTGCAGCCTTGATCCGGCGTGCGTCGATCTCGGCGATCTCTTTTTCGGTGTCCGGGCTCAGCGCTTCGGTGTTGCGCGCCTGCACGGCGTCCTTCTGTGCCTTGGCACGGGCCAGGGCTGCGGCGATCAGCGCCTTCTTGGGGTCGGCATCGCTACTTGCTGCCGCTTCCGGAGCGGTCGCGTCCTTGTCCGCCAGTTTTGCACGGGTTTCCGCAGCCTTCGCAGCGAGCTTTGCGGCTTTTTCTTCCTTCTCGCGTTCCTGACGGAAATTACGGAACTCGAACCGGTCGCGCGCCTGATCTGCCGCCGACTTTTCGCGCTCGCGGGCCCAGATCTCGCTCTTGGCAAAGCGGTAGTAATCGACAAGCGGAATGTGGGACGGGCAGACGTAGCTGCAGCACCCGCATTCGATGCAGTCGAACAGGTTGTATTCCTGGGCCTTGCCAAAGTTGTGGGCGCGGCTGAACCAGTAGAGTTCAAAGGGTTGCAGTTCGGCAGGACAGGCACGCGCACATTCGCCACAGCGGATGCAGGGCTGCTCGGGCGGTGGTGGCGGAAACAGCGCGGGCGAGGCCGAAATGATGCAGTTGGTGCCCTTGACCACCGGGACGTCCAGGCGCGGCAGTGCGAAGCCCATCATCGGGCCGCCCATCAGGGTGCGGTCGGTATCGGGCTTGGGCTCGCACAGCGTGAGCAGGTGCGAAATCGGCGTACCGATCAGCACCTCGTAGTTGCCGGGACGGGCGACGTTGCCGGTCAGCGTGAGCACACGGGACACCAGCGGTTCGCCGTGAGCCAGTGCCCGGTACACCGCATGGGCGGTGCCGACGTTGAAACACTGGACGCCAAACTCCGCGCCGAGCTTGCCGTAGGGAATCTCGACGCCGGTGAGGACACGAATCAGCTGCTTCTCGCCGCCCGCGGGGTAGAGCGAAGGAACCGCGATCACCGCCACGTCGCCTTCGACGCTGCCTGCTGCCGCCTGCATTGCGGCAATGGCTTCGGGTTTGTTGTCTTCGACGCCGATCACGAGGCGGCGCGCGCCGATGAGTTCGCGAAGGATGGTGGCGCCGGCAAGAATGTCGGCGGCGCGTTCGCGCATCAGCCTGTCGTCACAGGTGATCCAGGGTTCGCACTCTGCGCCGTTCAGAATCAGGGTGTCGATGCCGCTGCCGCGG
Organism: Parazoarcus communis; assembly: GCF_003111665.1. NCBI lineage: Bacteria > Pseudomonadati > Pseudomonadota > Betaproteobacteria > Rhodocyclales > Zoogloeaceae > Parazoarcus > Parazoarcus communis. Next base: position 4,095,710 of record NZ_CP022188.1, on the reverse strand, counting down.
CCGAGCTTTACGTGGCTGGGAAAGGTGGCGCCACCGAGGCCGACGATGCCGCAGTCGCGCAGCTGTGCAAGCGTCCGCTCTCGCGTCGCTGCATGGTAGTCGAAGGGCTGATGGTCTATCCAGCGATCCTCGCCGTCGGGCTCGATCACCACGCAACGGGTATTGAGACCCGACGGGTGGGCCAGCGGATGCAGGCCGAATTCAACAACGGTGCCGGAGGTCGGCGCGTGCACCGCGGTGCCGAGCGTGCCTTCCGCTTCGCCGATGCGCTCACCCTTGAGCACGTGCTGGCCCGGGCTGACGATGCAGCGCGCGGTTGCACGTGTGCTCTGGCGCAGTGGGACGACCAGGCGGGACGGCATTGGCGCCGGTTGAATGGGGGCGTTTGCCGATTCGTTCTTGTGCGCGTCGGGCTTGACCCCGCCACGGAAATTGAACAGGCGCGCGATCATGCAGATTTCCTGATTTCGATGACCGGATACTTCCATTTCCAAGTCTGCACCGTGTCGGGTACCTGCACCATGGTGATGCAGTCGACAGGGCAGGGTGCAAGACAGAGCTCACACCCGGTGCACAGGGGCTCGACGACGGTATGCATCTGCTTGGCCGCGCCAACGATGGCGTCCACCGGGCAGGCCTGAATGCACAAGGTGCAGCCGATGCAGGTCTGCTCGTCGATCAGGGCCACGGATTTGGGCTTTTCGACGCCATGTTCTTCGGAGAGCGGCTTGAACTCGCGCCCGAGGAGGTCGGCGAGCTTGCGGATGCCCTCTTCGCCACCGGGAGGGCACTGGTTGATGTCGGCCTCGCCCTTCGCGATGGCTTCGGCATACGGCTTGCATCCCGGGTAGCTGCACTGGCCGCACTGTGTTTGCGGCAGGATGGCATCGATTTTCTCGACCAGAGGGTCGCCTTCCACCTTGAAGCGGATGGCGGCATAGCCCAGTGCTGCGCCGAGCACCAGGGCGATCCCGGTCATGATGAGTAGGGCAGAGAGCATTCGGATTCAGTCGATCAGTGGGTGCGAGCGTAATCCGCAGCGCGCTGCACGGGGTTGCGCCAGATCAGGAATGTGCGTCTTCGTCGGTGACGTGGTGACAAACATCAATGAAAACGGTCCAGTCCGGCAAAGCCCATGAAGGCCAGACTCATGAAGCCTGCGGTGATCATGGCGATCGCGGTGCCCTTGAACGGCTGCGGAACATCTGCGCCGTCGAGTCGTTCGCGGATGCCTGCAAACAGCACCAGGGCGAGGGTGAAGCCGATCGAGGAGCCGAAACCGAACAGCAGCGATTCGAGAAGGTTGTGGCGCAGGCCGACGTTGAGCAGCGGGACGCCCAGCACCGCACAGTTGGTGGTGATCAGCGGCAGGTAGATGCCGAGCACCTGATGCAGCAAGGGGCTTGTCTTCTGGATGACGAGTTCGGTCAGCTGAACAATTGCGGCAATCACCACGATGAAGGACAGCGTGCGCAGGTACGCGAGATCGTTCGGTACCAGAAGGTAGTGATCGATCAGGTAGCTGGAGCCGGCGCCCAGTGTAAGCACGAAGGTGGTGGCCGCACCCATGCCAACCGCAGTTTCGAGTTTCTTGGAGACGCCCATGAAGGGGCACAGGCCGAGAATACGGACGAAAACCACGTTGTTGACCAGAACTGCGCCGATGACAACGAAAATATAGCTGCTCATGATCCGATGGCCGGGATTAACCGCTGGATTATCCCCTTGAGCACCGGGCCACTCAAGCCCGGACGCGTTATAGCTTTATGCATTTAAGTGCGTAAGCGCCTCAGGCGCTTGCACGCACGCATTCGCGCACGAGTTCGGGGCCGCGATAGACCAGTCCGCTATAGAGCTGAACGAGGCTCGCTCCGGCGTCGATCTTTGCCTTGGCGCCACGGCCGTCGAGCACGCCGCCGGCGGCGATGATCGGCAACTCGCCGCCAAGCGCCTGTGCCAACTGGCGCACGACCGCGGTTGAGGCTTCGAACACTGGCGCACCCGACAGGCCGCCCTGCTGTTCGCCGTAGCGCACGCCCTGCACCTTGTCGCGTGCGATGGTGGTGTTGGTGGCAATCACGCCGTCGATGCGGTGGCGGCGCAGTGCATCTGCAATATTGATGACCTGTTCGGGTTCGAGGTCGGGCGCAATCTTCAGCGTCAGCGGGACGTAGCGGCCGTGGGTGTCGGCCAAGCGGGTCTGCGCGGCCTTGAGCTTGCCGAGCAGGTCGTCGAGCTCCGACTCGCCCTGAAGTTGTCGCAGGTTCTTGGTGTTCGGCGACGAAATATTGACGGTGACGTAGCTTGCGTGCGGATAGACCTTGTCGAGGCAGATCAGGTAGTCGTCCGCTGCGTTCTCCATTGGCGTGTCGAAATTCTTGCCGATGTTGATGCCGAGAATGCCCTTGAACTTGACCCTGCTGACGTTGGCGACCAGTGCATCAACACCATGGTTGTTGAAGCCCATGCGGTTGATGATGCCGCGCACTTCGGGCAGGCGGAACATTCGCGGACGCGGATTGCCCGGCTGCGGGCGCGGCGTGATGGTGCCGATCTCGATGAAACCGAAGCCCATCAGAGCGAGCCCGTCGATGGCTTCGCCATTCTTGTCCAGACCGGCAGCGAGGCCGATACGGTTGGGGAAGTTCAGGCCCATCACCTCGACCGCTTCGGAAGCGGCCGGTTTGCCGGCAGGCAGGATGCGACCGGCGAGGTTGAGCGAGGCGAGGGTGAACTCGTGGGCGGTTTCCGCGTCGAGCGAAAACAGGAGCGGGCGGGCGATGGTGTAGAGCATGGGGCCGGATTGTAACGATTCGGCCGGTGCTAAGCGATGCGGCTGTCCGCAATGTATCAGTGCAGCGCTTAAGCCTCGACGTCAAGCGGGCCCCATTCCCCGCGCCGATAGGCTTCAATCGGGCGGAAACGCGCCTTGTAGGCCATTTTCTGGCTCTCGGCGATCCAGTAGCCCAAGTATAGATAGGGCAGGCGAAGGCGGCGGCAGACTTCGATCTGCCACAGGATGCCGTAGGTGCCGAAGGCGCAGCGCTCCGCGTCCGGATCGTAAAAGGTGTAGACGCTGGACAGGCCGTCGGTCAGGCGGTCGATGACGCTGACCATGCACAGCTTGCCTTCGTCGCGGAATTCGACGATCCGGGTATCGACATGGCTTTGCAGCAGGAAGTGTGTGTATTGCTCGCGATTGTCCAGATCCATGCCGCCGCCCGCGTGGCGCGATGCCTGGTAGCGCTGATACAGCCGGTAGTGCTCTTCGGAAAACTCTAGCCCGCATTCATTGGTTTCGAGGCCGGAATGACGGGACCAGGCACGGCGCTGGCTGCGGTCGGGGGTGAAGCGGTTGACGGCGATTCGCACCGGTACGCAGGACTGGCAGTGATCACAGTGGGGGCGGTAGGTAAACAGCCCGCTGCGACGGAAACCCCTGCGAACGAGGTCGCTGTACACCTGAGGGTCGATCAGATGCCCGGGCGTGGCCACCTGCGAGCGCGCGACGCGGTCGGGAAGATAGGAGCAGGCATACGGCGCTGTCGCGTAAAACTGGATCAGAGCGTAGGGGTAGTCCTGTTGCATAGATGTTCGCCTGTAGCTCCTGCAGCGGCGTTATGGTTCCAGTCGATTCCCTGCAACGGCCCGGATGGCCATTGTCCCGGCGGCTCGCCTTCCCGCGTCCATCGTTCCAGACCTGCGGCAAACTCGCTGCGACGAATCTCACGCGCTCCCATTGAAAGCAGGTGAGGCGTTGTCATCTGGCAATCTATCACGGCGAAATCGCGCTGTTCAAGCAGGCGGGCGAGGTGTGCGAGGGCCACTTTCGAGGCGTCCGTCTCGCGCGAAAACATCGACTCGCCGAAAAATGCCCGCCCGACCGCCATGCCGTAGAGCCCGCCCACGAGTTCGCCTTCGCGCCAGCATTCCACGCTGTGGGCATAGCCGAGCTCATGCATGCGGTGATAGGCAGCCTGGATGTCCGGTGTGATCCAGGTCCCGCCCTCAGGTTCCCGGGGGGCTGCACATTCGGCCATCACGGCGGCGAAAGCCGTGTCGACCCGGACCTCGAACCGTCTCTGGCGCAGGACTTTGAGCAGTGAGCGCCGAATCCGCACGTCTCCGGGTGTCAGTACCAGGCGAGGGTCGGGGCTCCACCACAGAATGGGTTCGCCACCACTGAACCAGGGAAAGATGCCCCGGTGGTATGCGGCCAGCAGCCATTCGGGTGTCAGCGCGCCGCCAGCCGCAAGCAGGCCGTTCGGTTCCACAAGCGCGGATTCAAGGGGCGGAAATGCCGGTGCGCCGGCCAGCCATGGAATCATCCCGGGAGCTGAACGAGTTGCAGGGTGCCTGCGCCGGCCTCGCTGCCCCTGAAGGTCACGACGTGGTCCACGTCCAGGCGGATGCCGATGCGCTCCCCGATGGCGTGGTTGTGGTGGCTGGGTACCAGCGAGAGCACTTTCGCCCCGCTGGCGAGCTTCAGGGTGTACAGGATGTCCGCGCCGCGAAAGGCCTTGTGCACCACCTCGCCGCGCATCGGGCTGGCGTCGTCATGCACGACATCGTCGGGGCGCAGCAATACGTCGAGGCTGCAATTGCGTTCGCAGTTGTCGCAACTGGTAGTGCATTCGATGGGCACGTCGCTGCGCAGGGTGCCGATCTCGACCTGTACCCGGCCGTCGTTGAGCACCATGCCGGGCAGAAACACGCCCTGGCCGATGAAGTCGGCGACGAAGCGATTCTGCGGACGGTGATAAAGATTGTAGGGGGTGTCCCACTGCTGGATCCGGCCCTCGTGCATGATGCCGATCTCATCGGCGACCGCGAATGCCTCATGCTGGTCATGGGTCACGAGAATCGCTGTCGTCCCGGTGGCCTTGATGATGTCGCGCACCTCGTGCGAAAGACGCTCGCGCAGTTCCACGTCGAGGTTGGAGAAGGGCTCGTCGAGCAGCAGCAGGCTCGGCGCCGGTGCGAGTGCGCGTGCAAGGGCGACGCGCTGTTGCTGACCGCCCGACATCTCGTGCGGATACTTGTTGCCCTGCGTGCCGAGCCCGACCAGCGCCAGCAATTCGTCCACCCGGTCGCGCTTCTCGTCGCGTCCGCGGTCACGCAGACCGAAGGCGATGTTCTCGGCGACGGTGAGGTGGGGGAAGAGGGCGTAGTCCTGGAATACCATGCCCACGCGCCGGCGCTCGGGGGCGAGGTTGTAGCCCTTGCGACTCACGACCGCTCCGTCGAGCAGGATTTCACCCGCAGACACCGGTTCGAAACCGGCGATGCACCTGAGCACCGTGGTCTTGCCGCAGCCGGACGGACCCAGCAGGCAGCCGATGCTGCCTTTTTCGAGGCTGAGCGACAGGCTTTTGACAACACGGTTGCCGGCGTATGCCAGATCGATGTCGACGAGTTGCAGAAGGGACATGATTTAACGGTCCAGTGCAGGTTGTGGGATTATTGCATTGCAGCGATCGAAATGCGATCAATTATAATTTACTTGTAAGATCGCCTCAGCCCATGGCGATACGGGATATCGGGAGCAGGATGAGAGTCAGGGGATGGGAAGGGCGCTTTGGTTTGCGCATGTCGTGGCTGACAGCGGTGGCCGTCGTCATCGCGATGCTGATCGCAGCGCCGGTGCTGTCGGTGTTCTCGAACGTATTCGTTGGCGGGACGACCGCCACGTGGTCGCATCTGGCCGACACGGTGCTGGGCGAGTTCGTGAGCAATACGGTCATTCTGTGCATTGGCGTCGGTCTTGGCGTGTCCTCGATCGGGGTGACCACCGCGTGGCTGACGACCATGCATGACTTTCCCGGGCGGCGCGTCTTCGAGTGGGCGCTGATCCTGCCGCTGGCCGTGCCGGCCTACGTCATGGCCTATGTGTATACGGACTTTCTGCAGTTTGTCGGGCCGGTACAGACCTGGCTTCGCGACACGTTTGGCTGGACCCGGGCCGACTACTGGTTTCCTGACGTACGAACGGTGGGTGGCGCGGTGGTCATGTTCATGTTCGTGCTCTATCCCTACGCCTACATGATTTCGCGCTCTGCCTTTCTGGAGCGGGCCGGCGGCATGCTCGAGGCGGGGCGTTCGCTTGGTCTCGGGCCGTGGGGATGCTTCTTCCGCGTGTCGCTGCCGCTGGCCCGTCCGGCGGTGGTCGCCGGCACTGCCCTGGCCCTGATGGAGACGCTTGCCGATTTCGGCACGGTTGCCTACTTCGGCGTACAGACCTTCACCACCGGTATCTATCGTGCCTGGTTTTCGCTCGGTGACCGCATTGCCGCCGCTCAGCTGTCGGCCGCACTGCTGCTGTTCGTGGTCATCGTGCTGGCGCTCGAACGAGCGACGCGTGGGCGGGCGCGTTTCAACAACACATCGCGCAATGCCGGTTCGACGATACGGCATCGGCTCTCGCCGCTGGCGGGCGCAGTTGCGGCATTTGCGTGCTTCATGCCGCTGTTCTTCGGCTTTCTGCTGCCGGCGGGCCTGCTGTTGCGGATGGCCTTCGGCGATGGCGATGCGCAGTTCGGCGAGCGTTTCGTGCAACTCGCGAGCAACAGCTTCACCCTGGCGGCGGTGACGGCAGTGCTGGCGGTGGTGCTGGCGGTGGTGCTGGCCTACGCTGCACGCATGGCACGTTCGCGGCTGCCGCTGGTGCTGAACCGGATCGTCGGGCTGGGCTATGCAGTCCCGGGCTCCGTGATTGCGGTCGGCGTGCTGATTCCGGTGACGCGGCTCGACAACTGGCTGATCGCGTGGTGGGAAGCCGCGTTCGGTGTGAATCCCGGGCTGCTTCTGACGGGCGGCATCGCGGCACTGGTGTACGCCTATCTTGCGCGCTTCCTGACCGTATCCCTGCAGACGGTGGAGTCCTCGCTGGGCAAGGTCACGCTGAGCATGGACGACGCATCACGCAGCCTCGGCTACGGGAAGTGGGCAACGCTGCGGCGGGTGCATGTTCCGATTCTGCGCGGCAGCTTGCTGACCGCCTCGCTGCTGGTGTTTGTCGATGTGATGAAGGAACTGCCTGCCACGCTGGTGATCCGCCCCTTCAACTTCGATACGCTGGCCACGCAGGCGCACACGCTCGCCTCTGACGAGCGTCTGACCGAGGCCTCGACTGCGGCCCTGACCATCGTCGTCGTGGGGCTGTTGCCGATGTTCGTGATTTCGCAGCAGATCCTCAAGGGGCGGCGCGCAGGCTGAGGCGCTGGAGCGTCGCAGCAGCCTTTCGTCGGAGCCTCGCTCCCGGCAGCTTGATGGGTCGGGCGGGGGCGCGTGCTGCGCTTGCCATGGGCACGCTTCGTCGGCTGTGCGGTGTGCCGGTAGAGCGTGCAGTGATCGATGACCGGGGGGAGGAAGCCGCGCTGCCACGGAAGCGCGATGCGCTAGGCAGGGATTCAAAGGCTGGATGAGTGCTTGTGGATCAGGCCTTGCGCCCGCTGTGCTGGCGAGGCATGAAGAAAAACAGCCCACGTCACCCCGGAAGGGTGGCGTGGGCTGTTTGCGTTCGCGGACGCGTGATCAGCGATAGCCGGCGCGGTCGAAGATCTTCTGCGCTTCACCGACCGTGTCGGCCAGTTTCTGGATTGGCAGGGTGTCGGCCTTGAATGCACCGAGCTTGTCGAGTGCGGGATTGCTGACCTTCACGCTGGCGACCACCGGCCATTCGTTGTTGCCATCGGCGAAATACACCTGGGCTTCATCGGATGCCAGGTACTCGAGGAACTTGACTGCAGCCGCCTTGTTCGGGGACGTCTTCAGCATGCCCGCACCGGATACGTTGATATGGGTGCCCCAGGACTTCTGGTTGGGCCATACCGGCGTGATCTTGGCGACCACGGCCTGATCGTCGGGCTTGGTCGAGTTCATCAGGCGGGCGAGGTAGTAGCTGTTGGCGATGGCAATGCCACACTCGCCAGCGGCAACCGCCTTGATCTGATCGGTGTCGCCGCCCTTGGGTGCGCGCGCAAAGTTGGCGACGATGCCCTTGGCCCATTCCTCGGTCTTGGCCGCGCCGTCGTGCTGCACCAGCGCTGCGCCGAGCGAGAGGTTGTAGGGGTGGCTGCCGGAACGGGTGCACACCATGCCTTTCAGCGCCGGGTCAGCAAGGCCTTCATAGGTCTGCGCCTGCTCGGCCTTCACCATGTCCTTGTTGTAGACGATGACGCGGGCACGGGTGGAGTACGAAAACCAGTTGTCGGCACGCAGATGTGCTGGGATGCGCTCCTCAAGCAGCTTCGACTTCACCGGGGCGAAGATGCCCATTTCGTCGGCGTTGGCGAGGCGCGAAGCGTCTACCGCGATGAAGACGTCCGCAGGGCTGTTCGCGCCTTCGTTGCGGATACGCTCGAGCAATTCGTCTTCCTTGGCTTCGATCCGGTTGACCTTGATGCCGGTCTGCTTGGTGAAGTTGCCGTAGAGCGCTTCATCGGTCTGGTAGTGCCGTGCCGAGTAGATGTTGACCTCGTTGTCGGCCGCAAGAGCCTGAGCACCGTAAATGCCAAAGCCTGCGAGCAGGGCGGATGCGAGAGCCTTTCTGATCATGAAGTGTTTGCCTTACAGAGCGAGTTGTCGATGTCTGGATGGTAACGAGATTAATTCGCACTTGCAAATGGATCTTGTTATGGTCATCATGATTGCGAATCATTCTCAATAAGGACTCGTCATGAATGCCCTGCTCGTTGGCGCCGATCGTCTGGGAAACATTCCCGATGTGTTGCAGCAGTTCGGAATCCGGATCGCTGCGCACGTCAGTGGCAGGGACAGTGCGCACCAGCGGCGCAGTGCGCCCTTGCCCGCGGGCATCGAGATGGTGATTCTGTTTACCGACTTCATCGGGCACAACGTGATGCAGCGCTTCCGCGAGGCGGCCAGCCGCGAAGGGGTGAGCCTGGTCTGTTGCCGGCGCTCGGTGTGCGCACTGCAGCAGGCTTTGGGCAAACGGATTGCGATGGACAGTTGCGATCGCTGCGCTGCCTGCCCCGAGCGGAGCGCAACCGGCCGGCGCAGGCATTGAGCGCGCAGTCGTGCGAAGAATGTTAAGGCTGGGAAGGGGGGAGCGGGGAAGCAGAACCGCTCGCTTGCGTCAGGCGGCAGCGGCTGCCGCCACCGCTCAGTTGGTGAGTGTGGCGCTTGAGCCCGTGCCGGATGCGTCGTCGTCGAGCAGTCGGCGGGCGCCGTTGAAGCGTTTGGCCCAGTAGCTGGTGCTCATGCTCTCGACCCGCACGCTGCCGCCGCTGGACGGCGAATGCACGAAACGTCCGTCGCCGAGATAGATGCCGACATGCGAGAAAGCGCGACGCATGGTGTTGAAGAACACCAGATCGCCAGGCTTGAGTTCCTGTTTCGCTACCTTGTCGCCACGGTTTGCCATTTCATGGGCGGTACGCGGCAGGTCAAGGCCGAGGGCGTTGCGGAAGACGGCCTGAACCAGACCACTGCAGTCGAAGCCGGTTTCGGGCGAGGTGCCGCCAAAACGGTAGCCAATCCCGAGGTAGCCCATGCTCTCGTTGACGAGGTTCTGGGCAGCGCTGGTGTAGCGCCCGATGAGGTTTGTCTGTTCCGTCACTTCGTCCGTGGGTGCCGTCTGCGCGGAGACGGTTGCCGGTAGCGCGAGCAGCGCGCTTAGCAGCAGGGGCAGAAGGTGGACGGAAATTCGCATCGCCCGGACTATACGCACCACGGCGGTGCCTGTAAACCGCGAAGATGACGCAAGACTACCCGGTGGCCCGAACCGGCACGATGAACGCGTGCTGCAGTGCGTCAGGTGTGGCGCTGCAGCTGGCGTCGCGCCCGCTCCATCTCGACCAGCGCACGTGGCGTACTGACGCCTTGTGCCAGCGCACGGGCCTGCGCGGCAAGCATGAGCTGGGCAATCACGAATGCGTCGCCGAGCGCATGATGGCGCTGGAAGGTTTCGATGTCGAAGGCTTCCATCCAGTCGGCAAGCCGCGCGTTGCGGTTGATCCGGTCGGGGAAGAGCGTCGGCAGCAGAATGAAGAGATCGAGCCAGATCAGCTCCGGAACGAAGCCGAGGTGGGTGTCGAAGGCGCGCTCGAGCATGCTGCGGTTGAATCCCGCATTGAAGACCACCAGCGGTTCCTTGCCTGCAAACCTGAGCAACTCGGCCAGTGTTGCCGCGGGGTGTGGTTCCAGGGCCGCGTAGAAGCTGTCGTCGGGGGTGAGGATGCCTTCGTTGAGACCGATCGCGGCAACCGACAGCAGGGTGTCGTGATCGAGGTTGAGACCGCTCGCCTCGGTATTGACGATGGTGTATCTCGCTTCGAAATGCGGGCGGTTTGGGTCGCAGGCGGGGAGGGCTTTCCAGTCCGCTATGGTCTGCAGGACGTTGGTGTCGGGGCTTGTGGCGCCGTCGCGGCCGCCCATGAGTTTGGCCAGCCAGTTCATAGCTGGTAATCCAGTTTGAGGCGCAATTGCAGCTTGCGTGCCTGGCGGAAGGCTTCCTTAAGGATGCGACGGTCGAGTTCGTTAAGCGTCTCGGGGTTCACCTTGTTGTCGGTGACGTCGTCGTGCTCGGTATCGAGATGCTGCGAGCGCAGGCGCAGAAGCTGGATGAAGTGAAAGCCGTCGATGATGGCCGACACTTCTTCGTTGGGCACGCCCATCTTGACCGCTGCCCGTCGCAGGCGCTGGACCGTGCTGCTCGATTCGGCGCCGGTGCGCAGTGCAAGGATGCGGGCGACGTCGACGAAGAGGCGTGCGCCGGACTTCTTCAGGTCGATCATGCCGTCATCGTCGAGCACGAAGTCGCGGATGCGGCCCAGTGGCGGCACGACCTGCAGCGCATTGCTTGCCATCATGCGCTGGAAGGTGGCGTTCGATTTTGCGCTCTTGTTGAGCCAGGCGCGCAGGTGGTCGCCCAGCCGTTCGTTGCCGTAGAGGACGCGGAAGTCGAAAAAAATGGACGCATTGAGCAGGGCTTGCGGATCGGGCTCGCGAATCCAGCTGCCGAAACGGCTGCGCCATTCGTCCAGCGTGAGGCACAGGTCGGGGTTGCTCGCCATGATGTTGCCCTTGCACAGCGGGAAACCGCAGGCGGCAAGATTGTCATTGACCTCGCGCGCAAACTTGACCAGCCGGACCCGCAGTTTCTCGAGCTCCTGCAGTTCGGGGCAGACCCAGATGATGCCGTTATCCTGGTCGGTCGACAGCGTCTGCTCATGTCGCCCCTCGGAGCCGAAGGACAGCCACGCGAAATCAATGCCGTACAGGTCGTGATGTTCAAGTGCGAGGCTGATGATGCGGCGCGTCAGCGCATCGTTGAGCGCGGAGATGAACTGCGTGAGCTGTTCGGCGCCGATGCCCTGGGCGATCAGGTTCAGCGCCAGCTGACGGATGTCCTGGCTTGCGCGTTGCAGTGCCTTGGCGTCGGTTGCACTCTCGATGCCGGCGCGGATCTGACGCAGGCTGATGCGTTGCAGGGAGAACAGATCGCGTTCCGACACCACGCCTTGCAGCCTGCCATCGGCGTCGATGACCAGCAGGTGGCGAACGCCGTGGGTCGCCATCGCGAGGGCGGCATCATAGGCCGAAGCCGTGCTGAGCAGCTCGTGCGGGTTGGCGGTCATGACCTCGCTGATCGGGAGGGACAGGTCTACGCCAGGCAGCAGCAAGCGTGGCAGAAGGTCGCTCTGGGTGAGCACCCCGAGCGGACGCTGCTCGGCATCGGCGATGACCATGCAGCCGATGTGAAGCTCTGCCATCTTTTCCAGTGCTTCACGAGTGCTGCAATCCGGGCCGACGAAGACCGGCTCCTGCTTGACCAGCTGGGCCAGCGGCGTGGTCATGGTCTGCTGTTCTGCCGCACGCTGCGAGAAGGTGGTCTGGAGCTGCTGTCGCGACTGGTTGAGCAGACTGGCAATGTACTGGGTGCAGAAGAGATGGAAGACCGGGCTCATCTGCATCAGCTGCATGAAGTCGTCGGCGGTGATCTGGAAGCAGAAGCTGTCTTCGACCGCCACGTAGGCGTTGGTCGAGGGCCGGCTGGCCGAAATGGCGCCGATCGGGAAGCACTCGCCGGGGCCCATCGACATGCTGGCGTATTCGGTGACCACGGTTGCGCCGGTCTGACGCGACTGCACCTTGCCGCGCTGGATGATGTAGAAGTGCCTCGCCTGCCCCATTTCCGGGGTCAGAATCTCGCTGCCGCGCGCATGGAAAGCCAGCGCAGCCCGTTGCGCCAGAAACGCCAGCGCTTCCGGCTCCATCCGGTTGAAGGGGGAGAAGCGCTTCAGGAAGTCAGAGCTGGCGCCGACCAGCATGTCGGGGGCTGTAACAGTCATGGCCTGTGAATCAGATATCAATCGACGGATTATAGGCTTTGACCCGGCACCCCGGGACTGATCTGCGACAAGCCCGGGTGCCTGAGCGGATTGCGAGCGCCTCAGATCCGCTGTTCGAAGTGCGCCACCAGCAGTTTGAGCTCGCGCGCAGTGTCTTCCAGGCCTGCCGCAGCCGCTTCGACGTCGGCCACCGTGCCGAGATTGCGCTCGGTGATTCCGCTCATGCGCTCCATGATGCCGGCGACGTCGGTCGACGCCTGTTGCTGTTGCGACAGCATGTGCTTCACGTCCTCGGCATTCGATGACACGGCGGTGTTGGCAATCGAGATCTGCTCGAGTTCGCCGGCAAGCGTCTGAATCGCCTCGACGCTGCGACTCACGCCGGACTGAAGGCCGGCCATGCTCTCGGTGACGCTGGACTCACGCTCCGCGATCTCGGTCACCAGGCGGGCAATATCTTCGGTGCTGCGCTGGGTCTGACCGGCCAGTTCGGTGACTTCGCCCGCCACCACCGCAAAGCCGCGGCCCTGCTCGCCTGCACGGGCGGCCTCGATCGCCGCATTGAGTGCGAGCAGGTTGGTGCGCTTGGCAATGCCGCTGATGGCCTCGGCAACCGCCCCGATCTTCTTCACTGAGGCACCCAGCGCCGCCATCATGCGCTGGTTCTCCTCGACGGCGGACACCACGAGGCGCGTGTTCTCGGCTGCCAGCGACATGTTGCGTTGCCCGTCCTGCGTGATCTTCAGCGCCTGACTGGCCTGTTTGGCGCTGTCTTCGGTTGCGCTGGCGATTTCGCCTACCGATACCGCAAGCTGCTCCATCGCCGCGGCGGAGGACGACACCTGATCCGCCTGATCGGACGAGCCCTGATGCAGTTTGTTGGCGCCCCGATGCAGCACGCTTGCTTCCGCTGAAGTGTCGCTGGCGGATGCAACCACATCGCCGATCAGGGCGCGCAGGCTCACCTGCATCGAACGCAGGGCCGAGCGCAGATCGCGGACTTCGCGGCAGCCGGCGTCGGCGACCTCGGCCTTGAGATTGCCTTCGGCAATCTGGCGGAACAGGCCGAGCATGTTCTTCAGCGGCGTGACCACGGCTGCCTTGATCGACATCCACAGCGCGAGAGCGAGCACCGCCTGAACGCCCAGCAGCGCAAACCCCACCCATCCGTCCACGAAGGCCTGAGCCGCGGCCAGTGCAAGGATCAGCGCGAGGCCGACAGCACTTGTTGCGCCGAGCGACACGCCTCCACCGATGGCGGTCGGCTGCAGTGTCTGGCGGCCTTCACTGACCGCACGGTAGAGGGCTTCCGCTTCGCTTCGTGCCTGCTGAGTGGGCGCGCTGCGTACCGACATGTAGCCGATGTGCCGGCCGTCATCGGTTACCGGGGTGATGTAGGCGTCCACCCAGTAGAAGCCCCCGGACTTGGTCCTGTTTTTCACCATTCCGCGCCATGGCGCACCCGCTGCGATGGTTCGCCAGAGGTCGGCGAACGCAGCCCTGGGCATGTCGGGATGACGAACGATATTGTGGTTCGAGCCGATGAGCTCGTCGCGGCTGTACTCGCTGATCTGGACGAAGGCCGGATTGGCGTAGGTGATGACACCCTTGAGATCGGTCTTGGTGACGATGGGGCGTCGCGGGTCGAGAAAGGATTCCTTCCCCGTTGCTCTGGTGTTCGTAGTGCTCATGGGGCGCGCTTCCGTATTGGCGGAGGGCCCGGCAACCCATGCCCGGCCGGGGCCTGGCAGCAGTTGTCGGGCGGGAATGTCTGGTTAACGGCGTGATGCCGGCAAAACTTGAATTTTCAACGGGACAGCATCCCGCAAGGGCGCTGTCGATGAGCGTCCGTGTGCGTAACAAGGACGCAAAACGGAACCGGGGTCACCCGGGCCTGAGCGCCTTCGCGCCCGGCCCGGGTGACCCCGGGTTGTGCCTTACCGGCTGACTTAGAGCACTTCTGCGGCGTGGTCGGCGAGGCGGGAGCGTTCGCCGCGCTGCAGGGTGATGTGGCCCGAATGCAACCAGCCCTTGAAACGATCGACCGCAAACGTGAGGCCGGACGAGCCTTCGGTGAGGTAGGGCGTGTCGATCTGGGCGACGTTGCCCAGGCAGACCACCTTGGTGCCCGGACCGGCGCGGGTGATCAGGGTCTTCATCTGCTTGGGCGTCAGGTTCTGCGCTTCATCGATGATCAGGAACTTGTTGATGAAGGTGCGCCCGCGCATGAAGTTCAGGCTCTTGATCTTGATCCGGCTGCGGATCAGGTCACGTGTTGCGGCGCGACCCCAGTCCCCACCTTCGCCCGTCGTGCCGTTGAGCACGTCAAGGTTGTCCTCGAGCGCGCCCATCCACGGCGCCATCTTCTCTTCCTCGGTGCCGGGCAGAAAGCCGATGTCCTCGCCCACCGGCACGGTGACCCGGGTCATGATGATCTCGGAGTAACGCTTGGTCTCGAGCACCTGGGTCAGACCTGCTGCCAGCGTCAGCAGCGTCTTGCCCGTGCCGGCCTGGCCGAGCAGGGTGACGAAATCGATCTCGGGGTTCATCAGCAGGTTGAGGGCGAAATTCTGCTCACGGTTGCGCGAGGTAATCCCCCAGATGTTGTTCTTCTGGTGGCTGTAGTCGGTGAGGGTTTCCAGCACCACGACGCGACCGCTTTGCTCCTTCACCAGCGTTTCGAGCGGTGTTTCGCCATCCTGGTAAAGGAACTCGTTGACCTGCAGGTCTGCAGTCAGCGGGCCCTGCAGGCGGTAGTAGGTGTGGCCGTCGTTCTTCCACGACTCCATGCCCTTGGCGTGGGTCTCCCAGAAGTCCGCGGGCAGTTCGCGCGTGCCGGTGTAGAGGAGATCGGTATCCTCGAGCACCTTGTCGTTGAAGTAGTCCTGCGCCTCAAGGCCGAGCGCGCGGGCCTTGATCCGCATGTTGATGTCCTTGGACACCAGGATCACGCCACGGCCCGGTTCCTTTTCGGCCAGGAACATGACGACAGCCAAGATCTGGTTGTCGCCCTTGGCCGTGGGCAGCGCTGCCGGCAGGGTGACATTGATCGCTTCGGTCTGCAGGAAGAGCTTGCCGGTCGCGAGGTCGCGCGACGGGCCCTTGAGCTCGATCCCCGCCTCGATGCCGTCGGGCGAGGCGGTGACGATCTCGTCCATCATGCGACTGGCCTGGCGGGCGTTGCGCGCGACTTCGGACATGCCCTTCTTGTTGTTGTCGAGCTCTTCGAGCGTCATGATCGGCACGTAGATGTCGTGCTCTTCAAAACGGTAGAGGCTGGTCGGGTCGTGCATCAGCACGTTGGTGTCGAGGACGAAGAGTTTGGTCTTCGGGGCGGCGCGGCGGCGGGTCGTCTTTTTCGTAGTGGCAGCTGGCATTTTCGAGGACCTTTGGGCGGGATCAGAGCGACTGGACAAAAGCGAGGACTTCCTCTGCATGGCCGGGTACCTTGACCCCGCGCCACTCGCGCGCCACCGAGCCGTCGGTGGAGAGCACGAAGGTGCTGCGCTGAATGCCGCGCACCTGCTTGCCATACATGTTTTTCATCTTGATCACGTCGAAGATGGTGCAGGCGGTTTCGTCGGCGTCCGAGATCAGCTCGAACGGCAGTTCGAGCTTGGCCTTGAAGTTTTCGTGTGACTTCAGACTGTCCCGGGAAATGCCGAACACTTCACAACCGGCCGCCGCAAACGCTGCGTGCAGCGCGCCGAAGTCCCGCGTTTCGTTGGTGCAGCCGGGCGTGTTGTCCTTAGGATAAAAGTACAGCACGACTTTCTTTCCGCGCAAAGCCGACAAGCTCACAGTCTGGCCACTGGTGGCGGGAAGACTGAAATCGGCGGGGGGGATTGCTGTCATTGCGTCTCCTGTCGTGGGTGTTGGCGCAGCGTACCGGACAGAGGGTATTCATGACAATTACCGCAAGATGACTGGGCGTCGCCTCAGGCTTACTGTGCAGGGTCGAAGAGCAGGGCGGCTGCCACCGAACGCCCCTCGCCGACGAGGACGTTGTAGGTGCGGCACGCAGCGGGCAAATCCATGATTTCGAAGCCAATCCGGGCGTCGATGAGCGGGCGCAGCAGGGCGGGCGACGGGAAGCGCTGGCGGGTGCCGGTGCCGATGAGCACGATTTCCACGTCCACCGAGCAGACCTGAGCGAGATCGTCGGCACTGAGCCCGGCAAAGCCGCCCGGCGCCCAGTCGGCGACGATGCGCTCGGCGGTGAGGATCAGGTTGCCATCGTGGCGGACCTTGTTGATCAGGACATGGTCTGCACCGTAGCCGGTCACGGTGTTGATGCTGTCAGGCTGGTCTTGATGTAGCTTCATGGCTTTACATTCGAGAAGTAGGTCGGGGCAAATTGCCGCGCCGGGGCGGCGGGGCTAAGATAGCAACCTTTTCTCCATTTGCGCGAGCAGGACTTTCCTGTCACAGGTGGCGAACCGGCGCTCCGCGGTATTCCGGGGGCAGACATAAAGGACGAAGGACATGAAAGCGGCAACGACTTTGAATCTGGCAACGGCACCCACGGAACCTGTGCTCCGGGCCGAGGCCGCCGCCGCGCGTCCGATTCGCAAGTCTGCCAAGCTCGCCGACGTCTGTTACGACATCCGCGGGCCGGTGCTCGTTCGCGCCAAGCAGATGGAAGACGAAGGTCTCAAGATCATCAAGCTGAACATCGGCAATCTGGCCGCGTTCGGCTTCGACTCGCCCGAAGAAATCCAGATGGACATGATCCGCAACCTGCCCAATTCGGCAGGCTATTCGGATTCGAAGGGCATCTTCGCTGCGCGCAAGGCAGTGATGCACTACACGCAGCAGAAGAACATCAAGAATGTAGGAATCGAGGATATCTACATCGGCAACGGCGTCTCCGAGCTCATCGTCATGGCGATGAATGCGCTGCTCAACGCCGGTGACGAGGTGCTGGTTCCAGCCCCCGATTACCCGCTGTGGACCGCTGCGGTGAGTCTGTCCGGCGGCAAGCCGGTGCACTACATGTGCGACGAGGCCGCAGGCTGGCTGCCCGACATCGAAGACATGCGCGCCCGGATCACCCCCAATACGCGGGCGATCGTGGTCATCAACCCGAACAACCCGACCGGCGCGGTGTATCCGGATTCGGTGCTGAAGCAGATCGTCGCGCTCGCACGCGAACACGACCTGATCCTGTACTCGGACGAGGTGTACGACAAGGTGCTGTACGACGGCATCGAACACACTTCGCTGGCTGCGCTGTCCGAAGACGTGCTCACCATCATCTTCAACGGCCTGTCGAAGAACTACCGCTCCTGCGGCTATCGCGCCGGCTGGATGGTGGTGTGTGGTGACAAGCGTCATGCACAGGATTACATCGAAGGCCTCAACATGCTGGCCTCGATGCGACTGTGTGCCAACGTTCCCGGGCAGTACGCCATCCAGACTGCGCTCGGCGGCTATCAGAGCATCAACGACCTCGTGGCCGAAGGCGGGCGCATGCGCCGTCAGCGTGACCTCGCTTGGGAGCTGATCAACGCCATCCCGGGGGTGAGCTGCGTCAAGCCGCAGGCCACGCTCTACATGTTCCCGAAGCTCGATCCGAAGGTCTATCCGATCGTCGACGATCAGGCCTTCATCGCCGAACTGCTTGAGGAAGAGCGCGTGCTGCTGGTGCAGGGCACCGGCTTCAACTGGCCGCAACCGGACCACTTCCGCCTCGTCTTCCTGCCGCATGAAGACGACCTGCGCGACGCAGTCGGGCGCATTGCCCGCTTCCTCGAAAACTATCGCAAACGTCACGGCACCTGAGCCGTGGTGTTCCAATTCTTCAACGACCAACACGGAAGCACTGAATGAAACCGATCAACGTGGGCCTGCTGGGCATCGGTACCGTCGGCGGCGGCACCTTTACCGTCCTCAAACGCAACGAAGAGGAAATTACCCGTCGCGCAGGTCGGCCGATTCGTATTACCACGGTGGCGGACAAGAACCTCGTTCTCGCGCGCGAAGTCGCGGGTGACGACGTCAAGCTGACCGACGACGCCTTCTCCGTGGTTACCGACCCCGAAATCGACATCGTCATCGAGCTGATCGGTGGCTATGGTGTGGCGCGCGAACTCGTGCTCAAGGCCATCGAAAACGGCAAGCATGTGGTCACGGCCAACAAGGCGCTGCTCGCCGTGCATGGCAACGAGATCTTCGCCGCAGCCCAGGAAAAGGGCGTGATGGTGGCGTTCGAGGCCGCAGTGGCCGGTGGCATCCCCATCATCAAGGCACTGCGCGAAGGTCTGTCGGCCAACCGCATCCAGTGGCTGGCGGGCATCATCAACGGCACCACCAACTTCATCCTGTCCGAGATGCGCGACCGCGGGCTGCCGTTTGCCGAAGTGCTCAAGGAAGCGCAGGCGCTGGGCTACGCCGAAGCCGACCCCACCTTCGACATCGAAGGCGTCGACGCCGCGCACAAGGCCACCATCATGAGCGCCATTGCATTCGGTATCCCGATGCAGTTCGACAAGGCGCACATCGAGGGCATCACCAAGCTCGAGTCGATTGACATCAGCTACGCCGAACAACTCGGCTATCGCATCAAGCTGCTCGGCATTGCCAAGAAGCGTGACGATGGCGTCGAGCTGCGCGTGCATCCGACCCTGATCCCCGAGAAGCGTCTGATCGCCAACGTCGAAGGCCCGATGAACGCAGTGCTGGTGCAGGGCGATGCCGTTGGCGCCACCCTGTATTACGGCAAGGGCGCCGGCGCCGAGCCGACCGCTTCGGCCGTGATCGCCGACCTGGTCGATGTCACCCGCCTGCACACCGCCGATCCCGAGCACCGTGTACCGCATCTGGCCTTCCAGCCCGATCAGGTGCAGGATCTTTCGGTGCTGCCGATCGACGAGATCATCACCTCCTACTACCTGCGCATGCGGGTCGAGGACCAGCCGGGCGTGCTGGCCGACATCACCCGTATTCTGGCCGACAGCGACATCTCGATCGACGCGATGATCCAGAAGGAACCGGCCGAGGGCGAGTCGCAGACCGACATCATCATGCTCACGCATCAGACGGTGGAGAAGAACGCCAACGCCGCCATTGCCCGCATCGAGGCTCTGGACGTTGTCGAAGGCAAGGTCACCCGACTTCGTCTCGAAACGCTCTGATCTGAGTCCCAGAACCGCGCCCCAGGGCGCGGTTCTGCTTTCTGGCGCCACTTTTTCTGACGGCATGCGGTCCATGCCGTGCGTGGAGCGACCCGCATGCGACATGTAGAGAAGCATCACACCCAACGCATCGGCTGGCTTCGAGCGGCGGTGCTCGGTGCCAACGACGGCATCGTGTCCACCTCCAGCCTCATCCTCGGCGTGGCAGCGGCAGAGGCGTCCTCCTCCAGCATCCTGATTGCAGGTGTGGCCGGCATGGTCGCCGGGGCGATGTCGATGGCCGCAGGTGAATACGTTTCGGTGAGCTCGCAGTCCGACACCGAACGGGCCGACATCGAGCGCGAGCGCAGGGAGCTCCTCGCTGACCCCGAGCACGAGCTGATGGAGCTGACCTCCATCTACGTCGGGCGTGGGCTCGATCGCGAGCTTGCGGGGCAGGTCGCCGCCCAGCTGATGACCCATGATGCGCTCGGCGCCCATGCACGCGACGAACTCGGCATCTCGGATACGGTCACGGCGCGGCCGGTTCAGGCGGCGCTGTCTTCCGCCGCAGCGTTCTCGGTCGGGGCGGCGCTGCCGCTGCTCGTGGTGTTGCTGGTGCCGGTGTCGGCGCTGATGTGGTCGGTATCAGGCAGTTCGCTTCTTTTTCTTGCCCTGCTCGGGGCGCTTGCGGCCAATGCGGGCGGGGCGCCGGTTCTCACCTCAGTCATCCGCGTCGGTTTCTGGGGCGCACTCGCCATGGCGCTGACCGCCGGGGTCGGTGCCCTGTTCGGCGTCATGGTCTGATCCTGCCCGGCGGAGCACGGCGGCCGGGTTCATCGCCGTCCGGCAGGTCCGGACGTGCTGCCGACGCTGGAGACCTCACCGAATGAACGTGTTGCTTATCACCTTGCTTGTCAGTGCATGCATCGTGGTCTCGCTTGCGGGGCTGGCGATCGCCTTCGGCGGTCCTGCCGAGCCGCGTCCGATGGACAGCATCGGTGCGCCGTTCAAGGCGGTGGATTACTCGGGCT
Source organism: Parazoarcus communis (assembly GCF_003111665.1). Taxonomy (NCBI): domain Bacteria; kingdom Pseudomonadati; phylum Pseudomonadota; class Betaproteobacteria; order Rhodocyclales; family Zoogloeaceae; genus Parazoarcus; species Parazoarcus communis. Next base: position 4,075,247 of record NZ_CP022188.1, on the reverse strand, counting down.
TGCCTGATCTGCAGCGCTATCGGGCGCGCGACGGCAGCGCGCTCGCGTATCGCACCTACATGTCTGGCGAACACGACCGCAAGGGCAGCGTGGTGCTGGTGCACGGCTCCTCTGCGAGCAGTCAGAGCATGCATGTGATGGCGAGCGCCTTTGCTGCGGCCGGCTATGTTGCCTGTGCGCTCGATGTGCGGGGCCACGGCGAGTCCGGTAACAAGGGCCGGATCGACTATGTGGGACAGCTTGAAGACGACCTCGAGGATTTCGTGCGCGTGGTCGCGCCGCCGCAACCGGTGACGCTGGCGGGCTTTTCTTCGGGGGGCGGCTTTGTGCTGCGTGTTGCGGGAAGCCCGCTCAGGGCGCTGTTTTCCGGCTACCTGCTGCTGTCGCCCTTCATCAGCCAGGACGCGCGCAGTCAACGCCCCAACAGTGGTGGCTGGGTCAGCGTCGGGCTGCCCCGATACATTGCGCTCGGGGTACTGAATGCTGCCGGGGTGCGTGCGTTCAATGCGCTTCCCGTCACCCGCTTCGCGCTGGACGAGGCGTCGAAGGCGCAGCTCACGGCGTCCTACAGTTTTCCGCTCGCACAGAATTTTCGTCCGCAGCAGGACTATCGCGCCAACATCCGTAATACGGCGGATGTGCCGCTCTCTGTGCTGGCAGGTGAAAACGACGAGGCCTTCCATGCCGACCGCTTTGCCGAAGTGTTTAGCAGCGCGGGCAGGGACGTGCCGGTGGTGCTGATACCCGGCCTCGGTCACATTGCGCTGACGCTTGACCCGGTTGCGGTCAAGGCCGCCGTGAATGCGGTGGACTCCATGACCGCAAGCGCCCCGGTCGCGCGCGAGGCCGGCTGAGCCGCCGCTTCAGGCGGACGGTTTGGGGCAGTGGCTGGTGACCCGCTCCATTTCGTGTGTCGCGAGTCCGACACTGGTTGTGGCGTTGCCCTCGCCGGTGCTCCACCACATCGACACCCAGGCGCGGCCGTCCGCATCGAAGCGTTCGATCTCGCAGATCGCGCCCAGCATGAATTCGAACATCTCGCGTTCATCGTCGTCGATGTCGGAATCCATGCTGATGCTGAGAATGCGAACCTCATCGCCGATCTGGACAGGGTTTCCGTGCTTGTCGGTACGGCTGGCAAGTGCCTGCATGATGCGCTCCATTTGGTCGCGAGGGCGCAGACGCCTGCACCCCTCCCGTGACCCGGAAAGCAGGATGAGTGCCAGATCGATGCCTTGCAGCCGTCGAACCGGCGAGCCGGTCAGGTCCGCGTTCGGGCCATCGTTTAGCCGGTGAAGCCCTCGAGCACGATCTTTCCACGTGCCTTGCCGGACTCGAGCAGCGCATGTGCCCGTTTCAGGTTGGCGGCGTTGATGCTGCCGAAGTGTTCGGCGGCCGTGCTGCGGATCGTGCCGGCGTCGACCAGACGGGCCATTTCGTCGAGCAGGCGGTGCTGGGCGATCATGTCCTCGGTGCCAAACATCGAGCGCGTGAACATCAGTTCCCAGTGCAGCGACACGCTCTTGCGCTTGAGCAGGCGGACGTCGATGGGCTCAGGGTCGTCGATGAGACCGAACTTGCCCTGCGGCGCGATGGCTTCGACGATGTGCGGGAAATGCTGGTCGGTCTTGGTCAGGCTGACGACGTGGGTCACCTGGTCAATGCCGATGCGCTTGAGCTCTTCGGCGAGCGGACGGGTGTGATTGATGACGTGATGCGCCCCCAGTTCGCGCACCCAGGCCTCGGTCTCGGGCCGCGATGCGGTGCCGATCACCGTGGCGCCGGTGAGACGACGGGCGAGCTGGGTCATGATCGAACCGACGCCACCAGACGCGCCAATGATCAGCAGACGCTCGTTGGTCGGCGTGGTGTCGGCCTTCAGGCGCAGACGGTCGAAAAGCATCTCCCACGCCGTGATCGAGGTCAGCGGCAGGGCTGCGGCCTGCGCGAAATCGAGCGATGCGGGCATGTGACCGACAATGCGCTCGTCCACCAGGTGGAGTTCGGCATTGGTGCCCGGACGGGTGATGTCGCCGGCGTACCAGACGCGGTCACCGACCTTGAACTGCGTTACGTCAGGACCTGCTGCACGCACAACCCCGGTGGCATCCCAGCCCAGCACTTTCCATCCACCGGCCTCTGCGCTGGCGTTGGCCCGGACCTTGGTATCCACCGGATTGACCGAAATGGCCTTGACCTCGACCAGCAGATCGCGACCGGTGGCAACGGGTTCGGGCAGGACGACATCCTGCAGGCCGTTTTCATCGGCGATCGGGTGGGCGTTCTGATAGGCGATGGCTTTCATGCTGATTCCTTCTTCGTGATCGGTGCGTTGCGAATGTCTGGATGATGCACGACTTCATTGCGCGGAAAAACGCCGATAATGAAGAAGGTATTTCAAACAAGATTTGATAATGATTGCGCTCAAGGATCTCGAAATCTTCGTCCGCACCGTTCAGGGCGGCAGCCTCAGCGCCGCGGCGCGCATGATGGACATCACCCCGGCTGCGGCAAGCGCCTCACTCAAACGGCTCGAAGCCGATCTCGGCGTGCGGCTCTTTGTGCGCTCCACACGGAGTCAGCGACTGTCGCAGGAGGGGGAAGCCTATCTGCAGCATTGTCTGCAGGCGCTGGAGTTGCTTGATCAGGGCAGACGGGCGGCAACGGCCGGACAACTCGAACTCAGTGGCAGCCTGCAGCTATCCATCCCGTCAGACATCGGGCGGCGTCTGCTGTTGCCCTGGCTGGACGAGTTTGTTGCGGACTATCCGCGCCTGCAGTTGCGGGTGCAGGTGTCGGACCGGGTTGCGGATGTGTTTCAGCAGCCGGTGGATATTGCGATCCGCTACGGCAATCCGCCGGACTCGAGGATGGTGGCCTTGCCCCTCGCGCCCGGCAACCGGCGGGTGTTGTGCGCATCGCCGGCCTATCTCGAACGTCATGGCAGGCCCGAGACGCCTGCCGATCTCGTTCGCCACAACTGCCTGTGCTTCATGCTCAGCGATCAGGTGCACGATCGCTGGCGCTTTTCACGTGATGGCGAAGAGAGCCTGGTCAACGTCAGGGGCAACCGCATCGCCGACGATGGCGAGACGGTGAGGCGCTGGGCCGTGGCCGGGCATGGGATCGCCTACAAGTCGCGGCTCGACACCGAGCAGGACCTGCGCGATGGGCGCTTGGTGGCGCTGTGCACTGCATGGTCGGGGGAGTCCAGCCCGCTCAACCTGCTGTGTGCCAGCCGGCGCCAGATCGGCCCTGCGGTGCAGTTGCTGCGCCAGCATCTGCAAGGGCGGATCGATCAACTCGCGGTGGGTGCGTGATGCCAGCCCGCTGGCGAGTGCGCGCGCTGCGGGCGGCAGTGCGCCCGGCAGCATGAGGCGCACTTACTGCGCGTTGCGGATGCGGGCAGGTCCGAGCGCGGCCTCGCTGATCCCTTCGGCCGCAATGTGGGCCGGCAGCGGCAGTTGTCGCACCAGCGCTGCGCAGGCTTCACCCATTGCAGCGGCGGTCTGGATGCCGTAGCCACCCTGTGCGGCCACCCAGAAGAAACCGGGCACCCGATCATCGAAACCGCCGACCAGCCCGCCGTCGGAAGCGAATGTGCGCAGGCCGGCCCACGGGGTTCGCGGGCGGCTTGCGTCCAGCGTGGTCATCTCTTCGACGCGGTACATCGCCAGGGCGATATCCAGGTCTTCGGGCTGTACATCCTGCGGCGGCACCGGGTCGGCGTTTGCGGGTGAGGCGAGCAAGGCGCCTGCATCGGGCTTGATGTACCAGTCCTCCGCTGCGCCGAGCACCATCGGCCAGTGTGCGGTGGGGATGTCGGCGGGTGCGGGCAGGATGCAGGCCGTGCGTCGTTTCGGCACCAGTCCCAGCGGTGCGACGCCCGCCAGCCCGGCGACGATGTCGGCCCAGGCGCCGGCGGCATCGATCAGCACCGGTGCCGTCCAGTTGCGTGTGCCGGCGCTAAGGGTCCAGACCTCGCCGCTGCGCTCGACGGCGCTGAACTCGGCGTCGCACACGACCTGACCGCCGGCGTGGCGTACCCCCTTGAGAAAGCCCTGATGCAATGCGTTGACGTCGATATCGAAGGCGCCCTCTTCATACACCGCAGCCGCGACCTGCGACGGACGCAGGACCGGCACCATTGCGCAGGCCTCGGCCGCAGACAGACGGCGGGCGGTGGATGAGGTGGTCTGCAGCTCGCGCCAGAAGTCATCGAGGTGTGGCAACTGGTCCGGTGTGGCCACGACCAGCACCCCGCGCGGGCTCAGCAAGGGGTGGCCGGTGAAGCCTGCAGGGGGCGACTGCATGAAAGACAGGCTTGCGCGGGTGAGTGCCCGCACCTGAGCGTTTCCGTAACTTGGCACGAAGATCGCGGCGGAGCGTCCGGTGGCGTGATAGCCGGGCTGCGATTCGCGTTCGAGGATGAGGACGCGGCCGAAGGGCGCCAGCCAGTATCCGATCGAGGCACCGGCAATGCCCGCGCCGACAATGATGAAGTCCGCATCGGTTCGAGCCTGCGTTTCCGAGTTCACTGTTGTCTCTGTTGTGTGCAAAGGGTGAACTCTGGCGCAGATCCGGAGCCGCGTCCAACGTCATGCGTGCGGCGCGGTGCCCCCCGGGGCTGCCTCAATGGAAGTCCCTGCTGTGGGTCTCGAGCTGGCCAAGCAGGGCGGAGTGGTCGACCACGCGGCCGGCGATGAGGTGCACCACCTGGCCTTGGCGGCTGATCTGTCCGTACACCCCCAGCAGCTTCGCGCCCAGAAGCTGCCGGCGCTGACGTTCGACCAGCTCGGGGCGAACGATGATGTTGATCAGGCCTGCTTCGTCTTCCAGGGTGATGAACATCGTGCCATTGGCGGTGCCGGGGCGCTGGCGGCAGGTCACGATGCCAGCGGCGCGGGCGAGCATGCGGTCGGGGCAGTGCATGATCTCGGTGGCGTCCAGAAAGCGCATGCCACGCAGGGTTGTGCGCAACAGGCTCAGCGGGTGGCGACCGAGGGTGAAACCGAGCCTGTTGTAGTCGGCACGCAGATCCTCTGCTTCCGAGGGCGGGGCGAAGCGAAGTGCGTTTTCGTAGCCGGCTGCGCCTTTGAGCATGCCGGGCAGCGGGCTGTTGCCGGTGGCCTGCCACAAGGCCTGGCGGCGGTTGCCGGCCAGTGATTTGAGGGCGTCGGCCGCGGCCAGGCGTTGCAGGGTGGCGGCATCCAGGCCGGCGCGCGTGGCGAGGTCGGCCACGTCGGCAAAGGGCCGTGTGGCGCGGGCGGTGGCAATGCGGGTGGCGGTCTCGGTGCCGAGCCCGCGGATCATGCACAGGCCCAGACGCACGGCAGGGTTCGTGTGTGCACGATCAGGACCGGGCTCCTCATCGTCAATCGCCTCCAGTGTGCATTCCCTGTCGCTGGCATTGACGTCCGCGCTGCGGACCTCGACCTGATGGCGGCGTGCGTCCTGTATCAGTTGCGAGGGCGAATAGAAGCCCATCGGCTGGCTGTTGAGCAGGGCACACAGGAAGGCTGCGGGTTCGAAGCACTTGAGCCAGGCCGAGGCATAGACCAGCAAGGCGAAGCTGGCCGCATGGGATTCCGGAAAACCATAGCTGCCGAAGCCTTCGATCTGCTTGCACAGGCGTTCGGCAAATTCTGCTTCGTAGCCGTTGGCGGCCATGCCTTGCAGCAGCTTGTTGCGGTAACGCTCGAGTTCGCCCTTGCGCCGCCATGCGCCCATCGAGCGGCGCAGCTGATCAGCCTCGCCGCCGGTGAAGCCGGCCGCCGCCACCGCGAGCTGCATCACCTGCTCCTGAAAGATCGGCACCCCCAGCGTGCGTTCCAGCACGGCGCGGATCTCATGCCGCAGACCGGCCATCGGATCATCGCCGCGGGCCTTGCGTGTGCGCGCTTCGAGATAGGGATGGACCATGCCGCCCTGGATCGGGCCCGGGCGCACGATGGCGACCTCGACGACCAGGTCGTAGAAACGCGTCGGCTTGAGCCGTGGCAGCATGGTCATCTGCGCGCGCGATTCGATCTGGAACACGCCGATGGTGTCGGCGCGCGACAGCATGGCATACACCGCTTCCTCCTCGCGCGGGATGCTGGCCAGGCTGAGCGGGGTGCCACGCCACGCCGATACCATGTCGAGCGCACGGCGCAGTGCGGAGAGCATGCCGAGCGCGAGCACGTCGACCTTGAGCAGGCCGAGGGTGTCGAGGTCGTCCTTGTCCCACTGCAGCACGGTGCGGTCGGGCATGGCGGCGTTTTCGATCGGGACCAGCTCATCGAGCCGGCCGCGCGCAATCACGAAGCCGCCGACGTGCTGCGACAGGTGGCGCGGAAAGCCGATCAGGGCGTGGGTGAGCGACAGCAGCTGGATGAGCTGCGGGCTGTCGGGATCGAAACCGGCCTCGCGGACCCGTTCGGGAATGATCTGTCCGTCGTCGAACCAGTAGCGGTCGCGGGTCAGGCGCTCGATCTGTGCGGCTTCGAAACCCAGCGCCCGACCCACATCGCGCAGCGCGCTGCGCGAGCGGTAGCTGATGACGGTGCCGGCCAGCGCGGCACGCTCACGGCCGTACTTGCGATAGATGTACTGGATGACCTCTTCGCGGCGCGAGTGCTCGAAGTCGACGTCGATGTCGGGCGGTTCCTGGCGCTCGCGCGAGATGAAGCGTTCGACCAGCATGATGCCAAGCGAAGGGTCGACTTCGGTAATGCCCAGCGCCCAGCAAACCACCGAGTTGGCAGCGGAGCCGCGCCCCTGACACAGGATGCCGGCGCTGCGGGCAAAGCGGACGATGTCGTGCACGGTGAGGAAATACGCTTCATAGGCGAGTTCGCCGATCAGGGCGAGTTCGGTCTCGATCTGGTGACGAACCCTGGCGGGCGCCGGGTCGTCTTCCGTACGGGCTGCGCAGGCGAGGGCGTGTTCGGCTGAGGCTGCCTTGCGGTAGCGCCAGCGCAGCCCCGCTTCGACCAGCTTGCGCAGCCAGGAGGCGGGCGTTTCGGTCGCAGGGACGAGCTCTTCCGGATACTCGTAGCGCAGTTCGTCGAGCGTGAAGTTGCAGCGTTCGGCGAGTACCAGGGTTTCGGCCAGCAGATCGGGTGGAAAGCGGCGCCCGAGCACTTCACGCGCCTGCAACCGGCGCTCGGCATTGGCGGCGAGCGCCAGCCCGGCATCGGCCACGGTGGTGAGCAAGCGCGTCGCAGTGAGTACATCGGCCAGCGGGCGGCGGCTGGCGTCGTGCATCAGCGCACCGGTGCTGGCGATGAGGCGCAGGCCGGTGCGTGCGCCGATCAGGCGCAGTTGCGTCAGACGGGTAGCGTCGCGGCCATCCAGTGTCTGCATGAAGGCCATCCAGGCTGCACCGGGAAAACAACTGGCGAGCCAGTGGGCGGCGGCCTCGGTGTTTTCGTCGGGCAGGTCGGGTGGCAGCAGCACGGCCAGGCAATCGTCCAGCCCGTGTTCGAGATCGCTGCGCAGCAGCCGGTAATGCCCCTTTTCGGCGGCGCGGCGGCCGCGGGTGATCAGCCGCGAGAGCTGACCGTATCCCTTGCGCGTGCAGGCCACGAGCACCAGCGCCGGGCCATCCTCGAGCCGGATCTCGCTGCCGATGATGAGCCGCACTGGCAGCGCATGTTCGCGAATGCAGCGATGCGCACGCACAACCCCCGCCAGCGAACATTCATCGGTGATGGCAAGCGCCTCATAACCGAAGGCCGCCGCCTGCGTGGCCAGCTCTTCGGGATGCGAAGCGCCACGCTGGAAGCTGAAGTTAGACAGGCAATGGAGTTCGGCAAAGCGCGGGATCATGTGTGGACTGTAAATAAATACAGTCACAACGGCAATCCACATGATTCCGTGTGGCGCGGGCCGCCGGACCCGCGCGTACCATCCTGCTCAGCGAGGCCTTATCCGTCTCACGCAACCCGACGCAGCGCGTTCCCCGACCTGAACGCGTGCGTGTTCTCGACCAGCTGATCGACGATGCGCTGACGTGCCTCGCGGCTGCCCCAGGCGCTGTGTGGCGTGACGATCAGGCGTGGTATGTCGTCGGCCAGCAGGGGGTTGCCAGCGACCGGGGGCTCCTGAATCAGCACATCGGTTGCGGCGCCGCCGAGATGTCCGCGTCGCAGCGCATCGGCCAGCGCCTGCTCTTCAACCAGTCCGCCACGCGCGGTATTGATCAGGAAGGCGCCGGGTTTCATCAGTGCGAGCTCGCGTGCGCCGATCAGATTGCGAGTTTGCTCGGTGAGCGGGCAGTGCAGCGTGAGCGCATCGACCTCGGGCAGCAAGGCATCCAGGGACAGACGATCCACCTTCGGCGGACGCCCGGGAAGATTGCCGACCACCACGCGCATGCCCAATGCCTCGGCCAGTCGCGTTACTGCGCCGCCGAGTTCGCCCTGGCCAAGCACGCCAAGGGTCTTGCCCGCCAGTTCGACAATCGGAAAATCGAGCAGACAGAAATGCTTTGCCTGCTGCCATTGGCCCGCTTTTACCGCAGCCTGATAATCCGGTAGCCGGGTCGCCAGCGCCAGCAACAGCATCAGCGTGTGTTGCGCAACGGTGGCGGTGCCGTAGCCCTGACAGTTGAACACGGCAATCCCGCGTGCCTTCGCCGCGTCCAGATCCACGTTGTTCAGACCGGTCGCGGAAACCAGCACGAGTTCAAGCTGCGGGCAGGCCGCAAGCACTTCAGCCGTCAGATTGACCTTGTTGACGATCGCGACCTGGGCCCCCTGCAGGCGGCTGATCACGTGCTCAGCCGGGGTGTGCTCGTAAGTCTGAAAGCCAGAAAATGCTTCCCGCAGCGAAGTAAGGTCGAGATCGTTCTGGTCGAGCGGGGTGATGTCCAGGAAGACGGCGTTGAATGGGGGCATCGATCTGTACCTTTGTGAAATTCCGTGCCGGATTATCTGCCAAGCGCGCTGCACCAACAAAGCGCAGAGTGGATTCGATGCCGGCCCTTTCTTTGATCAACTGTGTTTATCCACGATCAAGGTGAATGAAGCTGTGGACAAGGTGTGGGGGAGTCCACAACGGCCTTGAATCAACAGGCTTTTCGAGGCTTGCCTAAAAATGAGGCAGTCCCATGAAATGGTGGTTTCAAGACCGTTTCCGGGCCTTGTTGGCGATTTGTCCACTGTTTTCTGCTGCGGTTTCTACGTATTTTCTGCGCGGCCTGTGGATTGTGTGTTCGATCAATCCTGTTTATCCCCGTGCGGCGTGGGTGAAGCTGTGGACAAGGTGTGAGGGAAGCCGAAACCTCCTTGAATCGAAAGGGATTTCATCGTCTGCCTAAAAATGAGGCAAGTCCGGAGAAGTGGAGGCTCAGACCTGTCTTTTGGCCAGGTTTGACGTTTGTCCAGTGTTTTTCGTGGCGATTCGCACGAATTTCTTGCCCGGGGTGTGGAAAACAGGCCCGACCCATCGGGTTTATCCCCGAAGGCCGTGGGCGAAGCTGTGGACAAGGTGTGAGGGAGCGTTCAAACGCCTTGAAGCAACAGGATTTTTTCGTGCTGCACAATAAATAGGCAGCTCCTCGCAAAGCGCCTAAAATCGTGACTTCTCCGTTTTCCGGCCGCTGTCGCCCGTCCTGCCCATGACTGCCCCGATCCGCTATTTCATCCGCCCCTCGCGTCCTGAAGCCCATGTGTTCGAGCTGCGCTGCACGGTCAGTGATCCGGACCCCGCAGGCCAGCGTTTCAGCCTGCCGGCCTGGATTCCGGGCAGCTACATGATTCGTGAGTTCGCGCGTCACGTCGTGAGCCTGCGCGCAGAGTCGGGTGACAAGGCCGCGAAGGTCGAAAAACTCGACAAGCACACCTGGCTCGTCACCGGGCTTGCAGCGGGAAAACCGCTGACGCTGCACTACGAAGTGTATGCATGGGATCTGTCGGTGCGCGCGGCTCATCTTGACCAGACGCATGGCTTCTTCAACGGCACCAGTGTGTTTCTTGCAGTGGAGGGACGCACCGACCGGCCCTGTCTGGTCGAGATCGAGAGCCCGGAAGGCATGGCTTATCGCGACTGGAAAGTGGCGACTGCCCTGCCGCGTGCCAGCGGCGAAATCGGTGCGGCGTTTGCTTACGGATTCGGGCTGTACCGGGCGGAGAATTACGACGAACTGGTCGATCACCCGGTCGAGATGGGCACATTCACGCTTGCCGATTTCGAGGCGGGCGGGGTGCGCCACGATATCGTGCTCACCGGTCGCCACGACTGCGATACCGAGCGCCTTGCAGCCGATCTCGAACGCATCTGCCAATTCCAGATCGAGCTCTTCGGTGCGCCGCCGCCGATGGACTATTACGTCTTTCTGACGCAGCTGGTCGGTGACGGCTACGGCGGGCTGGAACACCGCGCATCCACCGCGCTGCTGGCCAGCCGGGCAGACCTGCCGTGGAAAGGCATGACCGGTCTGCCCGACGGCTACAAGACCTTCCTTGGCCTGTGCAGTCACGAATACTTCCACACCTGGAACATCAAGCGCATCAAACCTGCCGCCTTCGTGCCCTACGACCTGGCGGTCGAAAACTATACCCGGCTGCTGTGGGCCTTCGAGGGCTTCACGTCCTATTACGACGATCTGGTGCTGGTGCGCTCCGGCGTGATCTCGCCGGCCGACTATCTTGGTCTGGTGGGCAAGACGGTCTCTGCCGTACTGCGCGGTCCTGGTCGTCATCGGCAGAGCGTGGCGGAATCCTCGTTCGAGGCCTGGAGCAAGTACTACCGGCAGGACGAAAATTCGCCGAACGCAATCGTCAGCTACTACGCCAAGGGCTCGCTGATCGCACTCGCGCTCGACCTGCAGCTGCGCAGCGAGACCGGCGGCAAGCGCAGCCTGGATGACGTGATGCGGCTGCTGTGGCTGCGTCATGGACAGACCGGCGTCGGTGTTGCCGAGGACGGCATCTTTGCCATCGTCGAGGAGGTCGGTGGCAAGGATTGTGGCGCACGGCTGGCGCGCTGGCTGCGCAAGGCGGTCGAAGGTACGGACGACCTGCCGCTGGCACGCCTGCTCAAGCCCTTCGGCGTGGCGTATCAGCCCGAGGCGCCGGGCGCGAAGCCAACGCTCGGCATCAAGCTCGCGGGTGGAAACGGAAAGGGCGAAGCGAAGATTGCGACCGCGTATGACGGCGGCGCGGCTCAGCTCGCCGGGCTGTCAGCGGGTGATGTGCTGCTCGCCATCGACGGGCTCAAGGTCAGCGCTGCCAACCTCGACAGCATGCTCGAGCGTCATCAGGCGGGTGATTCAATCGAAGTCCACGCCTTCCGCCGCGACGAGTTGATGTGCTTCGATGTCGAACTCGCAGCGGCCGCCAGTGATGCGGTCAAACTGGCCGTGGACGAGAAGGCTGCAGCCTCGGTGCGCCGTCTGCGGAAGGGCTGGCTGGGGCACTGAGTCTGATAAAACGACAGCAAAAATCAAAAGGGCCGGCATCCGTGAGGTCGCCGGCCCAGCTTTGCCGCTGCGGGTGATTGAAGCCCCGGAAAGGCGGCTTACACCGCTTCCTTCTTCAGCAGCTTGTTGCGCCAGTAGCGCCAGGCCAGGAGGCCGAACAGGGTGCCCATGATGAGCCAGAAACCGATGCCTTCCCAGAACGCGATCGGGTCGGTTGCGAGGAAGTAATCGCGAGGCGGGCGGGTGAAATGGACGCGGCCCTGGACCAGGCCCATGACGATCGACGCTGCTGCTGCCAGCGCTGGCGAGAACCATACCAGCAGGCCGCCGGCGACGATGACCTTGTCGATCAGCGGTGATGGGCTCCGCCGCGGCAGGTAGACGCTCTCAACCCCATACCAGACGGCCAGCAGAAAACCCAGGCCCGCCACGAGTGGCGTGAGCGCCAGCACCGTACCGAGCACGGTGGCGCCGAGCATGAAGGACGCGCCTTCGAGTTGCATGATCTGCGGCCAGATCATGTCGAGATTGAGAAACAGCCAGGTCGAGGCAGGTGTTGCCAGCAGCGAGAGGAGGAGACAGATGCTGGCGCGGCGGCGTGAAGCATCGCCGGCAAGTGCGGCATCTTGTGCCTGAGGAATGAGCGGCATGTCGGGGTGCCCGTGCGAGGGGCGAAACGAAACAATCCGCGAGTCTACTACGGCAGCGAGGGTTTTGGCGTCCGGCCATGCATGAACACGGCCGGACGTCATTTCACTTCACTCAGACTGCGGCGAGCGCCTGTTCGAGATCGGCGAGGATGTCGTCGATATGCTCAATGCCGATCGACAGGCGAACCATGTCGGGCGACACACCAGCCTTGGCCATTTCTTCCGGCGTGAGCTGACGGTGAGTGGTGGACGCCGGGTGGCAGGCGAGCGACTTTGCGTCACCGATGTTCACCAGGCGCGTGACCAGCTTGAGCGCATCCTGGAAACGGCCGCCGCCTTCGATACCACCCTGAACGCCGAAGGACAGAATGCCCGAGGCACGACCGCCCATGTACTTCTGCACAAGGCCATGGTCCGGGTGGTCCGGCAGGCCGGCGTAATTCACCCACGATACCTTGGCGTGCGTCTTCAGGTAGGTAGCGACGGCAAGCGCGTTTTCGCAGATGCGGTCCATGCGCAGCGCAACCGTTTCGATGCCTTGCAGAATCAGGAAGGCGTTGAAGGGCGAGATCGCTGCACCCATGTTGCGCAGCGGGACGACACGGGCGCGCCCGATGTAGGCTGCAGCGCCGAGCGCTTCGGTATAGACCACGCCGTGATAGGACACGTCGGGTTCGTTCAGGCGGCGGAAGCGCGTCTTGTGCTCGGCCCAGGGGAATTTGCCCGAATCCACGATGACGCCGCCGATCGAGGTGCCGTGACCGCCAAGGTACTTGGTGAGCGAATGCACGACGATGTCGGCACCGTGCTCGATCGGGCGGCACAGGTAGGGCGAGGGCACTGTGTTGTCGACGATCAGCGGGATGCCGGCCTTGTGGGCGATCTCGGCGAGGCGCTCGAAGTCGGTGACGTTGCCCAGCGGGTTGCCGACCGATTCGCAGAAAATGGCCTTGGTGCGGTCGTCGATCAGCTTGGCGAAAGCGTCGGGGTCGCGATAGTCGGCAAAGCGCACTTCGATACCGAGTTGCGGAAAGGTGTGCGCGAAGAGGTTGTAGGTGCCGCCATACAGCGTCGCCGCCGAAATGATGTTGTCACCGGCTTCGGCAATGGTCTGGATCGCGTAGGTAATCGCCGACATGCCTGAGGCAACCGCCAGGCCCGCAATACCGCCTTCCATTTCTGCGACGCGCTGTTCCAGCACGGCAGTGGTAGGGTTCATGATACGGGTGTAAATGTTGCCGGCCACCTTCAGATCGAACAGGTCGGCACCATGCTGGGTGTCGTCGAAAGCGTAGGAGGTTGTCTGGTAAATCGGTACTGCGACCGCCTTGGTGGTCGGGTCGGGAGAGTAGCCACCGTGCACGGCGATTGTTTCGAGTTTCATTCTTAGGGTCCCCTCTGAAAGTGTCGGAGGAGTATATCCAGAGCGCGAGAGATATCGAAATAGCTTGAAATGATGAAAGGGGCGCCGCGCTTGTCACGAGTCGGGCCCGAGTGGACAATAATAAAGTATTACTTGATGCGGATCGGAAATGCAGCAGACATGTGTCTGCATCCGCATTGGGCAACAGAGGAGATGTAACAATGAAACAGTGCAGCGTCATTGCCCTGTTATCGCAAAAAGGCGGCGTCGGAAAAACGACCGTCGCCATGCAGTTGGCAGAGGGGCTCGCAGGTGCGGGTTACCGGATCTCGGTGTGCGATCTCGATCCACAGGAGAGCGCGGCGCGATGGGCTGCCGCGGCGAATCCGGCTGACCCCTTTCCGGCATCGGTGATGAGCATGCAGGGCGATCTGGCCTCACTCGAAACGCAGGTTGGCAATGTCGGCTGCCGTTCGGACATGCTGCTGCTGGATTGCCCGCCATCCATCGAACACGCGCATACGCTCGCCGCACTCGAGTTGGCCGACGTCATCCTGATTCCAGTTGTGCCCAGCCCAACCGACCTGTGGTCGACGCGTGCGGTCGAGCGCCTGGTGGTTGCAACCATGGCGCGCCGTCCGGGCTTGCGCGCGGCCTTGCTGCCGAACCGGGTGCAGCGCACTGCACTGGCAGGGGACGTGCTCGAGGTGCTTGGCGAATTCACCTTGCCCGTGGTGGCTGCGAGCCTGGCCCAGCGTAATGCCTACGCCCAGAGCGCAGTCGAAGGCGGGTCGGTATATCGGCTGGGGCGCAGTGCCGGGCAGGCCCGTGATGAAGTGGACCGTCTCGTAGCGGCGGTCCTTGAACTGACAGGAGAAACAAAATGACCACACGCAACAAGACGCAGTCGGCACTGCGTGCCACGCTCAAGCAGGAAGACGCCTCGGTTGCCGGACGCTTGCCCGAAGTGGCCGCGGTCGCGGCGACGGCGACCAGGTCCGCTCAGGCTGCGAAGCCTGCCGCGAAGCCCGCGGCAAAGCCCGTGACGCCGCGGGCCCCGCGTGCTCGCAAGCCCGCGACAGCAAAGCCTGCGCCGGCAGCGCCGGTCGCGGCGAAACCGGTCGCGGCTGCCGAGCCGGCTGCCGAGCGGGTGACGGCTCCCGCGTCTGCTGCTGCGGCCGCACCCGCTGCGACGGCGACTTCCAAGGCCCCGGCCCGACGTCGTGCAAGCGCGGCGAAGAAGCCTGCGCCGGCCAAGCCTGCCGCGGTCGCGACGCGTGCTGCGGTGGCGAAACCCGCTGCAGAAAAGACGCCTGTAAAGCCCAAGGCCGAAGCCGGGGCGAAAGCAGAGGACAAGCCGGCAGCAACCAAGCCGGCAGCAACCAAACCGGCAGCAACCAAACCGGCAGCAACCAAACCGGCAGCAACCAAACCGGCAGCGGCCAAACCAGCAGCGGCCAAACCAGCAGCGGCCAAACCGGCAGCGGCCAAACCGGCAGCGGCCAAATCCGCCGCAGCCAAACCGGCAGCAGCTAAACCGGCAGCAGCCAAGCCCAAGGCGGCCAAGGTCAAGTCCGCTGGAACAGCGGCGGCGAAGGTGGCGCCTGCGAAAGCCGTGGCCGGCACGTCCGGCGGTGCGAAGAAGTCGGTCGCCGGTCCTGCAGTCATCAAGCTCCCGGCTGCGAGCGTCGAGCCGAAGAAGGAAAAGGCGGGCAAGGTGGTACGGGATTCGTTCTCGATGCCCAAGAGCGAGCAGGCTGCGCTCAAGAAAATACGTACCGCGCTGGCACGTGCCGGACGGCTGGCAACAAAGTCCGAAGTGCTGCGTGCCGGTCTCAAACTGCTGGGCGAGCGTTCGGCAAAAGAGCTGGTCGCGGTGCTCGATTCCCTGCCCGTCGTGACCAAGGGCAAGAGCAAGAGCAAGAAGTAAGGTCTGCCCGGGGCTGCTCGCTGGGGCAGCGCCGGACCTCCCGGCTCAAGCCGGCGCTGCCAGCGTCACCCGCTGCAATCCACGCAGGGCGTTGCCGACGTAGATTGCCCGGGCGCTGCGCAAGTCGTCCATCGACAGCGTGCGTTCGATTGCGCGCCCGTCTCCTAGCAGCTGCCGTCGCAGCACGCCGTCCAGCACGCCCGCCGACAATGGCGGTGTGTGCAGGATGCCGTCGCCGGTGTCGATGAAGACCGTGCTGCGAGCGCCCTCGGTCACTTCGTTTCTTTCGTTCAGGAATACCGCGTCGAAATACCCGCGGCCCAGCACGTCGTGCAGTGCGTGATCATAGGCCTCGCGCGCCGTCGTCTTGTACCTCAGTAGCATGTCCGCGCTGTCGACCCGTTCGGGCCATTGCACGATTTCCGGTGGCGTATCGGGCGGTGCATCCAGCACTTGACTGGCGATCACGAAACGTCCTGCGTACGAGAGCTCCAGCCGGACCCGGTGAATGCCGGGCGTCAGCGTGCGTCCATGGGCCAGCAGGGCCGACCGCAGCGCACCGATGTCGCAGGTGTGGCCGAAATGCCGCGATGAGCGCAGCAGTCGGGACAGGTGCGCCTCGAGAAGGGGGAAGGTGGGTTCGGCGCCCACTTCGCAGCGCAGGGTCTCGATGAGGCCGAACGGTGCGCCGAGGGCAGTCAGGAAGCGCCCTTTCAGCAGGCATTCTTCCCATTCGGACTCAGCGTCCGAGTCCGCCACTACGCCGCTCCCGAGGTTCAGCCGGAAGCGGCCGTCGGGTTGCACGTTCAGCGTCCGGATCGGCACGTTGAAGCTGAAGTCGCCATCGGGTGCGACCCACCCGAGCGCACCGCAGTACAGGCCGCGCGGCTCGCGCTCGAGTTCGCGGATGATCTCCATCGCGCGGATCTTCGGCGCACCGGTGACCGAACCGCAGGGAAACAGGGCGCGGAATACCGTGATCAGATCGGCATCGACCGGCTCTGCATGGACGGACGATGTCATCTGCCACACCGACGGGTAGGGTTCGATCGTGCAGAGCGATTCGACCTTGACGCCACCTGCGGGCGCGAGGCGACCAAGGTCGTTGCGGATGAGGTCGACGATCATCACGTTTTCGGCGCGATCCTTCGTCGAGCTTGCCAGTGCGTTCGGGTCGCTCGAGCGCGGCGCCGTGCCTTTCATCGGGCGGCAGCTCAGCCGTTTGCCGCTGCGCTCGACGAAGAGTTCGGGCGAGCGCGACAGGATGGCGCCGCCGGCATCCGCGATGTATCCGCCGTGACCGACCGGCTGCGCCTCCATCAGGCGCCGGTACAGCGCCAGTGGCGAGCCATAGATCGTGCCGGTGAGCGGCCAGGTGAAGTTGACCTGATAGCAGTCCCCGGCGTGGATCAGTTCGCGGATGCGACCGATGGCCGCAAGGTAGTCAGCCCGTTCGATGCCGCGCTCAAGCGCTGCCACACCTGCGTTCTGCAGGTGCTCGTCGAGGAGCGACAGTTCTTCCTCTATCCGGACCAGACTCTCGGCCTGTGACAGGCGTTCGCCCTCTGCAAACACCCAGGCACGGAGCAGCGGGGCGTCGTCGGCGGGGAGCAAGGCCTGCAGCCGGGGTTCGAGTGCATAACCCAGTTCGTAGGCTGCGGCCACCGCAACCCACTGGCCTTGCCTGCGCGCAGCCTCGATCTTGCCGAACGTGGATTCGATCTCGCCTGGCGAGCGGCAGCACAGCGTGTACTGCAGGTCGGTCAGCCACAGGTGCTCGCCGTCGGGAAGGTTGTCGTCAAACAGGGCCCAGCCCGGGTTCGCTGTTTCGTCAGGGGCAAGGGGCGTTGTCACGGGCGGCCCGGCGCAGGCTGCGCTGCAGTGCACAAGCCGTTCGCGAGGCAGTGTCGAACGCTGCGGTGGGCCTCGGAGAGCAGGGCAGTGGTCAGGCGCACGGAGAGCTGGCGGGTCATGGTCAAGTCTGGGGATGAGGGCGTCGTGAAAGTGAAATTCTAATGCGAAAGGTCGATCATGTTGCGCCAGCAAAACACCGTTGACCGGGTTTCGGCGCGCCGCGGCAGTGGCGTGACGGGTGTGAGGCGATGGACCTTCTTCAATGGCTCTGAACCCGCTCCGGGTGTCGGCCGCGTCGCTCATGGCGCTGCAAGCGGCGCGGATGTCGGTTGTCACCGTGCCGGCGTGATGCACAAACCTGCGAATCTCCACGCACTTTCGTTAAACTCACGCCTTCGCATTCGTGCGCCGGTGATCGGCGTGCGCAGAATCAGCTGACTCCGAGGACTGTTCCGTGAAGTACATCTCCACCCGTGGCCATGCCGGCCAGCCCGCCAATCCGGAATTCTGCGACATCCTGCTCGGCGGCCTCGCCCCCGACGGCGGTCTCTACCTGCCGGAGTCCTATCCGCTGATCGGCCGGGAAGAGCTCGACGCCTGGCGCTCGCTGTCCTATGCGGAGCTTGCCTTTGCGATTCTGTCGAAGTTCATCACCGACATTCCCGCTGCAGACCTGAAGGCGATCTGTGACAAGACCTACACCGCAGCGGTGTACTGCCACGTGCGCCCCGGCGACAACGCGGCCGACATCACGCCGGTGCGCTGGCTCGAGGACGGCAAGCTGGGTCTGCTGGAGCTGTCCAATGGCCCCACGCTGGCCTTCAAGGACATGGCCATGCAGCTGCTCGGCAACCTGTTCGAGTACGTGCTGGCCAAGCGCGGGGAGAGCATCAACATCCTCGGCGCGACTTCGGGCGACACCGGCTCTGCGGCCGAATACGCGATGCGCGGCAAACAGGGCGTGCGGGTGTTCATGCTGTCGCCGCACGGCAAGATGAGCGCCTTCCAGCGTGCGCAGATGTACTCGCTGCAGGACGACAACATCTTCAATATTGCCGTTACCGGCATGTTCGATGATGCGCAGGACATCGTGAAGGCGGTCTCCAACGATCACGCCTTCAAGGCGAAGCACAAGATCGGCGCGGTGAATTCGATCAACTGGGCGCGCGTTGCAGCCCAGATCGTGTATTACTTCAAGGGCTATTTCGAGGCCACGAAGTCGAACGACGAGCAGGTCGCGTTCTGCGTGCCCTCGGGCAACTTCGGCAACATCTGCGCCGGTCATATCGCCCGACAGATGGGCCTGCCGGTGGCAAAGCTGATTCTCGCCACCAACGAGAACAACGTGCTCGACGAGTTCTTCCGCACCGGTGTGTATCGCCCGCGCAAGACCGCAGAGACCAGCGTGACCTCGAGCCCGTCGATGGATATCTCGAAGGCGTCCAACTTCGAGCGCTTCGTGTTCGACCTCGTCGGCCGCGACCCGAAGAAGGTGGCCGAGCTGTGGGCGGAGGTCGATGCCGGTCGGGCTTTCGATCTCAGCACCACGCCGTGGTTTGCCCGTCTGGACGACTTTGCCTTTGTGTCGGGCAGCAGCAGTCACGCCGACCGTCTGGACACCATCCGCAGCATCTACGAAACCTACGGCGTGATGATCGACACCCACACCGCCGATGGCGTCAAGGTTGCGCGCGAACTCGCAGCCGAAGTCCCGGCGGGTGTGCCCCTGCTGGTGCTGGAAACGGCGCTGCCGGTGAAGTTTGCCGAAACCATCCGCGAAGCGCTCGGGCGCGACCCCGAGGTGCCGGCTGATCTGCAGGGGCTCGAGACACTGCCTCAGCGCGTCGAAGTGATGGCGCCTGACGGCGAGCAGATCAAGCGCTTCATCGCTGAGCGGGTCTGAGACAGGGGGTCTGGCAGGCGCTTTCCGATACAGCGCCTGCGGTTTTAGGGCTTTTGATGACTTCGGTTGGAGTTGTCATCCTCATCGCGTTAAACTCATTAAAACAGCCATGTAGACAGGCATGACTGCACCTCCTTGGTGCGTCGTGAATGGTATTTGCATGAATTTCGTGAATAACGTAGTTAACCGGTGGTCAGATGAGTGGTGTCAGTGCCGAGCCCGCTGCGGTGCAGCCGGGTGCAACCCATAGCGATGCCCGGGTGCTCGCTCATGAGGTGATCGAGTTTCTGATCGTTCATGCTCTTCATCCCAGCCCGATCAACTACGCCGTTGCCTACGAGTACCGGATGGGGGGCGATGCTGCGCTGAACGCCCGCGTCGACGCCCATCTCGCGGCGGACAAGCGACTCGACGATCTGCTGATGCGCGAGCTTTACGACGAGCATCTCGCGATCGAACAGTTCCGCAATCTGCGCGGTCTGGGCGGAAGCCTGCAGGAACTGGTCGACGGGCTGATCGGCGATATCAGCGAAGCAGGGGAGCACGCTTCGGGTTTCCACTCTGCAGTGGAAAACAACATCAGCCTGTTGAAGCGCAGGAACGACAGCGAGGCGGTGACCGCGATTGCCGCGGATCTGCTGGCGGCCACTGCCAAGGTGCATTCAAGTAACACAACCCTGAAGGCGCGTCTCGACTCCGCCGACCAGGAAGCGCGAAAGCTTCGCGACGAGCTTGAGCGCCATCGGCGTGAGGCACTCAGCGACCCCCTGACCGGCCTGCTCAACCGCCGCGGCATGGAGTATCACCTCGACGAGATGGCGGTTTCCGGTGCGCGTGAGCCGCTCTCGGTGGTCGTCCTCGATATCGATCATTTCAAGCGCATCAACGATACCTACGGCCATGCGGTCGGCGATGTCGTGATTCGTCATGTTGCCAAGGTGATGCGGACCGCGGTTTGCCCGGAGGATGTGACCGTGCGCTTCGGTGGCGAGGAGTTCGTCATCCTGATGCCGCGACGCAGTCTTCACGAGGCAGAAGTGCTGGCTGAATCGATACGGGTCAAGGTCGAGCGCCTGCGCCTCATCCGGCGTCAGGACAAACTCGCGCTCGATCCATTCACGGTTTCGCTCGGCGTGGCGTCCCGGCACGACGACGAAGCCTTTGACGGCATTTTCGAGCGCGCCGACAAGGCGCTGTATGCCGCCAAGAACAGTGGTCGCAACCGTGTGCTGACCGAGCTGGCGCTGGATTGACGACGCCGGTGGTCGCGAACACTGTGCGTGGCTATTGACGTTATCCGGCCCGGCTTCTACAATCCGGCCTCTTTCGCGAAGGGCGGTTAGCTCAGCGGTAGAGCACTGCCTTCACACGGCAGGGGTCACTGGTTCGATCCCAGTACCGCCCACCAACGGTGGGAACTCGTTGCGAAAGCCGGCAGAGGGATTGATCCCCGCTGACCGGGCGGTTAGCTCAGCGGTAGAGCACTGCCTTCACACGGCAGGGGTCACTGGTTCGATCCCAGTACCGCCCACCAGATACCAACCCCGACGTCGTCTCGACGGCGGGGTTTTTTTATTTTCAGACTGTGGCGACGTCCTTGCACCGAGCTTGTCCGCGCCCAATGCCAGGGGATATTCGATGACTGCTCACGTTCGCACCCGCTTCGCGCCAAGCCCCACGGGTTATCTGCATATCGGCGGCGCCCGCACCGCCCTGTTCTCATGGGCCTATGCCCGTCACCACAAGGGTGATTTCGTGCTGCGCATCGAGGACACCGATGTTGCCCGCTCCACGCCCGAGGCGGTTCAGGCCATCCTCGACGGCATGAAGTGGCTGGGGCTCGACGCGGACGAAGGCCCGTTTTACCAGATGCAGCGCATGGATCGCTACAAGGAAGTGGTCGATCAGATGCTTGCCGCCGGCACGGCCTATCACTGCTACACCAGCCCGGATGAGCTCGACCAGCTGCGTGAGGCTCAGCGCGCACGTGGCGAAAAACCGCGCTACGACGGCCGCTGGCGTCCCGCGCCGGGCAAGGTGCTGCCGCCGGTGCCGGAAGGCGTGAAGCCGGTTGTGCGCTTCTGCAATCCGATCGACGGTGTGGTGGCGTGGGACGACCTGGTCAAGGGCCGCATCGAGATCGCCAATGCGGAAATGGACGACCTCATCATCGCCCGTCCCGACGGCACGCCGACCTACAATTTCTGCGTGGTTGTGGACGACTGGGACATGGGCATCACCCAGGTGATTCGCGGTGACGACCATGTGAACAACACGCCGCGCCAGATCAACATTCTGAAGGCGCTCGGCGCGCAGGTGCCGCAGTACGCCCACCTGTCGATGATTCTCGGCGACGACGGTACCAAGCTCTCGAAGCGCCATGGCGCCGTGAGCGTGATGCAGTACGACGACGAAGGCTACCTGCCCGAGGCGGTCATCAACTATCTGGCACGCTTGGGCTGGAGTCACGGCGACGACGAAGTCTTCACCCGCGAGCAGTTCGTCGCGTGGTTCGATCTCGATCACATCACGCCCTCGGCCGCTCAGTTCAATACCGAGAAGCTCAACTGGCTCAACGCCCATTACATCAAGCAGGCAGACAACAGCCGCCTGGCTGGCGAAGTGGCAAGCCGCCTTGCCCGTCGTGGCGTGGACCCGGAAGCCGGCCCGGCGCTGGATGCCGTGGTGGCGCTTTACAAGGATCGCGCAGCCACCCTCAACGAGCTGACGGATTCCGCCGAACTCTTCTGTGCCGATGTGCACCCGGCACCTGAAGTGGTCGGTCAGCATCTCACCGAGACCGCACGTGCGGCACTGGCGAGCCTGCGCACACGTTTCGAGTCCGCTGTGTGGGAAAAGGCCGTGCTGAGCCAGGCGATCAAGGACACCATGGCCGAGCATGGCCTGAAGATGCCGCAGGTCGCGATTCCGCTGCGGGTGGCCGTCCTCGGCGTCCCGCAGACACCGTCAATTGACGCGGTGCTCGAGGTGCTGGGCCGCGAGCGCGTGTTGTCGCGCCTGGCGCGTTGCGGCTGAGACCTCGCGATCAGCGGGCTGCCTCTGGGGTGGCCCGGCCTGTGCCTGATTCCCCGGGCGTGTGAATCCTGACCTGGTCGCGCCCGGCTTTCTTGGCGTCGTAGAGCGCCTTGTCTGCGCGCTGCAGCGAGGCTTCTGCCGAGCCATCGCGCGTGTTCAGGCTTGCGATCCCGATGCTCACGCTGATCGGTATCGGTGTGCGTTCAAAGCTCGATGGTGAGGTTTTCACGGCCTCGCACAGCCGTTCGGCGAAATCGCGCGCGCCCTCGATGCCATCGCCGGGCAGCAGGATTGCAAACTCTTCGCCACCCAGGCGTCCGATCACATCGGTCTTGCGCAGGGTCTGGCGCACGATCTCGACGAAGTGCTTCAGCACAGCATCACCCGCCGCGTGGCCGTGGGTGTCGTTGACGTGCTTGAAGTGGTCAAGGTCGGCCATCAGTATCGAGGCCGTGCCGCCCTTGCGTTTCAGGCGGGCGAGCTCCTCATCCAGTCTCTCCAGAAACTGGCGCCGGTTCGATGCGCCCGTCAGAGAGTCGGTGGTGGCCAGTTGCAGCAATGCTTCCCGTTGTTCCTTCAGCTCGGAAATGTCGCGAAACACCACGACGGCGCCGCCCTGTTGATCGCCATCGTCGATCGGCGCAACGGTCATTGCCACCGGGAATGCGGTGCCGTCGGCCCGGATGAACCAGTCTTCGCAGCTTCTGCGCTTGCCATCGTGCAGCGTCTGAAATATCGGGCAGGCTTCGTCCGGATAGGGTGATCCGTCCGCGTGATGATGATGAAACAGCCGGTGCTGGTTTACGCCGACGACTTGTGCCGCGGTGTAGCCAAGCATCGTGAGCGCGGCAGGGTTGATAAAGCTCGTCACGCCATTCGGCTCCACACCGTAGATGCCTTCGCCGGCCGTGTTCAGCAGCAGGGCATTCTGCTGCGACAAGCGACTGATCGCGGCGGTCTGCAAATCGAGCTGGCGCTTCCATTCCCTGCGCGACAGGTTCAGCAACAGCAGCACGATCAACTGCACCAGGGCATAGCCTGCGAACGCATTCCTGAGGGTGATGCTTCGGGCTTTCGTGTGCGCGGTGAGCTCGGTCTCTGCGTTGCGCCAGATCAGGATGCTGCCGGCCGGGGGTCTTGCCGGATTCTGCTTGCCGAGGAAATCGAACAGCGGAAAGCGGATCACTTGAAATCGCTTCTGCTCCCAGGTCTGGAGCCACGACTCCGGCTCCGGCTTGCCACGCCCGATCAGGGCGGCGGCAAGCCAGGCGGCGGCCTCGGGGCGGGATGCCGACAGCAGAAAGCAGCAGTTGCTGCGCTCGGGGGCGCGGGTCGCAGGCTGATAAAGCGACCACATCGCCTGTGTGACACGTTCGGGCCTCAGCAGGACTGCGATGCCGATATCGAGCTTTTCGCTCAGTCGCTTGAGCAGGCCATCGATTCCGATGCCAACCTCAAGTGTGCCGACATGCTCGCCCGTTTCGCCGGCTTGCTGTGCATCGACCGGCGCCGTGTGTCCATCGGCGTAGGACCGGATGACGGGGGCGCCGCCACGTATGCCGGCAAATGCACGACCGATCTCGAAGCCGCTGCGTGGAATACGGTCACTTTGAATGCTGCGCATCATCGGCCTGAGTTCCATCAGGCTGTCGCCGTAGCGTTCCGTGGCATGAAAGCGGAGGAAAGAGCGCAGGTCGGGGGTGAGGAGAAACTGAAACTGGCGCAGGTCGAACATGCGATGCATGTCCTGCCACTGCAGATCCAGCTTGGCGGTGAGTGCGGCACGCAACTCGACTGCGCGCGCGTCATTGCTTTCACCGCCTGCGCGGAGGAAGTGGTTTGCTTCCCCAAGAATGCGTGCAATTTCGGGGTCGGCGGCCATGTTGTATGCGAGCGCCCGTGCTTCATGCTCGAGCTCGTCCATGGACACTTCGTAAATGCTCTGCAGTCGTACGGCTTGTGTCTCGAGCTGAAGCTTCAGTCGATTGTCATGCTGTTGCAGCGATAACACTGCGCCACCCGCGAAAAGTGCAGCAAGGGCAGTGCTGGCAATCAGGACGACAAGCTTGTAAGGCACGACATTACGACCGGGCGTTGATCAAACGAAGTCTAGCCCGGTCTTCGCGAATCATTCGTGACGAACGTCAAGCAGCTGCCCGAACAGTGCGCCACGCGGTCCGCTTCAGCCGGCGAATTTCTGCGGTCGCAGCACGCCTACGTCTGCGACGAAGGCGACCATGGCGTAGTGCTCGAAGTAACGGGCTTCTACATGCGTGGTGATGGTGACCGCGGTGTTGGTGTCGCACAGCACTTCCATGCGGATCGAGCGGTCGGCATCCCAGGTGCCGGCGCGGTTGCCATGGCTGCCGCTTCCGCGCACATCGGCCACGGTGTATCCGTGCGCGCCGAGATGCATGACGTCTTGGGCCAGTTTTTCCTCGAGCGCCCTTTCGGTGATGAGGACGACGAGCTTGCAAGGATGGGTATTAGGCATGGTTTCAGCTTCCGTGGATCAGACCGACGATGCGGTGGTAGAGCGGGATGCCCACAAGGATGTTGAAGGGGAAGGTAATGACCAGCGCCGCAGTGATCGAGAGTCCCGGATTCGCCTCCGGCACGGCGATCCGCATTGCGGCGGGTGCGGCGATATAGGACGCGCTCGCAGCCAGCGTGGCCAGGAGCAGGGTGCCGCCCGCGGAGAGCCCGATTGCGGTACCGACGACGGTGCCGAATACCGCAGAGAGGATCGGCATCACGATGGCGAAGCCGGCGAGAAAGGCCCCGCTGGTGCGCAGCGCACCCGCCTGGGCGGCAGCCACCAGGCCCATCTCCAGCAGGAAGAGGCACAGCGCGCCCTTGAACAGGCCGAAGAAGAAGGGTTCCAGTGGTGCGAGCCCCTTTGGTCCTGCCGCCCAGCCAATGAGCAGGCCACCGGCGAGCAGCACCATGCTTTTGCCGAGAAAGATTTCGTGCAGCAAGGGGCCCCAGCGCACCGAGCCGGTATTGCCACCAAGTCGCGCCAGCAGCACGCCGACCGCGATGCCGGGCATTTCGAGCAAGACCAGGAACAGCGGCAGGTAGGGCTCGTAGGCCAGCTGGCGCGCGCTCAGGTAGTCGATACCCACCGCAAAGGTGACCACGCTCACCGAGCCGTAGTGCCCGGCGATGGATGCGGCGTTGAAGCGGTCGAGACGACCGAGCTTGTGCAGGATGGGAAAGGCGACCAGCGGGATGACGATGCCCAGCGCGATCACGGCCACTGCCTGGGGAAGGACGTCCATCGGTGACTGCTTGGCCAGCTCCATGCCGCCCTTGAGGCCGATGGCGAGCAGCAGATAGATGGAAAGCGCCTCGTAGAGCTGGGCCGGAAGCTTGAGGTCAGAGCGGGCCAGGCGCGCAGCGAAACCCAGTACGAAGAAAAGTGCGATGGCGTCCATGATTGGGCGGTTCCAGTGGATTGGATTTCAGTCGTCGGTGGCTGATTGGCGCACAGGACGCAGTATAAAACGTGCAGGATCCACCGCCGCGATAAGGTCATTCTCCACCGGTGCGGGCTCCCCGCAAATAAGGGAAGCCATCAACTCCCCCGCCAGCGCAGCCCACACAAGGCCGCGGGCGCCGAAGCCGGAGAGCGCGTACAGCCCGGCGTGGCGCGGTATTTCCGAAAGTGGGGTACGCGGTGCGACGCTGCTGACGGACGGGATCGCGCCGACCATGGGCAGGCGGTCGGGCGATGCCGGGCGAAATCCCACGCGCCCGCGCAGTGCGGTCGGGCCGAGCTGGGTGGTGTAGCCGGGCAGCATGGCTTCGAGCTTGTCGATGTTTTCACGGTGGTCACGCTCACGCAGATGCGTGTCATCGTCCCCGACATCGAAGGTCGCGCCGGCGCAGCGCAGGCCATCTACCTCGGGGCTGACATAGCCCATGCGACACATCACGACCCTGGGCGCACTGCCGGTGGCAGCCTCAAGCAGGCTTACCTGGCCCCGGGCGCTGACCATCGGCAGTGCTTCGGCCAGCGGAAAGTCGCACAGCCCTGTTCCGGCTGCCATGATGAGGACAGGCGCGGCGGCAATGAGGCGTCCGTCTGCATCGAGCACTCGCCAGTCGTCCTCGACACGTTCGATCTGCGCGACCGGGCAGCCGAAGTGGGTGCGGATCTGCTGCGGGTGTGCGGCCAGATTGGCAGCGCACAGGGTCGGGGGCTGCACCCAGCCGCTGTCGGAGAACCACCAGCCACCCAGCGGTACGGGCCAGCCACCGATGCGTTCAGCTTCGTCCGCATCGACGAAACGCAGCAGTGACGCGGGCAGGGCGAGGCGTTCGACCACCGCCCGCATCTTGTCCAGCTGCGCAGCGTCGCGCGCCAGATGCAGCACGCCGCAGTCCTCGGCCCGGACGCTGATGCCGTGCGCCCGCAGGCGACGAATGTGGCGCCAGCCATAAAGGGTACCGGCGCGTGTCAGCCTGCTCATCCGGTTGTCGTCCAGACTCGGCAGCGGCCGCAGCACGCCGGCGTGGTTGCCCGAGGCGCCCTGACCGGGGCGGTCGGCTGCGTCGATGACATCTACGGTCCAGCCACGTGCTGCAAGGCGCTCGGCCGCCGAACTGCCGGCAACGCCGGCGCCGATCACGATGGCGTGGCGCACGGTCTGCGGCGCATCGGATTCGGGGGGCAGGGGGGGCGCTTCCGCCTGTCCGCCACGAGGCCCGGGGTGATGGCCGCGCAGCATCTGACGCTTGCCGGCGAAGCCGGGCGCCTTCTGCACTTCAAAGCCGGCGCGGCGCAGGCCTTCGCGCACTTCACCGGCAACCGACCACGTTGCCAGCGTCGCGCCCGGCGCAGCCATCCGCCCAAGCAGGTGAAAGACCTTCTGCGACCACAGGTCCGGATTGCAAGCAGGCGAGAAACCGTCGAGCAGGAAGGCGTCAGCGCGGGCGTCGAGTTGCGCCAGGCCGTCCCGCGCATCGCCGAAATACAGGGTGAGAAACACCCGGTCCTTGTCCAGATGCAGTCGGTGCACACCGGGTGTCAGGCTGGGCCAGGCCGCCTGGAGTTCTGCCGCGAGCGGTGCAAACTCGGGCCAGCGCGCATGCAGCACAGCGAGGTCTTCGACCGCGAACGGGTGCAGCTCGCAGGAGACGAAATGCAGGGTTGCAGCGCGCTCGGGGTCGGCGCGCCATGCCGCCCAGACCACGAGAAAATTCAGCCCGAGCCCGAAGCCGGTCTCGACAATGACGAAGCGGTCGCGCCCGCGCCAGCGCCCAGGCAGTCCGTTGCCACCGAGGAAAACGTGCTCCGCCTGCCCGATCGCACCGGCGGCGGAATGATAGACGTCTTCGAAGGTGTCGGAGTAGGGTGTGCCGTCGTCGGCAAGGGTGTAGCTGGCAGGCAGGATTGGCATGGCAGATTGGGCGAGGTGTTGACGCGGCGCTCACGGATCGGGACAGGCTCCGGCGCATGCGCTGTGTGAATCGGCCGACATCTTATCCCTTCCAGCGCATTCCCGAGTCGGACATGCGTGCATTGGCCATTGCGCTGCGCCCAACATGGGACGTGGAACACGCTTCCGGTGTACGCTCCGGGGAGCCCGAACTTCCCATGGTCATCCTGCTACATGCCCCTCTTTACGCGCAAACTCGCCGATCGCCTTGCCGCGCTGCTGATCCTGTTCATGACATTCATTGCCATCCTTTCGGGGGCGGCCACCGGTGTGCCCGAATGGATCGGCGGTGTGGCGGCCTGGGGGGCGGTGGCCCTGATGTGGGCGGGGCTGCATCGCCGTCAGCGCCGGGTGGCCCTTCTGCTGATCATCATCGGGGTGGCCGCGCTGGTCTGGTCCGGCCTGCAAAGTGGTCAGTGGCCATGGACCGGTGTGCTGACAAAGAACATCGCACTGCTGGGGATGCTGGCCGGGGTCAGCTTCCTGCAACTGCTCGGTCTGGGTGAGGCGGGGGAGGCACCGCGCGGACCGGGGGCCCTGTGGCGCACGATTGCGGGTGTTCACGCCTTTGGCGCCGTGATCAATCTGTCCGCGGTCTTCATCATGGGAGATCGCATGGGGGGTGGGAAGTCGCCCTCGATCGTGCAACTCAATGCGCTTACGCGCGGTTTTCTGGGTGGGGCGCTGTGGTCACCGTTCTTCGCTGCTACGGCGGTTGCGCTCACCTACGCGCCTGGCGCCACGCTGGCCGAATTGGCTGCAGCAGGCATTCCGCTTGCCTTGGTGATGATCGTTCTCGCAGCGCGCGACCTCTTGCGCGACCCCGCGCTTGGGCGCGACTTCGTCGGCTACCCAATGCGCCCCGCTGCGCTTTGGGTGCCGGCGCTGCTGGCCTTGATGGTTATCGTCGGGCACTGGCTCGTCCCGTCTTGGTCGACGCTGGCGGTTGTCACCTTTGCCGCGCCCGTGATGGCCGTAACCGTGCTGATCGTGCGCGCGGGAGTGGTCGAAGGGGGAACGCAAATGGCACGCCATGTGGTGCGTCGTCTGCCCGCGATGCGTGGCGAGATGTCGCTGTTTCTTGCCGCCGCCGTGTTCGCAACCGGGCTGGATGCGCTCATCGCCAGCAGTGGCGGCTGGCTGCCCATGGCGCATGTGGGGGCGCCACAGGCGGCACTGGTGCTTGCAGGCATGATCTTCCTGTGTGTGCTCGGCATCCATGCGGTCATCTCCATCGCCACCGTCGCGGCCTGGCTGGCGCCGCTCAACCCCGACCCGGTGCTGATGGCGGTGGTCTATGTGCAGTGCTGGGCCATCGGCCTGGCGGCCAGTCCCATGTCGGGAATCCACCTGGCTTTGCAGGGGCGCTACGGCGTGTCGGGAGGTGAGTTGGCACGCGGCAACGTGCGCTACAGCCTGCAGGCCTATGTAGCGGCGGTGGTGGTGCTGTTCATCGTCGCATGGTGGCGTGGCCTGTGAGTCCTTACGGCAGGCGTCGGGACGACGAAGACGAGGCGGTGATTCAGCCCGGCGAACCGCCTGAAAGCAAGCATGGCAGGCAGCGGAGTCACGTGCTGATGTGACTCGGTGCGGGTGAGCAACCCGATTTTTTTGATGCAAGGTTATGCGCAGAACACATAGAATAATGCCTTGCGCGCATGGTTTTGCAGTGCATCAACCGGAACAATTCAGGCCCGGCATTTTTCGATCCCAATGGTGTTGAATCCTTCGTGGCCAGTTCCCGAAACGGGACCGGCACGCGTGGCATCGAGCGAAAAATGCTGTGGTCCGTTTCGATCCGACCTAACTATAAATTGGACGCAGGACAACCTGCCGTCATGTTTCACGGAGAAGCAGCAGTGAATGAGTTTGTCAGCATGCTTAACGGCATCATCTGGAGCCCGGCCCTGATTTATCTGTGCCTTGGCGCCGGTCTGTACTTTTCGATCCGTACCCGCTTCATGCAGGTGCGCGGCCTTGGCGAGATGATCCGCCTGACCTTCACCGGCAAGGCGTCGGACGCCGGCGTGTCGTCGTTCCAGGCACTCACCATGTCGCTGTCGGGCCGGGTCGGTACCGGCAACATCGCCGGTGTGGCCACCGCCATCACCTTCGGTGGCCCGGGTGCGGTGTTCTGGATGTGGACGGTGGCCTTCCTCGGCGCCTCCACCGCCTATATTGAGTCGACCCTCGCCCAGATCTACAAGGAGAAGGACGACGAGGGCATGTACCGCGGCGGCCCGGCGTACTACATCGAGAAGTGCATGGGGCAGAAGTGGTACGCGTGGATCTTTGCGGTGTCGACCGCAATCGCGATGGGCCTGCTGCTGCCGGGCGTGCAAGCCAACAGCATCGCCTCGGGTCTGCAGAACGCGTGGGGTATCGACACCGCGGTCAGCGCGACCTGCATCGTGCTGCTGCTCGGCTTCATCATCTTTGGCGGGGTGAAGCGGATCGCGCTGTTTGCCGAGATCGTCGTGCCTTTCATGGCGCTGGCCTACATCCTGGTGGCGATGGTGATCGTGCTGCTGAACATCGAGGCGGTGCCGGGCATGATCGCACTGATCTTCAAGAGCGCTTTCGGTCTTGAGGCGGGCTTTGGCGCGGTGCTCGGCCTGGCCGTGCAGTGGGGCGTGAAGCGCGGGGTGTATTCCAACGAAGCCGGCCAGGGTTCCGGCCCGCATCCCGCCGCCGCAGCCGAGGTATCGCATCCGGCAAAGCAGGGCTATGTGCAGGCTTTCTCGGTGTATATCGACACCCTGTTCGTGTGCTCGGCAACCGCCTTCATGCTGCTGTCGACCGGCATGTACAACGTGCAGGGGCCGGACGGCGCGATGCTTGTGAATGGCCTGCCGGGCATGGAAGCCGGCCCTGGCTACACCCAGGCCGCGGTCGAATCCGTTCTGCCGGGCTTCGGCAGCACCTTCGTCGCACTGGCGCTGTTCTTCTTCGCCTTCACGACCATCGTGGCTTACTACTACATGGCCGAAACCAACATCGCCTACATCAACCGCAAGGTGCACCGTCCGTGGCTGTACTTCGTGCTCAAGATCGCCGTCATGGTGGCCGTGACCTACGGTTCGGTAAAGAGTGCCGGTGCGGCATGGGATCTGGGCGACGTCGGTGTGGGCATCATGGCCTGGCTCAACATCATCGCCATCCTGATCATCCAGAAGCCCGCGCTGCTTGCGCTCAAGGACTACGAGCAGCAGAAGAAGGAAGGCAAGGACCCGACCTTCGATCCCGAAAAACTCGGCATCCGTAACGCGGATTTCTGGGTGAAGCGGAAGTAAGTCGCAGCGCTGCATGCTGCGCCGGGCCGGCAGTCAAACCTGCGGCCCGGGCGGCATGTGCTGTTATTCGCCGGCCGCGGCGCCTCACTGGCGCCGCGGCCGCGTGCATTCCGGGTGTCGCGTGATGTGATCGCCGGCGCGGCCGAGGCGTGTTCAGCGCTGCAGCTCGGCCCCGGGCAAGCGCTCGGGGGGCTTGCGCACGACGAGTCGCGCACTCGTCGTGGCATGCAGATGCACGAAGAATCAGCCCTGGGCGAGTTCCCGCGCCCGCATCCGCGCCCGTTGTGACGACATCATCATGTGGTTCGCAGTAAGCACTGCGATCGACACAACCACGACGATGATGGTGGCGAGGGCGTTGATCTCGGGCTTCAGGCCATGATGCAGACGGGCGAAGATCAGCACTGGCAGTGTGGTGCTGCCCGGGTCGGAGAGCATCGCGGCGAGCACGAAATCGTCCATGGACAGGGTGAAGGTCAGCAACCAGGCGGATATGAGTGCCGGGGCGATCACCGGCACGGTGATGATGAAGAACACCTTGAACGGTGGGCAGCCGAGGTCGAGCGCGGCCTCTTCCAGCGAACGGTCCACCTCGCGCAGGCGCGACTGCACGAGTACGGCGGCGTAGGCTGCGCACAGCGTGGTGTGCGCGGCCCAGATCGCGAGCGCGCCGCGTCCGCCGAGAAAGGACAGGGCGGGGTGGGTGAACAGCAGCACCAGCGACAGACCGGTCACCACTTCCGGCATCACCATCGGTGCCGTCGTCATCCCGGCGAAGAAGCTGCTGCCGAAATAAGGCCGGTAACGCGTCAACACGAATGCCGCAGCTGACCCGACCACCACCGCGGCGGTCGCCGCCATGGCGCCGATGCGCAGCGACAGCCACACCGCGGACTGGATCTCGCGGTCTTCGAGCAGCGCCTCGTACCAGCGCAGCGAGAAGCCGTCGAATTGCGTGGTGATCTCGCCCGAGGTGAAGGAAAACACCACCAGACACAGGATCGGGATGTAGAGGAAGGCGAACACCAGCACCAGCCAGCTGCGTGCGCCCCACCGGTTTGCCGCGACGCTCATCGCAGTTCCTCCGCTTCCTGCCGGCTGGATCGGTTGAAGATGATGATGGGCACGATCAGCAGCAGCACCATCACCACGGCAACCGCAGCCGCCATCGGCCAGTCCTGGTTGGGGCCGAAATCGTCCCAGATGTTGCGGCCGATCATCTGTACGTCACCGCCGCCGAGCAGGTCGGGAATCACGAATTCGCCCACCGCCGGGATGAACACCATCATCGCGCCGGCAATGATGCCGTTGCGCGACAGCGGCAGCGTGACTGACAGGAAGGTAGTCAGCGGACGCGCGCCGAGATCGCTGGCGGCCTCGAGCAGGCGCGGGTCGAGCTTGACCAGGTTGGCATACAGCGGCAGCACCATGAAGGGCAGGTAGCTGTAGATCATGCCGGTCAGCACCGCGCCGGTGTTGTAAAGCAGTGGCAGGGGCGCGTCGACGATGCCCAGCCCCAGCAGCAACTGGTTGATCAGCCCCACTTCGCTGCTGTCGAGCAGGCCCATCCAGGCGTAGACGCGGAGCAGGAACGAGGTCCAGAACGGCAGCATCACCATCATCAGCAGCACGTTGCGGATGGATTCGCGGGCGCGCGCAATATGATAGGCGAAGGGGTAGCCGATGAGCAGGCAGCACAGCGTGGTCAGGCTGGCCAGCAGCAGCGAGTTGCCGTAGGCCCGCAGGTAGAGCAGATAGGCGCCGTCCTCGCCGATCGAGGTGAATTCGTCCTGCAGACGCTGGTAGTTCGACAGGTCGGGCACGAACTCGACCCCGGTACCATCGGCGGCGGTGTGCAGCGGTGGCACGTAGGGCGGAATCGAGAGCTCGGGCGTGGACAGGCTGACATTGACGATCAGCACGAAGGGCAGCAGGAAGAACAGCAGCAGCCAGGTCCACGGCAGCATTCCGACCCAGAAACGGCCACGCAGCAGGAACAGTTTGCGCGTGCTCATCGCCCGAGCACCACCCCGGCAGGTGCCTTCCACGACACCCAGACAGAATCCCCCCAGGTCGGCGGCGGCGCATCGCCCCAGCGTGCGGAGGGCACGCTGGCGATGACGGTACGTGAGGTGCCGACCCGGACGTGATAGATCGAATAGCTGCCCAGATAGGCAATATCCACCACCTCGCCTGCGGCCTGGTTCATTGTGCCGTCGGCCGCCTCGGGCTTCTCACGACCGAGCACGATGCGCTCCGGGCGCACCGACACCGAGACGTCGCTGCCATCGGCGTGATCGGTCAGCGGCGGGATGATGATGGGTGCAGGGAAATCGCTGCAGGCAACCCCTTGCTGGCCGAGCCGGCCATGAAACATGTTGGTTTCGCCAATGAACTCGGCGGTAAAGCGGCAGTTCGGATGCTCGTAGATCTCGTCCGGTGTCCCCACCTGCAGCAACACGCCGTCAGACATGACGCCAATGCGGTCGGCCATTGTCATTGCCTCTTCCTGGTCGTGGGTGACCATGATGCAGGTGACGCCGACACGCTCAATGAGATGGACGAGCTCGAGCTGGGTTTCCTGGCGGATCTTCTTGTCCAGTGCCGCCAGCGGCTCGTCGAGCAGCAGCAGCTTGGGTTCCTTGGCGAGACTGCGTGCCAGGGCCACGCGCTGCTGCTGTCCGCCCGAGAGTTCGTGCGGCTTGCGCCGCGCGAAACGCTGCATCTGCACCAGGTCGAGCATCTTGGTCACGCGCGCGGCGATGACGTCGCGCGCGATCCGGGGGCGCTCCTGGCGCAGTCCGAAAGCGACGTTGTCCTCTACCGTGAGGTGCGGAAACAGCGCGTAGGACTGGAACATCATGTTGGTCGGCCGATGGTGGGGCTGAACCGTGGCGAGGTCTTCGCCGTCGAGCACGATGCGCCCTGTGCTCGGGGTTTCGAGCCCTGCGAGCATGCGCAGCAGGGTCGACTTGCCGCAGCCGGAGCTGCCCAGCAGGGCGAAGATTTCCTTTCGCACGATTTCGAGCGAAACGTCCTTCACCACGTGATTCTGACCGAAGCGCTTGTTGACGCCTTCGATGCGCAGGTAGGCTGCGCCCTTGTCCGCTTGCTGTGCCACCATCGGGTTCCTGCTCGACTTTACTTTGCGGTCTTGAAGCGGCTCAGCGCGCGCGTCAGATCACGCTGAACGGTTTGCGTCAGCACCGGCTTCGGATGCAGCAGTGCCTTCAGCTCTGCGGGCACGTTGAGCATCGGATTGTCGGTGAGCGCTTTCGACATCAGCGGTTGTGCGGCGGTGTTGGCGCTGAAATAGAAGGTCTCGTTGGAGATCTGCGCGATCACCTTCGGGTCCATCATGGTGTTGATCCATGCGTGGGCATTGCCGACGTTCCTGGCATCGCTCGGTACCGCCATCACGTCGATCGACATCATCGCCCCGGTCTTGGGGATGATGTACTGCACCTTGACGCCGGTATTCGATTCCTTCGCCCGGTCCCCGGCGATCATCGCGTCACCCGAGAACATCATGGCCACGCACACGCTGCCCTTGGCCATGAGGTCGATCGGCGAGGAATTGAAGGTGCGCACGTTCTTGCGCACCGGGCGGATCTGCTCGATGGCGGCATTGATGTCCGCGCTCGCCATCTTCTTGGTGTCCTTGCCGGCGTAGAGCATTGCAGCCGGAACCAGATCGCTGGCTTCGTCCATCATCGAGATGCCGCAGCCCTTGAGTTTCTCGGTCACCTTGGGATCGAACAGCAGGTCCCACGCATTGTCGGGCAGGGTGCCGCCCAGCGCCTGGGTGACCTTGTCGACGTTGATCGCTACGCCAGTGGTAAACCACATGTAGGGGACGAGGTACTGATTGCCCGGATCGGCGGCCTCCAGGGCCTTGAGAATCACCGGGTCAATGTTCGTCAGGTTCGGCAGCTTGCTCTTGTCGAGCGGCTGGAAGATCTTTGCCTGGATCTGCTTGCCCGCGTATTCAACGCTCGGGTACACCACGTCGTAACCGCTGCTGCCGGTGAGGAGCTTGGACTGCAGCGTGGCATTGCTGTCGTAGAGGTCGTAATTGACCTTGATGCCGGTCGCCTTCTCGAAGGCGGGGATGGTGTCCTCGGCGATGTAGTCGTTCCAGTTGTAGATGTTGAGCGACTTGTCTTCGGCTGCAACAGTGGTGGTGACTACGGCGAGGACCGCAGCCAGCATCTTGACGCGCAATTCCATGGCTAGCTCCAAGAAAATTGAATGTTTGTCGCACTGCGAGCAGCGCCCCCTGACGGTAAGCTCTCCGCCGGACGTCGTATTGTGCCTTGCACAACTGGTTATCGGTCAAGTCCGGCGCAGTGTTCGGCGCATTTCTGGCGGGCGGCACTGCATCTCAGGCTGCCTGCCCGGTGCTGGCCGATGGCGGGAAGTGCATCGGGATGGTGACCGGACCGTCGTTGATGAGCTGCACCTTCATGTCTGCACCGAATTCGCCCGTCTCAACGACCGGGTGCAGCATCTTTGCCTGCGCCACCACGTATTCGTACAGTTCGCGTCCAAGGGCAGGGGGGGCCGCGTTGGTGAAACTGGGGCGATTGCCGCCCTTGAGATCGGCCGCGAGGGTGAACTGGCTGACGATCAGCAGGCCGCCTTCAAGGTCCTGCACCGAGCGGTTCATCTTGCCGGCGTCGTCGGAAAACACCCGCAGCTTGAGTACCTTGGCCAGCAGCTTGTCGGCCTCGGCAGTGGTGTCGCCCTGCTCGGCGCAGACGAGTACCAGAAAACCGTGGCCGATCTCACCTGCCACCTTGCCGTCAATCACGACGCGCGCTTCGGACACGCGCTGGAGCAATGCCATCATGGGTTCTGCTTGTCCTTCATTCAGTAAGTCAGGGGAGGGAATGCTGGGTGCGAGGGCAGGCCGTGCCCGCCGCGCGCGCCCGGAGGATGCCATTCGGTGCGCCGGATGTTCACCTGATCGCGGATCGGGATCGACCTCGGATCACGGATTCAATCCACCTCAGGCTGGTGGATGATACGGACAACAGCGCGGCAAGCGGGCGCAGCAGGAGCTGCGCTAGCAGCAGGAGCGGCAGCAGCGCGAGCGTCCACCCCAGGGTCTGTATCAGGGGTACGGGGGCCCCAAGCGCTTCGGCGACCTCGCGGAACAGGGCGTTGAGCACGCTCGGATGACGC
Organism: Parazoarcus communis; assembly: GCF_003111665.1. Taxonomy (NCBI): domain Bacteria; kingdom Pseudomonadati; phylum Pseudomonadota; class Betaproteobacteria; order Rhodocyclales; family Zoogloeaceae; genus Parazoarcus; species Parazoarcus communis. The sequence goes on along the minus strand of NZ_CP022188.1, from coordinate 4,039,180 downwards.
AGGACGATATAGCCCAGTGCGAACGGCGCACCGTATTTGGCCACGCGAAGTCCGATTGCGCTGCCGCGCAGCAGCGAAGAGCCCAGTGCCGCGCTGCGTTCGGCCAGACCGCTTGCACGCGCTCCCGCACCAACTCGGGCTGTACGCCCCATGCGCAGGACCTTGAGCGCGCTGATCCCGATTGCGAGATCGACGCCCGCCCAGCCCACATCGCCAAGCCCCACGGGTTCGCTGCGTCGATACTTGGATTCGAGCCCGCGTACGCCACCCGCAAAGAATGAGTTGAGCGCTTCCAGAACGCGTTCGGTCTGGACCTGGTGCACATCGCCATCCGCCTTGACCACAAACTGCCCTAAAAAGTCGTGCCCTTCTTCGAGGATGAAACCAACCGCATACCAGCCGCGGCGCTCCGGGGTCATGGCGGTATTGGCGGCGTCACGCGGTGCGCTGGTCTCCGGCACATCGGCCTCGTCTGCCTCACCCCAGAAGTTTCGCCATGTCTGCTCCGCCGAAGTGGCCAGATCCTCCGCACGCCTGCGCACCGTAACCGATGCGAGTTCGTGCGTGAGGTAGTAGTAGATCGGCGGGATCGCCTGATCGCCATAGTCCTTGAGGGCTTGCTGAAACAGGGGTTCGGCACCGTAGTGTTCAAGCACCGGCCGCGTCATCTGCGGATAGCGCAGCATCGCCAGGCGGGCCTTGCCTGCAAGAAGTGGATCGCTCGCGTAATCGAGGAACAAGGCCTGCAGTTCGAGCGGCTCGATGCTCAGCGCGTTCGCGTACTCAGGCAGTTGCCTGTTCAGTTGCACGCGCAGGAGCTGGGTCTCGATCGGTGCGGGTTTCCAGACGACTGCCAGCGTGGTCGCCAGGACCGCAGCCAGAAAAACGGAAAAATACAGCCTTCTCATCTTCGACCTTCAATGTCGTGTCCGGGAAAGCATATCAGAGCCCTGCGATGCGTCCCTTGGCACGGGCTGAGAGTACGGCGCAAATCGTGCCGGCCAGACCCTGCTGCGTCGGGTTCCGGTTCGATGATTCGCGCCTGCTCAGATGTCGAACCGAGCGTACCCGTTTTCGCTCGGCAGGCCCTGTGCCGCCCAGAACCGCCCGCTTGCCGGCTGCATGATCGCTGCACCGCAGGTCTGCATCTCGAGTGGCGGTGTGGCCCGGACACAGATCGCCGGGTCGCGGGTGAGCGCCATCAGGTCTTCCGGCGTCACCCCGGTGCTGCCCAGCAGATGTTGCGCGCGAGACAGGCGGGCTTCGCTGGACGCTTGCGATGCCGGTGCGCGCGGGCGGCAGCGGCGCAGGGTGTCGGGTGAAAGGCAGTGGTTGCTGTGCACCAGCGCTTCGGCATTGCTGCGTGTGACATGGCAGTGGCCGGGCATGGCTTCGATGTTGATGCCGGTGCCGTGGCGGTCGAACAGCTGAAAATTGTGCGCTCCCATCAGCTGGGCGCGGGTGATGCATGCAAGCGCGGCGTCGATGTCGGTCTGCTGCAGCGCTTTCCGCACCACGAAGGGCCAGCTGACGCCGATCTGACCCTCGGCGCCGAGGAGGTTGTTGATGCCGACGGCGATGCCCGCGTCGTTCATGCCGATCATGCCGACGCAGCCCGTCAGGCTGAAGGCCATGAAGGCGGGCGCACCGTCGGGCCGGCCGCGCAGCAACACCACATGGGGGCCGGAGCCAGCGTGCATGTCCCAGGTCTGCCCGAACCAGCCCTTGCCATCGGCGCTGAGGTGGTCGGGGACGATGAAGGCGGTGCAGTCGTCTTCAAGCGCGCGGGTTGCCGTCGCGCTGCCGCCTTGTGCATAGACCAGATCGATGAAATCGGTGAACCCATTGGTGACGATCAGCGCTGCGACGCTCAGGCCTGTGGCTTCCGCAAGGCCCGCCAGTTCGTCCATGAGGTCGGGCGCGTAGGCTTTGTGCGCGCCGATGCAGGCTTCGGCCAGTGCCAGCACGGCGTCGGTATCCATCGCGTGTCCGGTCCAGGTTTCGCTGCCGGCCAGTGCCACGCGCTCGGCGGTGTAGCGGCGGATATCGTCGGCGTACGCACATCCGTGGGCGAAGCCCATCTGGTGTGGAGAGCCGGCGAGTTCAAGCACGCGCGGCGCGCTCATGGCCGTGCCACGATGGACTGGCTGGCAGGGCCCGGAATCCTGGTCGTGAGTGTGATCGAACCCATCGTCATCGCTCCTGCGCGGGGTGGGCAGGCGACTGTGCCGGCCAACACGCTATCGAGGGTTCCAGTAAGCGTCGGCGCGGGATGTGCCGTCAAGTGCAACGTTGTGCCTGTCCGCAAATGCTCCGTGGCCTGAAGTGCTGTTTGAGGTGCCACTGCAGGCTGGATGCTGTTGATGCGCCGCTCATGAGACGAGCACGCCACGGCGGTGCATCCACGAGGCGCAGAGGACCACATATGGTTGTTTCAGCGGAATGGTATTCGGTCATAATCCGGGCGCGGACGCACGATTCGCCACACCAAGGAGACAACACATAATGAAGAATCCGTTTCGATCCCTCTGCTGTTCCCTGTTTGCGCTCGCACTCGCCGGCACCATTCCCGCTGCGACGGCGGCCGAAATCGTGATCGGTCAGGTCGCGCCGTTTACCGGCACCCTCGCACCCACTGGAAACGATGTGAAACTCGGCATCCAGGCGTATTTCGCGCGGGTCAATGCCGAGGGGGGCGTCAGGGGAAACACGCTGCGGCTTGTCAGCCGGGACGACGGATACAAGGTTGAAGATACGCTCAAGCAAACCACCGAGCTCATCGAACGTGATGCGCCGGTCGCACTGATCGGTTTTGTCGGTACGGGCAACGTCGATGCCTTGCTGAAGGCCGGAACGCTGGACCGCGCGGGCATGGCGCTGGTTGGCGTGCGTTCGGGCGCATCGGCGCTGCGAACACCGGTTCCGGCCAGGGTCTTTCATACGCGTGCCAGCTACGCGGCCGAAGTGAACACCATCGTGCAGCAGATGGGCATCATGGGGATCAAGCGGGTGGCGGTGTTTCACCAGGACGACCCCTTTGGTGAGGATGGACTCAAGGCCGCGCAGGCAGCGCTTTCCAAGGCGGGGCTAGAACTCGTCGCGACCGGAGGCTATGAGAAGGGTACGGCAAACGTGGCGGCCGCTGCCGGCAAGATCGTTGCGGCCACGCCCGACGGCGTGATCATGGTGTCGAACACGGCAGCGAGCGCGGCCTTCGTGAAGGACATGCGCGAACGCGGCAGTTCGGCCATGCTGATTGCGCTGTCGGTGACGGCAGGCCCGCAGGTCGCTGAGAAAATCGGCAACACGCTTGCGCACGGCCTTGGCGTGGTCCAGGTCGTCCCCAAGCCGCAATCGATCTCGCTCGCGGTAACGCGTCAGCTTGATGAGGACCTCAAGCGCCTCGACAGCAAGTCTTCGGCAAACCATACCGTGCTCGAAGGCTACGTCATGGCCAAAGTGCTGGTGGAAGGTATCAGACGGGCAGGCGAACCCACGCCCTCGCGCATTCTCGCCGCCCTCAATGGCCTCGGTACCTATGACGCCGGCGGGGTGACGATTCGCTACGCGCAGAACGACCATGCCGGCTCGGATTACACCGACATCTCAATCCTGGACCGCAACGGGCGTCTGATTCGCTGAAGCAACGCAGAATCAAAGGGGTCAAATCAAAGGGGTCAGAGTCGTTTGATCCCGCTGCGTCCAGGTCTAGGGCTGCAGGCATTCATGGAAGTCCGCCTTTCGTGTTGATTGCGGGCACCATCTGCTCATATCGACAACATAGGCGTCGCTTCGGCGACTCTTGGCGAGATAGAGCAACTGCTCCGCTTCCGCTCTGCTGGATGCGAGCGCCACGCTGCGATAGGAGCCCTGGCGAAGATAGATGCCCGTGTTCGGAAGCCCCAGCTTTTTGGCGACCGGGCCGGCTTCGTACTGGGCGCCTGCAATGGTCGTGTCGCCGCCATAGACGACACCCCATTGGCTCGCCGTACCGATGGATGTCTGTGCTTTCTCGACCAGGGTGGCATTGGACGTGATCGTGGCCTGGACGCTGGCTTCGATTTTCTCTGATGTGAGCTTGAGCCTGCTGTTCTCTTCCTGAAGCTCGGCCAGCTTTTCGCCTTCGGCCGGGTCATTGATCATTGCCTGGGCCTTGATCAGGGCTTCAGACAGCTTTTCGTTCTGAATCGTCAGGTCCGTGATGCTCGCGCGCGCATCCTTCAGGGCCTGATCCGCTTCAACGAGGCGGGACTTCCATTTGAACCCGACAACGCTGCCTTCCTCAAAGCCGGCGCCAACCAGGATGTTGTTGAACGTCGTGGGAAACACGATGAGAAGAACGCCCAGACAAAGCAGCAGCGTGTCACGCAGCAGCGAAACCACGTCCTTCCACGCAGATAACAGCGAACGCTTGTCCGTACCGGATTCCGTATCGCTCATCTGTCCTCCCTGTGCTGGTTTGGGGCGTCCCGGAAGAACGCGTCACAAGGGGGAAGGCGGTTTCCGCATGAACCGCGGGCGCATCTCAATCGCTCGATCAGCTGTCGAAATCAGCTGTCAAAATTGGCTCCGCGCTCTTCCAGGAGCGCTTTCAAGACGGACCTGTGACAACGTGCTTCATTCTCACAGTAGCAGCCGACAGAGAAATTGCTGCCGTGAGACAGGGCCGCAAGAAGATCAAGAACCCGGCTCTTCTCCGGCTCGGCCATTTCAGCGCGGAATTTCCTGACGAAGGCGCTCCAGTCCTTCTCCGACTCGGCCGCCAGGGCCAGCTTGACGAGTTCAGCGCTTGGTGAAAGATTGGGGAGCCAGACGTCATACCAGTTTTGCGTAGCGAATTCGCTCCTGGGCACGCCGCGTGGAGGACGCCTCACCGTGCCGATGCGTGTGCCTTCCCCGTCAGCCCTTGGAGTACCCAACCGAACAACCCGGACGCCCATGATGTGTTTGCCCTCTGGATGAACGCTTCAGCGTAGAAAGGCGGATAAAACCTTTCGCGTTTGTCAGCAGTGGATCGCTTCATTTTACATACTGCGATGCGATCAGTCGCTGGCCCTTGCCTGGCTGAGCGAGGCACGTGGTTCCGGCATCAGCGCCGCTCGAAATGGGGCTCGTTGCGAGCTGAAAACGCCACCACATGCGCTATCCTGCACCGGCCATGTCACAGCAAGTCCCGTCATCCTCACGCGCCACCGTTGTGCTGGTCCACGGCCTGTGGATGCACGGCATCGTGTTCGCACTTCATCGCCGCTGGTTCGAAGAGGCTGGCTACCGGGTCGAGACCTTCTCCTATCCCTCAGTGCGCAGGGGGCTGGCAGACAATGCCAGCGCGCTGGCGAAGCGCGTCGCGGCAATCGAGGGCGCGCCGATTCACCTTGTGGGGCACAGTCAGGGCGGTCTGGTTATCCTGGCGATGCTCGCACAACGGCGCGATGCGCGGATCCGACGGGTGGTGCTGCTGGGCTCGCCGGTAGCCGGCTCCCACTGCGCACGCGTGCTGCGGAGGATTGCTGTGCTGAGATGGATCACCGGACGGGTGCTTGGGGAATGGATGGCCGCGCCGGGCGTAATCCCTGCAAGCATCGAGGCAGGCATGATCGCTGGGACGCGCAGCTTCGGTGCAGGGATGCTCTTTCCCGGTCTCGGGCGACCCAACGACGGCGTGGTGAGCGTCGCCGAAACCCGCATCGATGGTCTGCGCGATCACATCGAGCTGCGCCTGGGGCACTCCGCGATGCTTGTCAGCCGCTCATGCCATCGGGCGGTGAGGGCGTTTCTCGAAACAGGTCGTTTCTCTAGGCTGGGCTGAAGCGCTGACAAGGACCCGTGGAGTCTCGCTCCATTGGTCCGTTGTGCTCACTGTATGCCGGCCAACAAGACGACGCCGGCGACCATACATGCCGTACCGATGCCACGCGAGAGCGAAAATGACTCGCGCAGCAACTTGGCGCCAAACAGAACGCCGAGCAGCATGGAGAGTTCGCGAACTGGCGCAACGTAACTCAGTGGTGCGATTGTCAGCGCGAACAGGACCAGGACGTATGCCAGAGGCGACAGTACCCCGACCGCAACGATGTAGCGGCCGTTCGCAGACCATTGAGTGCGGAGGCTGTCAGGGTTGCGGAGTGCCTGCGGCGCAAGCATGGCGGTGCGCAAGGCGAGGACCAGAACGTAGTAGAGCACGGGTGCAATACCGAGCGCCTTGATTGCCCAACCGTCAATGACGGTGTAGCCGGCTATGAACAGCCCTGTGGTGGCGCCCCACAGCAGGCCCGCCCGGGCCGTCGGTGACGGGACGAGAAGTGCCTGCGCCGCACCGGAAATCAGGAAAATGCCGGTCAGAATCGAGAGGATACCCAGCCAGCCGCGCAGACTGGGTGCTTCACCCAGAACGATGATCGCACCGAGGACGGCGAACAAAGGCCCCGTTCCACGTGCCAATGGATAAACAATCGAAAAGTCGCTTTCACGATAGCCCTTCTGCAGCACAAGCGAATATCCTCCATGCACGACCGCGCTGGCAGTGATGGCGACCCATGCCTGAAAGCTGAGTTGGTGCGCGTGTTCGGACCAGGCGACCCATCCGAAGGGGAAGGACACAACGAGGCTTACGATACCAAACAGCCATACGAAGGGCAGACCGCCTGAGGCCTTTTTCGCGCACAGGTTCCAGATTGCATGCAGTAATGCACCGGTAACGACGAGGCCAAAAGCGGTTGTATTCATGGCAGATGCGATAACACCAGTCGCTGCGCGTCCGCAGACTTGGTCGACGCCGCCTGAGTCGGCTTAACGCAGCGGACGCACATGGTAATCAGGCTATGGGGCGCACATACAAATGGACGATGGCCGAACCGTCACCAGCCGAGACTTCCTTGATTTCAATATAGGGTTGTTTGCGTACGAGTTCGCCCAGCTTCTGGCATCCGTGGTTTCGGAGGGCAAACCATGGATTGTTTATTACGATCATGGAGCCAAGGGCCGACAGCGCCGGCCATCCGTTTTCCTTCGAGCGCACCGCACTGGCGCGTATGCGTGTCATCTGCGTATTGGAGCGGCATGGGGCATATCGTAGCCCAAGTGTCATGGGTGGTGCGCATCAGCGGGTTCTGTCAGTGGGGGCGGTCAAAGGGGGCAGAGTCGAACGGGCATTTCAATCGACTCGGACCTCTTTGATCACGTTTGATCATTCTCCGCGGCGCGGTCGGCCGAACAGCACGCGGAGTTCGTCTTTTGCCGATTCGAGTCGAGCGCGCTGCGTGTCGGAGAGCTGGTTTCCGGCGCGGTTGATATAGAAGCAAAGCATCGACATCGCTGCCCGAAACGGGGTGGACTTGAGACGCTGGCTTGCTTCCGCCGACCGCTTGAGTGATCGAGCGATCTCGACCGGATCCTCCAGAGTGAAAACGCCGGACTCGAGATCAAGGGCGTTGCTGTCCTGCGTGATCTGCTGGGACCACTTCGCCTTTGCGGGGCGGACTGCGGTTGAAGGCTTTACGCGAGGCATGGCGGGAGTTCCGGGGGCATTGAGTCAGACCCCATTGATCTCACGGAATGAGATTGCGGGTGCGGCGCCGAGCAGTCATCCATATCGTGTTGGTACGTCATGATCTGGCAGCCTGCGCGTTTGAGCGAAATGAGTCGAGTCCGTCCCCAATCTGTCGCAAGGGCGAATCAACTCGCCCCCTTTTCGATATGGCGAAGACTCACCCCGCGTTTGCGAACGCGGCAACTGCGGCGACTGGAACAAATGAGAGCAGGAGCAGCCACTTCACGGACGCTGCCACCCCCGCGGCGATAAACAGCACTTCCGGTTGGCTGCCCGGATCTGCTGACGCGAGCCTCTGATGCAGGACGTTCTCTGCAGCGTCAAAGACTGCCGCAACCGGGAACAGCCACGGAAGAACTGCGCTGAGTGCGCCTGGTGTCGAAATGTAGCTGGTGAGCCACGCACCCAGCGAAAAGCCAAAGATCGCGTAGGTGAGCAGAAAGACATAGTCGAGCGCGAAGTGCGCCTTGAACCGCGTAACGCCGTCCGTTCCCCAGCGCTGCGGCACGTTGCGGAAGCTCGCTTCACTGAACGTCAGTTGCAGGGAGATGATGTTGGGCTTCAGTTTTCCCAGACACCGTTGCATTTTTACGAAGACAACAGCGCCCGCCGCGAGGGACAGGATGGCAATCACGAGTGCGGTGTTCATTTAATCGCGCTGTCGGACTTGTCTGATGATTGTTTAGTCATCGAGGGGCAGACCTTGGGTGGATGATTGATCCTACCTCATCGGGAATCAAACGACTCTGACCCCTTTGGTTTCATTGGTTTTACCTTCGTTAATCGACTTCTTGGAGTTTCCACACGTCACCCCCTGTCGTTTGAAAGCACTCAACCCTGAAGCTACGCGACCCATCAACTGCTTTAATAAGTAGGTAGTGGATCTTGCCGAGATGAAATAGCGACTCCCCAGCCTTTATCACGTGATACTTTGGACCAGCATTCCTGCGTGCAGCCCATCGTCTTTCCGATGATCGCTCCATTTCGTCGATACAAGGAGCCCAGGCGACATCTTTCCGGGGCACAGGTTTGTATGTGGAAAAGGCTTCCAAAATACGATCTAGCTTGTGGTCCTGCTCACTTGCGGCGGCAGGAGCAGTCGCCCAAAAGACTGAGGCGCCGACGATCGAAGCCCAATGCTTTGCGGACATTAGCGATTTCATTCGAGTCCTCTCATATCTCACAATAATGAAGAGAGTCAGTTATCGGGACGAGCGTCGAAGGTCGCGAAAACTATCGGTTTAGGCATATAAGTTAGTAACCTCAAGCTTGTGGAATAAGTTTGCAGCCGCAGTGTTTGCACACCTTGGCCTCTTTGCGCACGAACTCTTTGCAATCTGGGCATCGAACATGGGTGTTCGGTCGTGGTGCGCCGGGATCGTGTTTCTTAGTGCGCACCGCTGCGTAGATCAAGTGCGCGGGAATCGTGAGAAAAAGAAGCACTGCGCCGAATAGGAGAGCGGTGGCGTGCAGGATTATGAATATCAGGTGTCCCATCGCGTTTGCTCTCCTGCTGCTGTTGGCTAGTCGTGGTTGGTTATGACGGATTAATTGGATTCAAATTCGCGCGGTCGCCGAGTGACCGGGGAACTAGTAATCTCATCAGCATGTGAATGAGCATACAAATCCATTCCAATTATGTCCATGGGAATTCTGCACGCCGGCGCCGAACAACAAAAAACCCGCAGGGCCAAAGGCCGTGCGGGTTTTTGTGGGGCGCTGTTCGCTGGATGAGGCGGGGTGCTTACTCCGCCCGCATCTGCGGGAACAGGATCACGTCGCGGATTGCCGGGCTGTCGGTTAGCAGCATCACCAGGCGGTCGATGCCGATGCCGCAGCCGCCTGTGGGGGGCAGGCCGAATTCGAGGGCGCGGATGTAGTCGGCGTCGTAGTACATGGCTTCTTCGTCACCGGCGTCCTTGGCACTGGCTTGCGCGCGGAAGCGGGCGGCCTGGTCTTCGGGGTCGTTGAGCTCGGAGAAGCCGTTGGCGATTTCGCGGCCGACGATGAAGAGCTCGAAGCGCTCGGTGATTTCCGGGTCGGCATCCGAGGCGCGTGCCAGCGGGCTGACTTCGACCGGGTAGTCGATGATGTAGGTGGGTTCCCACAGCTCGGCTTCGGCACAGGCTTCGAACAGTTGCAGTTGCAGGCTGCCGATGCCGCCGGCTTTGACCGGCTCGCCGAAGTCCTTGATCTTCTGCTTGACCCAGTCGGCGTCGGCGAGCTGCTCGACGGTGAAGCCGGGGTGGTACTTGCGGATGGCTTCGACGATGGTCAGGCGGTGGAAGGGCTTGGACAGGTCGAGTTCGCGGCCCTGATAGGTGAAGGTCTCGGTGCCGAGTGCTTCGCGCGCGGCGTGACGGATGAGGCCTTCGGTGAAGTCCATCAGCGTGCGGTAGTTCGCGTACGCCTCGTAGAACTCCATCATGGTGAATTCGGGGTTGTGACGCGGCGAGAGGCCTTCGTTGCGGAAGTTGCGGTTGACCTCGAACACCTTCTCGAAGCCGCCGACCACCAGGCGCTTGAGGTAGAGCTCGGGCGCGATGCGCAGGAAGAGTTCCATGTCCAGCGCGTTGTGGTGGGTGACGAAGGGCTTGGCCGATGCGCCGCCGGGGATGGGGTGCATCATCGGCGTTTCGACTTCGAGGAAGTTGTGGCCGGTCATGTAGTTGCGGATCGACTGCACCAGGCGGCTGCGCGCCACGAAGGTGAAGCGCGACTCTTCGCTCATGATCAGGTCGACATAGCGCTGACGGTACTTGGTTTCCTGGTCGGTGAGGCCATGGAACTTGTCTGGCAGCGGGCGCAGGCTCTTGGTGAGCAGGCGGATTTCGCTGGCCTTGACCGTGAGCTCGCCCGTCTTGGTCTTGAACAGGGTGCCGACGCAGCCGACGATGTCGCCGATGTCCCAGTGCTTGAACTCGGCATAGACGTCTTCGCCCACGCTGTCGCGCTGGACGTAGAGCTGAATGCGGCCCGACAGATCCTGAATGGTGATGAAGCTGGCCTTGCCCATGACGCGCTTGAGCATGACGCGGCCGGCAACCTTGACCTCGACCGGCGTGGCTTCGAGCACTTCCGGTTCTTTGTCGGAGTAGAGCTCGTCGAGCTTGCCAGCGGTGTTTTCACGCGAGAAGTCGTTGGGGAAGGCGCGGCCAGTCTGACGCCATTGCGCGAGTTTCTCGCGGCGTTCGGCGATGAGATGGTTTTCGTCCTGGGCGTTGAGCGGTGCGTTCTGGTCGGACATGAGTCATCGGCAATGTAATCAAGTGCGTAATTGTCGCAGGCGCGCCAGTTGGTAGCAAATCGGCGTTGCAGAAAACCGCTTTGAATGCGGTGAAAACGTCTGGAATGGCGCATTTTTTGCTCGGAGAGCGTGCCATTCACCGGGATGCGGAGCCCCTGATGTCACCTGACCTGATTGTCGAATGGGCCACGGCACGCCTCTCGGAGCCGTCGGACATCGACTGCACGACCACGGTTGCCCGAAGATGGCGAAGGCCAAGCGCGGGTGCTTGAGGTGGTGAGTCATGCGGTCAGCACGGTGCGCTGGCAGGGATTTGCGCGCATTTTTACGACGGAGAAATTCACGCCAAGTGCGGCAGGGCGTTTTTCAGCGGATTTTCACGAGCACTGCATACTCGTGCTGTCCGCTTGCCGGGTCGAGAATGACGACCTCCATCCGCGTTCCGTCCGGCGATACGGCAAAGCTGCTTTGCAGCGGACGACCGTTGAGGGTGTAGGCGCCTTCGCCGCGCCAACCCTGAACGACGGCCGAGCCCGAAACGCGGCCATCGGGGCCGCTACCCTGAATGGTGAGGCGATTTCCCTGCTGCACGATTTCATACTGGCCGCCTTCGCCGTCTTGCCAGAGTCCGCTCAGAAGCGGTGCGCCGGTGGGCGCTTCCGGCACTCGGCTGCGCTCGCGATTGGCTTGCGTCTGGTCCCCTTGCTGCTCGTAGCGCTCGGGGTCGGTGGGCAAGGGCTCTTCGATGACATAGCCGATGACTGCCAGGATCAGGACGACGGTAGCGATCCACCATCTGTACCGGATCTCCTTGACGGCGGACGGCGGCCGCTTCGGCGTCGGTTCCGGCGCTGGTGTTGGGGCCGGTGCAGGCGTCGGTGTGGGTGTTGGGGTCGGTGTTGGGGTCGGCGCGGCGTCTGAAACGCCGAGCACGTTGCGCAGTGAGCTTACCAACTGCGAGACATCGTATTCCCAGCGCTTGTCCGAGAGTTCGATCGCGTTGCGGCGCGCAAGGCTCTCGAGGTCCGGGGGTAAGACGTCTGTTGTCGGGATGCTTGCACCGTCGACCAGCACCGGGATCACGCGCACGCCCTCGCGCTCGAGCGCGGTGGCGATCTCGAGCCGGGTGTAGTCGTTGGGGTCTTCAAGCCGGCGTTTCCCGGTGTCGTCGGTGATCGATGCCCAGCGCGGGCCGATGACGGCAATCAGCACGCCGCATGACTGCAGCGCGTGCTCGATGGCGTCGAGGAAATCCACTCCGGGTTCGATCGCTTCCACATCGCGAAAGATGGGAACGTCGGCGAGGTGTTCCTTCAGGTGATCGGTGAGGCGCCCGGCAGCACTCTGGCTGTCCTGACGGCGGTAACTGACGAAGATGCCTTGCATCGCTGCCTCTCTCATGGTCGCGGATCGCTGCAGGGTATGTCTTGCGTCATTATTGGAACACAGTCCGGCCCGGTTGTTCGTGCGAATCCCGCGTGCATGAACGGTGTCACGACGGAGACATGCCGGCTGCGCGCCGTTCTGGATGGCAGCCGGCTATCCGTGGCCTCAGGGGGCCTCGGCAAGCCGTTCCACCAGCGCCGTCAGCACCTTCACCCGGGTGGCATCGCCGGAGATGTTGCGTCTGGCGAGGAACTCCGCGAGCAGGCGGATCTGCCCCAGCACCGAGTCGAGCTCGCGCGGTGAGTGGGCAACCTGCACCAGCGCGGCCCGATAGGCTTCGACCAGTACGGCCGCGTCGTGCTGTCGATCCCGTCTGTCGCCGGCCTGGCGCACACCCAGCAGCCACGCGGCCAGAGTAGCGTCGGCGCTCGCGACTGCATCGAAGAACTTGTAGCTGAGCTCGAAGTTGCCGCGTGCGGCAAGCTGGCAGGTTTCGATGAGCGGTGTTGGGTCTTCGCGTCTGCTCGAGGGCCGGGTAACGAGGGCGTCGAGTTGCAGGCGGTTGATACAGGCATAGGGATTCCATGGAGAAGGCCCGGGTTGGCCTTCGCCGGACTGATAGGCGTCGCGTGCGGCCTGCAGCACGGTGGAAATCTCGTCCCATTTGGCGCCGCCGCGCAGCAGCACGATCGCCTGGCGCTTGTAGGCGCTGCCGGTGATGGCCATGCGCTCCATGTTGGGGGCGGGCGTAGCCTTGCTGCCGTTTGCGACGTCGCTTCCGGCGTTGGTGCAGGCGGCGAATCCGGCCAGCGCCTGTGCACGGCGCACGGCGCTGTCGGCGAGCGCGCTGGCCGCCTTCAGATTCTGCTCTGGCCCCGGATTGCACAGGCGCTCTGCTTCGCGACTCTCGAGGTTGATCAGCTGCTCGATGGCAGAGAAGGGGACTTTCATGTCCGACGAGTCGGCGCGAACGGCGTTCAGATAGGCGGCATGGGCGCCCGCAAAGCTGTCCTTGAGCGGGTAGTCGGCGAGCAGGCGGCCGAGCGCCTGCTGAACGTCGGCGCGCAGCTTCCAGCCCTCGGGGAGGGCCGCGAAGCGGGCGTCGATCCGCTGTTGCAGCTCGCTGAAGCGCACGCTGTTCGCGTTCTGGATGTGTGCGTCGAGGTGGCGCTGCTCCAGCCAGTCGAGGAGTTCTTCGGGGGCGGTGAGCGGGTAGTTGTCAGTGGGCTCGCGGTGAACATGACGAAGCCGGAAGTCGGGGTCGCCGTACGCCTGGTAGGCGCCCCAGGTATTGCAGTCGTCGTATTCCGCGAAAGTGTCCTTGCGCGCACGATGCACGGCGTCGCCAAAACTTGCGCCGTGTTCGAGCATCTGCTCGAAGAAGCGGGTGGCGAACAGCTTTGCCGCGTCGTCGCGCACTTCCCATCCGGCGGCGACGATGCAGCGCACGCCCATGCTGATCAGCTCCTGCGACAGCCCTGCGGCCAGACGTCCGCCGCCCGAGCTGCCCTTGGCAAGGTGGCAACAGTTGATGAAGACCAGTTCGGGAACGGTTTCCATCAAATCGATTTCACGTGCCGACAGCAGCAGACCGTCTGACAGCACCACGCCGCTGCGGTAGCTGCCGTCGCGTGCGCGCTTGCCGAAGATGCCGTGGGCGTTGATCACCACGATGCGCCAGCTGCCGGAGAACAGGCGGGTGAACACATCGCTGGCGCGACAGTCGGGTGGCGCGTGGGTCACCGTGTAGTTCGCGCGTTCGAGCGCGGCAATGATTGCTTCGCCTTCTTCGGCTGCGCCCGGCAGGCTGGGGAGGCGGTCGGGCTCGGGTTTGCCGTCGGCACCGATGCGGGGCGTCCAGTCCGGGCCGCCGAACTGTGCGTGATAGCCCTCGGTGCTGGGATTCGAGATCACGCAGGCATTCAGGCCGTCCGGACGGATGACTTCGCGGCGGAACTCGCTGGTGACGAACTGGCGCACCATGCGGGTCTTGAGCACCATCGGTGCGCCATCGGTTTCGAGTAGCTCCCACGGCAGGTTTGCCGTCGTCTGGTCGACCACCAGCATCAGGCGGTCGGTCTTGCGTGCGGCGGATTTGAACTCGAGCGGCACGAGCAGCTGGAACAAGGTGTTGCCAAAGCCGCTGCCCGGTGTGTATTGGGTGCTGGCGTAGCTGCCGAGCGTTTCGTCGATGAGTGTTTCGACCGCGCCCGGCTGGCGCACCGGCGATACCGATTCGGCACGTGCCTTTTCCCCCATGTAAGTGAAACGCAGCCTGCGCGCCGGGCGGGTGTCCGGCGGCAGATCCATACCCGTAATCGGCAGGGTTCCGGGCTGGTCGCCACCGCAACCATAAACCTTGAGTATGCGGGTGAGGATGTGGGGCGGAATCGGGTTGGCGATGCGCGGCACATAACAGGCTTCGTCGCAGTTGCTTTCGTCGCGGTCGGCGTCCGTTACCTGCAGCCTTGGCCAGTAGGAACCGCTGTTGCCGATGTAGAGGCGCTGGCGCATGCCCATGCCGAAGTGAAGCTCGCTTGCGGCCTCAAGCTGGGTGTCGACCTGTTGCAGCTCGCGCTCCAGCGTGTGTTCCAGCTTCCTGACCGCGTGTGCGGCCGAAATCGCGGTGTCGAGATAAAGCTCGATCAGCTCCAGTCGCGTGACGCGCACCTCACGCTCACCGCGCGCGGCACGGCTGCGGTTAAAGTCGCGATTGGCGAACAGCACGCCGAGCACGACCGCCTTGACCGATTCTTCGATTTCAAGCTGGGCGGCGGAGTTCGAGCCGATCAGAACGCTGGCAAGCGGCAGGGCGAGCGGGGTGGTGGCTGAGACCTGTTCAGGTTGCAGGGCGCATTCCTCCCCGTAACGGTCACCTGCGTGCAGCAGGTAGCGCAGCACCCCGGCACGCACGGCCTCGGTAACGCCGGCTGCGGCGAGTTTGCCCATGGGGCCGAGACCGACCACCACGGCGCCACGACCAGTCTGGCGCTTGCGTTCCTCGATGCTGCGGGGCATCAGCACGATGGTGGCCCCACCCAGCTCGCCAGAGTGAATTCCCAGCTGCTTGCGATGCGTCAGCGCGCCATTGACCAGGCAACTGTCGATCGCCCATTCGGCACCGGCGATGGGGTCGTCGCGATAGTGGCCGCACAGCACCGGGACGTGGACGAAACGCAGATCGCGTGCCGCGACGCGGACCTTGAGCGTTGCCTTCGGTACCGGGGCTTCGCCGACTTCGGGGTGGCCGCCAAGAATGTTGAGTATCGCCTCGTCCTCGCCCGGCCATCCCGGCGGCGGTCCGGCGCGCCGGGTGCGTGCGGCGCCGGCTCCGGTTTCGTCGCCGCGGGTCTGCGGCAGGCGTTTGAGGGCGGGCTGGCGGCCTTCGAGCAGCGCGTCGATGTCGGCGAAGTACTTGGGCGTGTTGGCCAGACCGGTGTGGTCGACCGGCATCAGCCAGCAGTTGTCCGCGGGGATCGCGCTCAGCTTGCCCGAACGCCAGGTCACCGAGCCATCGCCGAAGGGGGTTTCGGCAATCAGCAGGTTCAGCGTGGAGCCGTCGGGCCGGCGTTGTTCCATCAGCCCGCAGGGGGTGGCATCGGCCTTGCCATAAACGTAGTGGAGGCGTTCCGGTTTGTGCCGCATCCACGCAGTGTCGGCGAGCGCCACCCAGATGCTGCGGGTGGCGTCGAGCGCGGCGGCACTTGGCCGGCCACACAAGCGCTTGCCGAACCAGAAGTCGTTGTTGAACGCGGCCAGACGCTCCCATTCGTCTGCGCGGTAGAACTGCTCGCCCGCGTAACCGCCCGCGTCCACGAAGTCCGGCGCCGGAAGCAGGTTGATGGCACCCTGGAAGGCACCGATGATCTTGAGCACCTCGGGCATGGCGTGGCGGGTGTCGAGCCGCGCCAGCATGCGGATGGTGTCGGACAGGCCGAACAGGGTCTGCACCATGAGGTGGGCGCCGTGGTTGGGCGTGCCCATCATCACCAGGCGACCACCGTCGCGGGCAACAATGCGCTCCCACAGGCTGGCGTCTTGTGCAAATGCGGCGCGCACTACCAGGCCGCCCATGCTGTGCGCGAGGATGCGCACCGGCTGGTCGGGGTGGCGCGCGAGAATGTCGGCGAGGGTTTCGGCAAAGCGGGGGCCTAGCTTGGTCAGCGGCTGGCGCCAGTCGTAGGTGAAGGTTTCGACGTAATGACGGTCGTGCAGGTGGTCCTTGAGCTTGCCATAGGCCAGTCGCACGACGTCGTCGGGCTTGACCGTTTCGCCACTGTCGATGGCAATTCGCGCCAGCCCGCCAAAGCCCATCGACAGGAAGCTCAGCCACACGCCGTCGCCATTGGCGGTGAGTTCGCTGCCCATGATGCCCGGCAGATAGACCACCACCGGGCGGGTGTTCGGTGCCACCTTCTCGCGCTCGCCACGCAGCCGGGCGGGTGCAGGGGCGAGATCGAACATGGGTTTCCAGCGCGGCAGCGTGTCCTGGGGGCCGGCCTGCAGCCATTCGCGCAAGGCCTGCGGCAAGGGCTGGCCTTCGGTCAGGGTGGCATCGCGGAAATAGCTGAAATGGCTGACTTCCGCGCCGCGCACAAAGATCGCGCGTGCTTTGGCTGCAAGCGCAACGCCGCCGTACATCGATGCGGTATCCACCACCAGGTCGTTGCGTGCCTGATCGAAGAACATCCAGTCGGTAAACATCACGCCGATGCGCTTGAGCAGGTTGCCGCCCTCGATGTCGCCGGCGATGATGGCCATGCGCACGCCGGGCACGCTGGCCGCACTGCCGAGCAGCATGCCCATCGGGGCTTCCGGCAGCATGGCTTCGATGCCCGGCACGAGTTGGGGCTGGACGCGATTCTGGGCAACCTCGGTTACCACGCGAGCAAGACATTTGAGCGCCTTGTCCGACGCGCGACGTGCGGCTTCGCCGGCGACCGGGGTGGCGAGCGCACCCGCAGCCGCGCCGATGGCCACACTGCCGAGCTTGCGCACCAGCGCCAGCAAACCGGAGAGGAAGACATCCAGATTGTCGGATAGCAGCGCGGTGCCGCGTGCGGGCGAGGCAACGCGCACGTAGCGTTCGATCACCGGCCTTTTTTGCTGCAGCAGGCTCACCAGCCTGCGCAGCCTGGCCTGTTCGTCGGCGACGAAGGCGAGTCGGGCCTCGCGCAGCGCGGGGTTTGCTTCTTCGGCTTCGAGCTCCTCGGTCCGCGGCATGCGCTGATAGCTCCGGATCAGGCGCTCCAGGTTTGCATCGGTGCCGCCCGGCGGGGGTGGGGCAAGGCACAGCAGATCGCCCACCAGGCCGCCACGCGAATGCGTGACCAGGTTGAGTCGCGCACCGGGCGGGAGCACTTCAAGCAGGGCGATCGCGTTGTCGATCGGGCTTTCGGAAAACGTGCGGTGCTCGTATCCGTAGACCTGGTCGCCAAAGCTGCGGGTCAGGGCCTTCCATTCGCGGCTGCACACCAGATCGCCAAAGCCCCCGAGGGTGTGAGACGCAGTGCCGTGGATGAAGACGAGCGCGGCGGCGCCGCCTGCGGCAAGGGGGGCGAGTCTCGCGTCGTCTGCGGTGCAGCGGTCGGTGGGCTGCAGGGCCGCGCTGGTGCGCCAGTGGTAGAGACCGGGTTCGCCGGCAAGCTGGCTTTCGATTGCCCACATCAGGGCTTTGGTACCCGCCAGCGTGGCCACTTCCATGGCTGCGTTGCCGGCCTTGTCGCCCAGCCATTCGCGCGCCTTTTCCTGCGCAAGGTCGATGATGCCGTCCGGCTTCAGCCGGAGCGCAATGACACGGCGCCAGATCCAGTCGCCCAGACCGCGCGTGGTCGCATCGCGATCGCGAAAGCGGGCGAAGTCGATACTGCCGTCGGGCAGCAGCGCATCGGGCTGGACCTGTGCGATGCGCTCGGCCAGCGCGTCGGTGCGCATGAAGATCGTGGTGCCATCCGCAGCCTCGAGCGCCAGCAGCGTGGTGTCCTCGCTGATCTCGGCCTGTTGCGATGCGTCTGCGCTGCGTCGTGCGGGCGCCAGATCCCAGCTTCCCAGCACTTCGACGTTGTCGATCAGCGGCGTTGGTGCGCGGTCGCTGCGGCTGGCCGGCCGGGTGAGTGCAGCCGGCAGGGTCAGGTTCGGGGTGGCGGGGGCGTCGGCCCGGGAAGCAGCGACGGGAAAGCGAATTCGTGCGGTCGTGATCGGGTCAGCCATCGTTCATCCTCAGGGCCGGCAGTGCGTTCCGGCGATGTCCGTTGCGGTGGGACGCGTCGAGCAATCCCCACTCTCTTACTCGAAGACCTTCCAGCCGCGCGCCGATGTGGAGCCGAATATCTGCGGGTTCTGCGGCAACTGGTTGGTGGGCAGCCAGGTCGGGGTGATCTTCCGGTACCAGCTTGCGTAGCTGCTGCCGGGGGGCAGGTTGGCGAGCGCCTTCAGCGCGTAGTAGGTGAAGGCCCCGTTGGGACGACCGTTGAAGCGCGTGTCCCAGCTGTACTGCGTATCGAGGCAGCCGGCGATCAACAGGTCGCCGCCGCTGCGTGCGATGCCACCCAGAATCTTGGTTGGCATCCGGCTTGGCAGCTTGTCGCTGCTCATCCAGACTTGCGGCGGGAGAAAGCGGGCACGCGGCATGCCGGGATCGAGGTCCGAATTGTCACCGCGCGTCACCGAGCCCGAATGGCAACTGTCGGCGATGATCACAATCCGCACACCCGGCGCACGCTTGCCGAGGAGCACGTGAAGCTCGTCGTCGAGCAAGACCTCGCCTTGCTCGATGTCCCACGGGCACAGCCCTTCGTCACGACCGTCGGGTTCTTCGCCGCTCTCGTCGGGTACCCAGGTGCCATGACCCGAGTAGGTGATCACGACGCTGTCGTTGCGGGAGGCGTTACCGATGATGTCGCCGATGGCCGCAACCATGCCCGATTTGCTGGCGTCGGCATCGAGCAGCATCCGTGTGCTGAACCCCCGTGCCGTCAGTGCGCTAGACCAGTCGTGGGCGTCGTTGACGCAGCCGGACAGGTCGTTTTGCGTACCTGGGTAGTCGTTGATGCCGATGCAAAGCGCGTTCTTGGACATGGCAGCCTCCAGTAGGTGAGGGAACGGCGTGCGACAGGTGGGGTTGTCCCAGGATGCATGTTGTATTTGTTCTTTCTGTTTTCATTCAAGCATCCCGCACCGGCGAATTCCAGTCCGGAGAGGGGTTCAGCTTGCCGAATTGCGCTTTCCGGACGGCTTGGGTGGTGGCAGGCGGAAGTCCGGTTCGCCCCAGACCTGAAACGCTGCCCAGCTTGATTGCCGCGGATAGTGATCGCTCGTTGCAGTACGGGCGGCGATACTTGCCGACTCCAGCGTTGCGCCCCTGCTGATGTCCTCGAAGAAACGTTGTGACCAGTATGCTGCAGCGGTGTCGTCCACGGTCCAGCCCGGGGTCAGCACGCAGCCGACGCCCATTGCGAGGAGTTCTGCTGTCATCGACGTGCTTGCCTTCCCATGCTGATCCATACCCTCGGCCTGTCCGGTCTGCCCGTCCATGTGACGGTCATTGAGGAAAACGAGTTGTGGTGGTTCGCGCATTTTTCCGATTTCGGCCGCGGTCAGGAAGATGCCATCACTGAGGATGAAGCCACTCGTGCGATGTTCCGCGGGCTGACTCTTCGGGGCGCGTTTTATCGGGCGTTTGGTGGGGCGCTTCATGCGCTCGTCTTCGAGCGCGTACTCATGTACCGAACGCCCCAGAATCACCAGAATCCGGAACTCACGTGCATAGAGCCGTTTCATGATCTCGTCGGCATTTTCATGCTCACTCACCATCACCGTATAGCCGGTGGCCCTCAGCGTCTCGGAGATCGCACCGAGTTCGCTGCGGACGCCTGGCAAGGGGGGCAGGCCTTCGGGCATGTCGGGCAGGGTCTGGGTGCTGACCGGGTCGCCGATCAACAGCGCATGGGCGCTCGTGCTCCCGGGGCGCCTGGGTGGCCTCAGGCCGTCGAGCGAGCGCGTGACGGCGACGGGCAGTTGCCGCTTGCCGTCGTGCGGGCCCAGGATTGCCTCCCACGGCAGGGCGGCGGCAGCGCGATCCAGCGTCAGGTGCACGCTGTCCCCCGGTTGAGGGGGATCACGCTTTTCCGGCAGGAGCAACTGCGCCAACGCAAGGGCGAGTTCGTCGAAGGAATCGGTGGCCGATGGCAGTTGCGCCAGCAGCGAATCGAGCAGCGCGGGGTCGTAGCGTACCAGCCATTCCGTCCGGGAGCGGACTGTGGTGTCGAGGTATTGCAAGGTGCCCGGATCGGGCTGGCGCACGGTCAGGCTGCCATTCGACGGCGAGCCGGCGCCGGGTTCGGGGGCGTCTTCGGCGGTGAGCTGTGCGTCGCGCCTGCTGCGATCGCTCATCGCCGCATCGACGATGTTGCGTGCGGTGCGTGCGATCACCTGTGGCAGATCTTCGTCCGCCAAACCGTCGAGATAGGCGATCCGGCCATTTTCGTCGGTGTTCGCAGCCTGACGCTCGATGAGTTCGGGCGGGCCCTCCACCGCTTCCACGAAGACCGGAATCAGCAGTTTGCCAAGTCGCAGCGCGCGGGCGATCTCTTCCATCGGAAACTTACGCGCCTGCGTTGCGCGGCCCGCAACCGAGACAACCACGTCGGCCTCATCGAGCATCCGAGTGAGTGTTTCCTGCCAGGCGTCACCCGACTTCAGGTTCATGTCCCATTCGACGATGGCGCCCAGAGCAAGCAGCGCCTGTTCGAGCGGGCGGGCGAAATGGCTGTACGCGTTCACATACGAGATGAAGATGCGTGGCGGCGGAGCCACGCTCTGCGCCGGCGCGGTTTCCGCGAGCAGATCGCCCGGCGGACGCAGCACGATCTTGCCGACGCGGATCTCCTCGTCGCCGAGTGAGCGCAGGATGCGCTGCCCGTTCTCCTCGTCCCCCCGGGCAAGGGCATCCATCCCGCGCGCGTAGGCGAGCAATGTCTGTTCGCGGGCCAGCGGCATTTCGATTGCTGCGGCGAGTCCGCCGAGTTGCACGCGGGCCGCGACGGGCTTGCTGTCAGCCTGCCGGAGCGCATCGGCAAAAGCGTGCGCGGCGCCGTCGGGGCTGATGAAGGCGAGTGCGACCCAGCGCTGTATCGCGAGAAACTCCGCCAGCTGGGGATCGATTGCGCCCCCCGAACGTTTTTCGATGGTGTCGACGTAGCGCCACAGCAGTTCGGCGACGCGCAGTGCGCGCGGGCGGATGTCGGCGCGGTAGCGCGAGCGCAGCAAGGCCATGCAGTGCCATCGCACCTGCGGATCGATACGGTAATAGCCTGCGCCCAGCGAGCTTGTGATCGGGGCAAACAGGACGTCGGCTTCGAGGCTGCGGTCGGTGCCCTGTGCGGGCAGGAAATTCACGCGGATGAGATCGAGCAGGTCTGCGCGAAGCGTCTCCGGCACCGATGCGTGCATCAGCAGCAGCAAGGCCTCTTCGCCGTAGTCGCTGGCGTATTGTTCGAGCGCGAAATAGGCTTCGCGGACGTCGAGGGGGCGCTGGCCGAGATGGGCGGGATAGGGCATCGTCAGGCCTGTTTATTGCCGCGCAGGATGTCGATCGCGCGCAGCAGGTGATCGGCATCGAGCGGCAGCATTGGCGTGCGCGAGGATGCGATCAGCGACGCGGTCGTTTGTGCCCAGCGCGCGCGCGGCATGGGGTTGAGCCACACCGAGGCGGAAAAGTGCCGCGCTGCAGTGTCGAGAAAGTCGAGTGTCTGCACTGCGCGGCGGCGGTTCAGATAGCCACGCGCACAGCCGGCATCGCTCACGATCAGCAGCGCTGCGCCGGCATGACGGGCCAGCACCGCGTCGCTGGCTTCGGGCGCGGTGAGTTGCTGCGTGCGGAAAAACTGACGCCGTGGCAGGTTGGAAAAGTAGCGGATCTCGGCGCGGGCAAAACGCCCCAGACGCAGGGAGTCTGCCAGTGTGTCGAGGAAGGGGCGCCACGGATCCATGCTCGCGCTGGCATCTGCGAGCACCAGCAGACGCACGTTGTTGCGCCGGCGTGCGCGTAACACCGGTTCCCCGATGAGCCCCCTGCGGCAACGTTCGCGCAGGGTTGCATCGAGGTCGAGTTCGGTGCGCGGGCCGGTGCGGGCGGTGCGCCGGAAGCGTCGCCACAGCACGGCCAGGTCGCGCGCGTTGATGATGACGTGCGGATGCAGCACATAGTCTTCGCCCAGCAGGGGTTCGCCGTCCATGCGCGGAATCGGCAGGCCGCCGCTGTCGCTCGGGCCGGCAAAGGCGAGGCGGACACGCGGAGCGCCTTCTTCAGGTGGGGCGCTTGCCGCGTCAGTCGCTAACGCGGTGTGCCCGGGGGCTGCGTCTTCCGTCTTTGGCAGCGTGAGTGTGCTGCCCGCTGGCGTCTTGTGCTCAGGTTCTGCCTCTGTCTCGCCCTTGACGACGAGGGCCTCAACCGTGGCGGTGAGCGGGGGCGGCACCGGCGGCAGGGACTGAAACCAGCGATTGATCAGGCGCCGCTCTTCCTCATCCCGTGCCCACAAGGCAAGTGCAAGCTCGCGCAGCGACTGGCGGTCGCCGTGGCCGAAACCCGCACGCAGCGCCCGTACCCCGTCCAGATAGTCGCGCACGCCAACGGGTACGCCGCGTGCGACCAGCTCACGAAAGAGCCCGTGAAGGAGCGGCGGCAGGGAATGCGTGGCGCGCATGGATGAGCTCAGTCGCCGGCTTCGTCTACCGTACGTGCGCGGTAACGTTCGATGTCGTTCCGGATCTTGAACAGGATGGCCTGGTCGCTCGTGCCCAGCTTTTCGGGCGAGATCTCTTCGGCCTTGCGGCCCTGCCAGTGCAGCACCCGAATCCAGTCCACCAGTTCGCTGGTGGCCGGCAGCTTCTGCATGCCGAGTTCGAGACCACGCTTGCGGATCTCCATGAAGCGCTCGACCGCGCCAGCCGTGAGTTCGTCGCTCACGGCGTCGAGCCTTGCCTTGAGGTTCTTGGCAACGATGTCGGCCAGCATCGCCTTGTCGGTCGGAAAGTCGAGCTGCACATAGAGGCAGCGCCGCAGGAAGGGCTCGGGGAGCTGCTTCTCGCGGTTGCTGGTGATCAGCACGATGGGGCGAACGCCTTTGGGCGGTGCGCTGATGTGGCGCCCGAAACCGCGCTCGGCAAGACAGGCCTGATCTTCGCTGCGCGGAAGGTCCTCGATGTCGAACTCGAAACGGTCGAGCACGTCGAGCAGGTCATTGGGAAAGTCGATGTCGGCTTTGTCGACTTCATCGATCAGCACCACGCCTGGCTTGCCTTCGCGAATCGCATGGCCGAGGGGTTCGAGATCGATGTAGGGATAGACCTTGCGTGCGGTCGGGTTGTTCGGGTCCTGCGCGTCCTGCAGACGCCGCAGCGCATCGAAACGGTAGAGGAGGTCACGCGCCTGGCTGGTGCTCTTGACGGTCATGATGGTGAGATGCTTGAGCAGACCGAGCTCTTCTGCAATCGCGCTGGCCAGGCGCGTCTTGCCGCAGCCGGCCTCGCCTTCGACCAGCAGCGGGCGGCCCAGCCGGACGGCAAGGTTCACGATCTCCGCCGTTTCTGCAGTGGCAAGGTAGGAGGCCGACTTGTTGCCAGCGAATTGCTTGTAGCGGGACGGTGGCGCCATGGTGTTGTCCTCAGCTTGCGCTGGCCCAGAAGCCGTGCAGGGTCAGCCGGTTATAGACGTCGGATGGATTGCCGTTGGGGGTGGTGGCGAGCGCGGCGATCTCATCGCGTTGTGCTTCGCCGAGCTTGATGCCTGCGCTTTTGCGCAACTCCTTGAGCCATTTCCGAACCGCGCCCGCGCTGATGTCGTCGAGCGCGGGGAGCGCGAGCAGGTCATCGTAGTCCGCGTGGGTGTCGTTCTCGTCCATCCGGAGGACAGCTTCAAGCCCGGCTTGCGGCAGCGGACTATGGTCGATCAGAAACCAGTACAGACGGCCGCTGCCGCAGTCCTGCGTGGCAAGTGCCTTGCGCAGGGGGCGCCAGAAGCTTTCGATAAATCGCGTGAGGCGCTCCGGGCGGTGCCCGATGCTGCGCTGGATGATGATGACCGGCCCCCGGCGCAGGCGCGCGGCGAGTGTCTGGGCCAACTCGGGAAGGGCTGCGCGCTCGATCATCGGGGTGCCAAGCTGGCCGCAGGTCCAGCGGATCAGCGCATCGGCGGTGTCGGCGGGCTGGCCGCAGATCGGCTGGGCATCCTCCCACTCGTCGTCCCAGACGTTCAGAAATTCGGCGAATTCGCGCTGGCCGTGGTTCTCCGGCCCATGCACGAGAAATGCGGCCGCGCGCTCGCCCTTGACCGAGCGGAAGTCTTCGAGCGCGTCGACCAGGGCCATGCGCTGTGTGTCGCGCCCAATGCGACCCAGTTCGGCGAGGGGAATGTCGCCGCTTGCCTGCCGGCGGCCTGCGAGCGCCTGGCGCAGCAGCGTGAGGTTCCAGTTCTGAATGCTGGACAGGGCCTTTCCCAACAGTTCGACCTGATCGCGGTAGAACACCATGATGCGTCCGTCTGCGGCCCATTCCTTTACGGTCTGCAGGAAGCGTGTCTGGTTGGCGTTGTCGAGTGCGGCGAGGTCGGGCGGGTCGAGGTCGGTCTGCGCCTTGGCAGCTTCCCGCAGGTGCTTCTCCGCGGGGCTGCCGGCTTCAGGCAGAAGGATAAAGACCGGGGCCTCGCCATTGCCCCACTTTGCTTCTGCCCAGCGGAATTCGAGTTCGGTAATCGAATACTGGAAACCGGGCGGAATCCATCCGTAGCGAAAGCCGAACAAGCCGAAATAGCCGTCACTTTCGGTGACCCGCGCCTTGCACACATCGACGACGAAGTGGCCGCCTTCAGACCAGTCTTCCTGCAGGTAGATCTTCGCGGCCGGGAGGTTCGACTGCACAAAGTCGCGAACGGATTCCCGATACGCCTTGCAGTCCTTTGCTGTTGCGCTCAGGAATATCTGCGAGATCTCGGCAATGTCGGCATCTGACGGCATGGCGGTTGGTGAGCTTCCCGTGTGCGTTTGCAGGGCGCTGCTGGTTCACCATATGCGATAAGGCGCGTTACCGCCATGTTGCACCCGACCGCGTTGGGCGATGCGCGCTTGCCGGCGAGGACCAGGATGCCGCTTGCAGTTACTTGAACAGGTCGTCCAGCGGGTTGCCCTTTTTCTCCCTGTCAGCGAAGGCTCTGCGCCCGGCGAACTCCTCTTCGATGTTGTCGCGATAGAAGCTCCATGCCGAACCGGAGCTCGACAGCCGCCGCCACAGCTCGGCACCGATGCCGGCGTAATCGATCAGGCTGCCGTCATCGAGTTCGACCCTCAGGGTGCGCGTTCCGGCGTCGTAGCCGACCGCCCGCAGTTTCCCGGAGCTGATACGTTTCATTTCCATGACTGGCTCCTGCAGTACGCACGTTGAAGCGCTATTCTAAGGCTGCCTGCGGTGGCCGGGTTCATGGCAGCGCATCCAGCTCTGCGAGTGCGCTGTGTGGCACCCGGCGCATGCGAAATTCGGTGCTGCGTTCCCCGGGTGCTGATGGCATTGTCTTTTATAATGCGTCCCTTCTTGCGGGCGGCGCACAATCGCGCCGTTTCGCTCGCGCCGCTGCCGAAGCAACCACACCAGGAGTGATACACCGTGTTCCAACATGTCGATGCCTATGCCGGCGACCCGATTCTGTCCCTGATGGAGACGTTCAAGGCCGACACGCGAGCGCAGAAGGTCAATCTGAGCATCGGGCTGTATTACGACGGGCACGGTGTCATTCCGCAGCTGGGCGCGGTGGATGCGGCCGAAAGCCGACTGAACGCGCAGCCTCATGTGGCTTCGGTCTATTTGCCGATGGAGGGGCTGCAGTCCTACCGCAGCGGTGTTCAGCAGCTGCTGTTCGGTGCAGACAACCCCTTGCTGGCACAGGAGCGCGTTGCCACCATTCAGACCGTGGGCGGCTCCGGCGCGCTCAAGGTTGCTGCCGACTTCCTCAAACGCTACTTCCCGGGTTCGGAAGTGTGGGTCAGCGATCCGACCTGGGATAACCATGTTGCGATTCTCGCGGGTGCCGGCTTCAAGGTGCATACCTATCCGTATTTCGATGCTGCCACGCTCGGTGTGGATATCGAGGGCATGCTTGCGACGTTGGCACAGCTGCCGCCGAAGAGCATCGTGCTGCTCCACCCCTGCTGTCATAACCCGACCGGTTCGGATCTGAGCACGGCGCAGTGGGATCGGGTGGTCGAGGTGGTGAAGGCGCGCGACCTGATCCCGTTCATGGACATCGCCTATCAGGGGTTCGGCGAGGGTATCGCGGAAGATGCTTACGCAATCCGTGCGATGGCCGCGGCTGGCGTCAGCTGCCTTGTGTGCAACTCCTTTTCCAAGATCTTTTCGCTGTACGGCGAACGCGTGGGGGGCTTGTCCGTCGTGTGCGAGAGCAGCGAGGAAGCGACCCGTGTGCTTGGCCAGCTGAAGGCGACCGTGCGCCGCAACTATTCGAGCCCGCCGAACTTTGGCGCGCAGGTCGTCGCCATGGTGCTCAACGATGCCGGGCTCAGGCAGCAGTGGCTGGACGAACTTGAGGCCATGCGTCTGCGCATCATCGAGATGCGCAAGACGCTGGTGGCTGAACTGAAAACGGCGCTGCCCGCGCGCAATTTCGACTACCTGCTGCGGCAGCGCGGAATGTTCAGCTACACCGGCTTCAGTGCGGCGCAGGTGGACCGGCTGCGCGAAGAGTTTGGCGTGTACCTGATCGCGAGCGGGCGCATGTGCGTTGCCGGTCTGAACGCCGGCAACGTCAGGCAGGTCGCTGCCGCATTTGCGGCTGTTCAGCCGGGCTGATTGCCGCGCAGCCGCCAGTCCACCGTCTGCGGCCGCTCCGGCAGCGAGAGGCTGGCGGTGGCGGGCGGGGTGCGGGCGATCACGCGGCCCGCGCGCATCACCATCAGCCGGGTGGCACGCAGGCGCAGAGCCTCCACCGGGTCTGCCGCCTGCAGCATGACGAGGTCGGCGCGACAGCCGGGCGCAATGCCATAGCCCTCCAGGCCGAGAATCGAGGCTGCGGTGTCGGTGACCGCTGAATAGCACTGGCGCATCGCAGCCTGTCCGGTCATCTGTGCCACATGCAGGCCCATGTTTGCGACTTCGAGCATGTCGCCGCTGCCCAGCGCATACCAAGGGTCCATCACGCAGTCGTGACCGAATGCCACCGGCACGCCGCCGGCAAGCAGCTCGGGCACGCGGGTCATGCCGCGGCGCTTGGGATAGGTGTCGTGGCGGCCCTGCAGGGTGATGTTGATCAGCGGGTTGGCGATGGCGGCCACGCCCGCTTCGCGGATCAGCGGAATCAGCTTGGAAACATAGTAGTTGTCCATCGAGTGCATCGAGGTCAGGTGCGAGCCCGCGACCCGGCCGTGCAAGCCGAGACGATGCGTGTGCTGGGCGAGGGTTTCGATGTGGCGCGACAAGGGGTCGTCGCTCTCGTCGCAGTGCATGTCGACCCGCAGGCCGCGCTCGGCGGCGAGTTCGCACAGGATGCGCACCGATTCGGCACCGTCGGCCATGGTGCGCTCGAAGTGCGGAATCCCACCCACCACCTCCACGCCCATATCGAGTGCGCGGGTGAGGTTTTCCAGCGCGCCGGGTGCGCGCAGCACACCGTCCTGCGGAAAGGCCACCAGTTGCAGGTCGAGATAGGGCGCGACGCGGCGCTTCACTTCGAGCAGGGCTTCTACCGCCAGCAGGCGTGGGTCGCAGACGTCGACGTGCGAGCGGATGGCGAGCAGGCCCTTTGCGACCGCCCAGTCGCAGTAGGCCATGGCGCGTTCGATGATCGCATCCTGGGTCAGCAGGGGCTTGAGTTCGCCCCACAGCGCGATGCCTTCGAGCAGGGTGCCGGACTGATTGACGCGCGGCTGTCCGTAGCTGAGCGTTGAGTCCATGTGGAAGTGGGGATCGACAAAAGGCGGGCTGACGAGCTGCCCGGCGGCATCGATGACTTCATGGGCGTCGGCGACCAGCGCGCGTTCGACCGCAACGATGCGACCGTCGAGGATGCCGATATCGATCGGGCTGCGGCCATCGGGGAGCGAGGCGTTGAGAATGATGACGTCGAGCATGGGAGTCCCGGTATCTGGTTGGCAGTGGTGTCGGTTGGCGCCGGATCAGCGCTCACCTTTGCGATAAGGCTTCATCAGCGCCTGCGGATAGGCGGCGCGGCGGGCCATCACGATCAGGGCGAGGATGGACAGCAGGTAGGGCAGCATCAGATAGATCTGGTAGGGCAGCGCACCGCCAGCCTGCTGCAGACGCAACTGTGCGGCGTCGAAGGCGGCGAACAGCACCGCGCCGAGCAAGGCCTTGCCCGGCCGCCACGAGGCGAACACCACCAGCGCCACGCAGATCCAGCCGCGACCATTGATCATGTTGAAGAAGAAGGCGTTGAACGCCGACAGCGTCAGGAAGGCACCGGCGAGCCCCATCAGCATCGAGCCCGCGATGACCGCGCCCGTGCGCACCGCGATCACGTCCACGCCCTGGCCCTCGGCCGCGGCGGGGTTCTCGCCGACCATGCGCAAGGCCAGGCCCATTGGCGTGCGGTAGAGCAGGTAGGCGATTGCAGGCACCAGCGCGATGGCAAGCAGAGTCAGCGCGGTCTGTCCCGCCAGCACCGGCCCGATCAGCGGCAGGCCGGCCAGCCCTTCGAGCGGGGCGAAGGCCTCGATGGTGGGCGGCGTGCTGACCTGCGGAAAGCTGACGCGGTAGGCGAAGGCCGACAGGCTGGTGGCGAGCAGGGTGACGCCGAGGCCGGCGACGTGCTGCGACACGGTCAGCCACACGGTGAGTATCGCGTGCAGCAGCCCGAACACACCACCGACCAGGCCGGCGACCAGCACGCCGGTCCACAGGTCGGCGCCGTTGAACACCACGAGCCAGCCGGTGAAGGCGCCGGCCACCATGATGCCTTCGATGCCGAGGTTGAGGACGCCGGCACGCTCGCAGATCAGTACCCCGAGGGTGCCGAGGATCAGCGGCGTCGCCACCCGCAGGGTCGCGACCCAGAAGGAGGCCGAGCCGAGCATGTCGAAAAGGGTCGTCAGAAAATCCATCATGCGCGCCCCCAGCGGATGCGGTAACGGGTGAGCAGGGTGGCCACCAGCATGGTGAGCAGGGCGGTGGCGACGATCACGTCGGCGATGAAGTTGGGCACGCCCACCACCCGGCTCATGCTGTCGGCACCGACCTGAACGGCGGCGACGAAGAGGGCCGCAAGCAGCACGCCCAGCGGGTGCAGACCGGCGAGCATGGCGATGACGATGCCGGCGTAGCCGTAGCCGGGCGACATGTCGGTGGTGACATAGCTCGCGCGCCCGGCGACTTCGCCGACACCGGCCAGACCGGCCAGGGCGCCCGACAGCAGGGCGCACAACAGCACGGTGCGTCCAACCGGCAGACCGGCAAAGGCGGCGGCGCGATTGTTGGCGCCGACCGCACGCAGGGCAAAGCCGAAGGTGGTGAAGCGTTCGATCAGCCACATCAGGATTGCCAGGCCAAAGGCCATCAGCAATCCGGTGTGAACCCGCGAGCGCTCGATCAGGCGGCTGAATTCGAGTTCGGGGTCGAGCGCCACCGATTGCGGCCAGCCCATGGCAAGCGGATCCTTCATCGGCCCGTCCAGCATCATCGATACCAGCAGCAGGGCGACGAAGTTGAGCAGCAGCGTGGTCACGACTTCATCCACGCCCAGTTTCAGCTTCATCCACGCCGGCCCCAGCAGCCACAGCGCACCGGCCGCCGCGCCGGCGGCGATCATCAGCGCGGACAGCAGCGGCAAGGGGAGATCGAAGGTGCTGCCACCGTGCATGCCGCCCACCGCGACCGCTGCGAGTGCGCCGAGGTAGAGCTGGCCCTCGGCGCCGATGTTGAACAGGCGCGCACGAAACGCAACGGCGGCGGCGAGTCCGGTGAGAATCAGCGGGGTGGCACGGGTCAGGGTTTCGGCAAAGGCAAAGCGCGAGCCGAAAGCGCCGTCGAAGAGCAGGGCATAGGTCTGCCCGACCGGGGCGCCGGCCCAGGCCACGAGCAGTGCGCATACGCCCAGCGTGACGAGCACGGCAACAATCGGGGCGAGCAGCATGGCCCGCCGTGAGTATTCACTGCGTGATTCAAGCCGCATGCTGCGGGGCTCCTTCGGTATTCGATGCGGCGCTTCCGGCCATGGCCAGACCGATTGCCGCGCGGCTGCAGCCTTCGGTGGGCAATGCGGGGCCGAGGCGGCCCTTGAACATCACCGCGATGCGGTCGGCAATGGCGAACAGTTCATCAAGGTCCTCGGAAATGACCAGCACCGCAGCCCCCGCCGCCGCGGCGTCGAGCAGGCAGCGATGAACATAGGCGACCGCGCCGATATCCAGACCCCAGGTAGGCTGGTTGGCGACGATCAGCGTCGGGGTCACACCGTCGCCCGCCACCGACAGGGCGCGGCCAAGAATGAGTTTCTGCATGTTGCCCCCCGACAGCACCCGCGAGGGCACTTCGATGCCCGACAGGCGCACGTCGAACTGCTCGACCAGCTTGCGGGTGAAGTCGCGGGCGGTCTTGCCGCGCACGATGCCAGCGCGCGAGAAGGCAGGCAGGTGCAGGCGCTCGGACACCGCGTTCTCCCACACCGGCAGGTCGCCCACCACGCCGACCGTATGGCGGTCCTCCGGGATGCGCGCCACGCGGCGGGCGACCCAGTCGCGCGGGTTGGCGCGCATGATCTGTCCGCTGACGCTTACCTCACCACGATCTGCCGCGAGCGTGCCGCACAGCAGGTCGGCCAGCGCCTGCTGTCCGTTGCCGGAGACGCCGGCAATGCCGACGATCTCGCCGGCGCGAACGACCAGGCTGAGGTCGTCGAGCAGGGTCTTGCCTCCCTGTGCCGCGTGCACGCCGGACAGGTTCAGCACCATGTCGCCGTGCGGGCGTGGCTCACGGGTGGGCAGGGTCACGCTGCGCCCGACCATGAGCTCGGCAAGTTCGGCCTTGGTGGTGTCTTCGGTGTTGCGCACACTTACCAGCCGGCCGCCACGCAGCACCGCCACGCGCGCGGAA
Organism: Parazoarcus communis; assembly: GCF_003111665.1. Taxonomy (NCBI): domain Bacteria; kingdom Pseudomonadati; phylum Pseudomonadota; class Betaproteobacteria; order Rhodocyclales; family Zoogloeaceae; genus Parazoarcus; species Parazoarcus communis. The sequence continues at coordinate 4,007,891 of NZ_CP022188.1, read as the reverse complement.
ACGCGCAGCACTTCGTCGAGCTTGTGGCTGATGAAGATCACCGACAGCCCCTCCGAGACCAGCGTGGCGAGGGTGGCGAAGAGCGATTCGCTTTCCTGCGGCGTCAGTACCGCCGTGGGTTCGTCGAGAATCAGGATACGGGCGCCGCGATACAGCGCTTTCAGGATCTCGACCCGCTGGCGCTCGCCGACGGACAGTGCCGCCACGCGCGCATCGGGATCGACGCCGAGGCCGAAGCGTTCGGCGGTGGCGATCAGTCTGGCGCGTGCGGCACGCCTGCGCGAAAAAGGCAGCCACATTGGCTCGGTGCCGAGCAGCACGTTGTCGAGCACGCTGAGGTTGTCGGCAAGGGCGAAGTGCTGATGCACCATGCCCACGCCGGCCGCGAGCGAGGCCTTGGGGTTGCCCGGCGGCAGTGGCTGGCCGAAGATCTCGATGCTGCCTTCGTCGGCGACGTAGTGCCCGAACAGGATGCTGACAAGGGTGCTCTTGCCGGCACCGTTCTCTCCGAGCAGGGCGAGCACCTCGCCCGTACCGAGGTCGAGCGAGATGTCGTCGTTGGCCACCAGCTTGCCGAAGCGCTTGGTGATGTTTGCCAGGCGCAGGGCAGGCAGGCTTTCATTCATGGTGCGGAATACTCAAGTCACTTAGTTGGATTTTGGCTCGGCGTCATTTACCTTGACCGTGAAGCTGCCGTCAAGAATGGCTTTTTCCTTGGCCTTGACCTTGGCGGTAAGTTCAGCCGGTACCTTGGATTCGAAGGTGCCCAGCTTGGCCATCTCGCTGCCGCCGAATTTCATCGTCGAATACTTGCCATAGTCCTCGGCCTTGAAGGTGCCGGCCTTGACCATCTTGAGTGCGGTGTCGATGGTCGGCTCCATGTTCCACAGTGCCGAGGCGACCACGGTATCCGGGTACTGCGGCTGGGTGTCGATGACGTTGCCGATGGCCAGCACGCCGCGCTCCTTGGCGGCGTCGGACACACCGAAGCGCTCGGCGTACATCACGTCCGCACCCTTGTCGATCATCGCAAACGCGGCTTCCTTCGCCTTCGGGGGGTCGAACCACGAGCCGATGAAGCTGACGGTGAACTTCACCTTGGGGTTGATCTCGCGCGCGCCATCCATGAAGGCATGCATCAGGCGATTGACCTCGGGGATCGGATAGCCGCCCACCATGCCGATCTGGCCGCTCTTGCTCATGCCAGCGGCGATCATGCCGGTGAGGTAGGCCGGTTCCTGGATGTAGTTGTCGAACACCGAAAAGTTCGGTGCCTGCGGCTTGCCCGAGGAGCCGAGCAGGAAGGCCGTCTTCGGATAGTCGCGTGCCACCTTGCGCGCGGCGGACTCAACCGCAAACGCCTCGCCCACGATCAGGCCCTTGCCCTGTTCGGCGTACTGGCGCATCACTCGCTCGTAGTCGGCGTTGGTGACGTTCTCGGAGAACACGTATTCGATCTCGCCACGGCTCTGTGCCGCATTGAGCGCCTTGTGGATGCGCGACACCCATTGTTGCTCGACGGGCACGGTGTAGATCGCTGCAACCTTGATCTTGTCTGCGGCAATCGCCGACAGCGGCAGCATCGCGGCGGCAGCCAGCGCGAGGCTCGATGTAATCAGGGTTCGGCGAATACGATTGGTCATCTTGACTTCCTTTCAGTGGGTTGTGTTTGCGGGAGGTGGTGGAACCGGGCGGAGCTGATCGGCTGCGCAGGGCAGACCGCAGGTGCGCAGCACGACGGTCAGCACATGCGCACATGCGCGTTCATGATCGGACGCCGACAGCCGGGACTTGCCGATGACGGCGCAGACCTGGCTCTCGAAGTCGGCATAGGTCTGCGTGGCAGCCCAGATGGTGAAGAACAGATGGGTGGCATCCACCGGCAGAATCCGCCCTTCGGCTGCCCACTGGTCAATGACCGCCGCGCGCGCTTCCACCGTCTTGCGCAGTTCGGTGCGCAGATATTCGCCGATATGGGTCGCGCCGTGCACGATCTCGTTGGCGAACACGCGCGAGGCGTCTGGACGGCGCGCGCTCAGGCGCATCTTGGCGCGCACGTAGGTGGTCAAAGCGGTCGCCGGATCGGCGTCGGCGGTGATGCTTTCGGTTTCGGCGAGCCACAGGGTGAGAATGTTGTCGAGCACTGCCCGGTAGAGTTCTTCCTTGGAGCCGAAGTAGTAGTGCAGCGTCGCCTTGGGCACGCCTGCGAGATCGGCGATTTCGGCCATGGTTGCGCCCTGGAAGCCGGCGCGCGCAAAGACCTTCTCGGCGGCCTTCAGCATCGCGCCTTCCTGGCGTCGACGGATGCGGCCTTTCAGCCGCCCCGTGTCATCAGCAGTCGTCGCCGTCTGCGCTCTCATCGGGTTCCGAACAGGCGGTCGCCCGCATCGCCGAGGCCGGGCACGATGTAGCCGTGCTCGTTCAGATGGCTGTCGATCGAGGCGGTCAGGATGGGCACGTCGGGATGTTCGCGTGCCATTGTTTCCAGACCTTCGGGTGCGGCCAGCAGGCACACGAACTTGATGCTGCTGACACCGTCCTCCTTGAGCCGCGACAGGGCGGCGCTGGCGGAGTTGCCAGTCGCCAGCATCGGGTCGACGACGATCACCTGGCGCTCGTCGATGTCGGACGGCACCTTGTAGTAGTACTCCACCGCTTCCAGCGTTTCCGGGTCACGGTAGAGGCCGATATGACCGACCCGCGCGCCCGGCAGCAGTTCGACCATGCCGTCGATCATGCCGTTGCCCGCACGCATGATCGCGATCAGGCACAGCTTCTTGCCGCTGATGACGGGCGCTTCGCAATCCGCCACCGGCGTGGTGATGGGGACCATTTCGGTGGCGAGGTCGCGCGTCACCTCGTAGGCCATCATGGCGGCGATCTCGCGCACTACACGACGGAAGTTGTCGGTCGTGGTTTCGGCGTTGCGCAGGATCGTCAGCTTGTGTTTCATCAGCGGATGATCGATTTCGGTGACATTGGGGTGCATGGGGCGCTCCGTCTGCTCTGCTGCCGGTTTAGAAAACGGTGCCGTCGCTGATGATGATCAGCGGAGGCGGGCCGCCGGGGCGCAACTGCGCGGCAATCCGCCGGCCGGCCGACCAGGTGCCGCCCTGCAGGACCTTGGGCAGCGGAAAATCTGCAGCGTCGAGCCCGAGTTCGGCGCGCACGGCTACGGCCAGACGGTCGAGCGCGATGACGGTCAGCGCGCGCCACTCGACGATGGGCGGCGAGTCCACCCGCCACGGCGTGGTGTGGAACGCGGGGTCGAGCGGACGGATGACGCCGAGGTCGAGCAGCAGGCCGCCGTTGCGGTACTCAGGCAGGCCGGTGAGCCTGTCGATGCCGCGCACTTCGAGGCCGGCGGCCGCGAGCGGTTCGAGCAGCGAATAGGTGAGCCACTGTGTGAGCTTGTGGAAGGGCAGCAGCGCGTCCTCGAGCGCGGGATGGTGCCAGCAGTCGCCGAGCGACACGCCCTGCAGGCTGATCCGCCCGGGCCACACCGGGCCGAGCGCCTTGAGCAGGGTGGTGAGGATGAACTCCGCCTCGATCACGCCGCCGTCGGCATGCGCCAGCAGGTAATCGACGAGGTTGCCGAGTCTGGCCGGGGTGCCGAACACTGCGGGCGTACCGGCGATCACCTCGCCCATGCGGCGCAGCAGGCCCGCCCGTCCGTCGAGTCCGACCAGGGGGTTGTCCGCGTCGACCTGGAATACCGAGGCAAGCTGCGCCGCGCTCAGGGCCGAGAGTGCCTTCGCGTCGGTGCGCAGGGGCCGGGCGGGGTCATCCGAGAGCGCACCGCTCGCAAACAGTGCGACGCTCGCAACCGCCAGACCTTCCGAGCGTGCGTGCGTCTGTCCATTGGCGGCGTCGTGATAGCGCCAGTCCGGGCCGGCGCCGGCGTCGAGCAGCACGCTGGGGATCACCAGGTCGATGGCGACGCGCGCGAGTTCCAGCGCGTCGGCGTAGGGCAGCGTGCTGCACAGCGCTTGCCAGCGGTCGACGCCACCCACCTCGAAATGACGCCAGCGGCTGTGATAGGGCACATCGAGATCGGGGTAGTCGCGCCGGATGGTTTCGGCCACGTAGGCCGCGGCGACCGGCAGGGCGTCGGCGTTCCACTGGAAGAAGGGCGACCGGCCACGTTCGACGGCTGCCATGACGGCTGCGCAGCGCTTGCGAACGGCGCTTGCCGTCAGCAGGGGCGTAGCGGGATGGTCGGCCGCGACGGGTGTGTACCAGCCGTCATGGATAGGCGTGGCAACGCTCATTCGTTCAGTCCCCGGCCCTTGGCGCGCGTCAGTTCATCGGCTTGCGGTGCGCCGGTCGGGGAGTAATAGCCTGCGGCCATCTTGGCGTCCATCTCGACCCGTGCATCTGCGGGGATCAGTTCGTCGGGAATCGCAACCTGCTCGACGATGTCGATGCCTGCGGACACCAGCGCGTTGCGCTTCATGTCGCTCATCGACGCCCAGCGGTCGATGCGGCTGATGCCGAGCCAGTGGAAGACGTCGGGCATCAGCTCCTGGAAGCGCATGTCCTGCACGCCGGCCACACATTCGGTGCGGGCAAAATAGGTCTCGGCCCGGTCGCCGCCTTTCTGGCGTTTGCGTGCGTTGTACACCAGAAACTTGGTGACTTCGCCCAGCGCGCGGCCTTCCTTGCGGTTGTACACAACGAGGCCGACACCGCCTTGCTGGGCCATCTCGATGCAGATCTCGATGCCGTGCGCGAGATAGGGGCGGCAGGTGCAGATGTCGGAACCGAACACATCCGAGCCGTTGCATTCGTCGTGCACCCGGCAGGCCACTTTTGTTTCGGGCTGCCCCAGCTTTTCGACGTCGCCGAACATGTACAGCGTCATGCCGCCGATGGGCGGCAGAAACACCTTGAGGTCGGGCCGGGTGATGAGTTCAGGGAACATGCCTGCGGTCTGCTCGAACAGCGTACGGCGCAGCTCGCGCTCGCCGATACCGAAGCGCTCGGCGATGCCGGGCAGATACCACACCGGATCGATGGCGGCCTTGGTGACCTTGACGTCGCCATTGGCGGCGAGGATGTCACCGTCGGGCTTGAGCCGCCCGGCCGCGATGGCTGCGGCAAGCTCGGGCATGTTGATGTGCGCCTTGGTGACCGCGATGGTCGGGCGGATGTCGATGCCGGCGGCGAGCAGATGACCGAACTCTTCGGCGACGCGGTGGCCCCACGGGTCGAAGGAAACGATCTTCTTCGGGTCGCACCACTGCGGATGCGGCCCGATCTCGGCGGCCGGCGTGGTGTTGGAGAGGTCAGGCCGGTGCGTGCTCTGCAGGTTGCCTGCTGCCACCGCGAGTGCGCGGTACAGCGAGTACGCCCCGGAGTGCGTGCCGATCACGTTACGCTGGGCCGGATCACTCAGGCTGGCGACGAAGGGGCCGCGGTCGCGGGCCGAGGGGGCGCCCCATTTGACCGCGTGGTAAAGGCCCGAGCGGGTGCGAGGATGCGAGGTCAGCATAATGTGAGACGTCATGGCACGCTCCTTCCTGTAACCGGTTTGCAAAAACCTGACCAGATGGTCAGTTTCAGCATAGCGAGTTTCATGCCAAGTAAAAAGGACGGGTTTACGCGAAGAATGCGGTGCAGCGCGCACCGGATGCGTGCCAGGCGGGGCGGATTGGCCGCTTTGCGCACGGTGGCGGTGCGTTTTCTACCGCCGAGCGAATGGCGTATCGGGTAACGCCGTACTAGTTTGCCCCATCAATCGGTAATGCTCTGGGAGCGAGTCGGGTGGATAGCACCACTGCCGTTTCGCTGCTGCCGTAAGGTGCAAAAGTCGCAATCAGTGCTTCGAGTTCGGACAGCGACTGCGCCACCACCTTGAGCATGAAGGCCGCACGGCCGGTGACATGGTGCGCTTCGCGTATGGCGGGCAAGGTGCCGAGCAGGGCCTCGACACGGGTGTAGGACTCCGGCGCGATATGAAGCTCGACGAAGGCGGTGACGGGGTAGCCGATGCTGTGTGCGTCCACTTCCGCACGATAGCCACGGATCACGCCCTGTTCCTCGAGACGCCGGATGCGCTCGGCCACCGCGGGCGATGAGAGCCCGACGCGTCGCCCGAGTTCGGCCAGCGGAAGGCGGGCGTTCTGCTGCAGCTCGGCAAGCAGGCGGCGGTTGAGGCGGTCGAGTCTGGGGTGATCGGACATTGGCGGCCTACGTATCCTGAAGATCCTTCGATTCTGAGGCAAAAGCGGTGCGATACCGTCGATCCCTCATGGGCGGGCGGCGGCGGTGGCGCACAGAATATGGCATCGAATTGCGCGGAATGATGCCATGTTGATCAAGGGATTGGTGCTCGGATTCTCCATCGCCGCGCCAGTCGGGCCGATTGGTCTGTTGTGCCTGCGGCGCGGGCTGGAGAAGGGGTTCTGGGCCGCATTCAGCAGCGGGCTTGGCGCCGCTACGGCCGATGCGTGCTACGGACTGCTGGGCGCGTTCGGGCTCGCAGCCGTCTGCGCAGTTCTGCTCGGACATGCGGTCTGGCTGCGCCTGCTCGGGGGGCTGTTCCTGTTCTGGCTTGCGTGGCAGACATGGCGCAGTGTGCCGGCGCGGCAGGCTGCCGAGGCGGAGGGTGGCGGGTTGTGGCGTGGCTACCTGACGACGATGCTGCTGACCTTGTCGAACCCAATGACGATCCTGTCGTTTGCCGCCATCTTTGCCGGACTCGGGCTTCCACAAGGCGATACGGTGCAGGGAATGGTTCTGGTGCTTGGTGTATTCATCGGATCGGCGCTGTGGTGGTGCTTGCTGGCGGGGCTGGCAACGACGCTTGCGCGCCGCATGGGCGGCGGCGGATTGCGCTGGATCAATCGCGTGTCAGCGCTGGTGCTCGCCGCCTTCGGCGCGTACTCGTCCGCCGGCTTGCTGCATCTACCCGCATGATGATCGCGCGCGTTGCGCAGGGCATCAGTCGTCGCCCAGGGCGAGTTCCGCAGCATGACAGGCGTGGATCGCGGTGGTGTCGAACAGCGGAATCTTCACGTCGGAGGCGCGGATCAGCAGGGAGATCTCGGTGCATCCCAGGATGATCGCCTCTGCACCGCGGTCGACCAGGCGTGTGATGATGTCGCAGTAGAGGGTGCGCGAAGCAGGCAATACGGTGCCGAGGCAGAGTTCGTCGTAGATGATGCGGTGAACGTCGGCGCGGTCGGCGTCGTTCGGCACCAGAACCTCGATGCCGTGCTGCTCTTCGAGGCGGTGCCGGTAGAAATCCTGTTCCATGGTGAAGCGCGTGCCCAGCAGCCCGACCCTGGAAAAACCCGCGCGCTTGATCGCTGCAGCGGTCGGGTCGGCGATATGCAGCATCGGAATCGCAACGGCCGACTGAATCGCATGCGCCACCTTGTGCATGGTATTCGTGCACAGCACGATGAAATCCGCGCCGGCAAGTTCCAGCGAGCGCGCCGCATCTGCCATCAGGTCGCCGGCTTCATCCCACTGTCCGTTGCTCTGCAGGCGTTCGATCTCGTGGAAGTCGACCGAAATGAGCACGATTCTGGCCGAATGCAGCCCCCCGAGGCGGTCGCGAACCGTTTCGTTGATGATCCGGTAATAGGGCATGGTGGATTCCCAGCTCATGCCGCCGATCAGTCCGATTGTCTTCACCTGGGCTTCCTCAAGTCCTCAGTCTGACAGCGGGTGCGGGCGTCTTCCTTGTCGAACGATGCGTCAGGCTTTCCTGCCATCGGCAAGTACTTGCGACAGATCAATGCCCTGAAGCCCCATGCGGTGCCTAATAGTAAAGCGAAGCGTGCTACAAATAAATCTTAAGAGGAGACAACATGCTGACCATACAGGACTGTATCGAGCTGTCTGATCTGACCGAAGAAGAGATCCTCGCGATCGCGGAGCATGAGCATGTGCCCGAGATGATCGCGGTCGAACTCGGCAGCTATCTGGTGCACACCTCAAGCGGCGAAAAGCGGATCAAGAAGATGATCGCAGACGACATCGCTGAGGCACGCAGCAAGGGTGACTACAAGCATGCGGCCAAGCTCAAGCTGGTGCTCAAGCATTATCTGGAAGAGCACGCGAATCTGAAGTGATCGCTGCCACTGCTCTGTAACCGTGCCGCTTCCCGCCGACCGTGAGTCGGGCGTGTGGGGGGCGGGGCCAGGGCTGAGGTCGCAGGCAGACTCGGCGACCCGTGTCGCCACCTGCGCCGGATGGCACCACCCGGTGCGCGACGATCAGCAATCCAGTCTGAGTGCCTGCAGCGGCTTGCCGGTGACGGCGTCGATGACGACCAGGTTGATGTGGCGGGGATGATCTGCGCTTTCGGCCCGCGTCGGCGTGAACCTGAGCGTCCGGGCAGCACCATTTTGCGCGTCCCATTCGGGAACCTGCACATACTCACGTACTACCGCATCGTGTCGGAGGCCTTCACCACGGTTCTCTCCGGCCCGGACGGCGGTGAAATGCCCGTCCTCGGTGACCGCCCAGTAGGCGGCGAGTCGTGCGGGTGCGCCAGCGGCCGGAACGATGGTGGCCGTGACCTCGTCACCGTTGTGCGGCAGGCTCAGCGCAAGGCTGGCCGTCGTGCGTGCTATTGCCGAAGTCGGGTGCGGCGTGGCGTGCCAGCGCGGGTAATCCTGTCCGTTCAGCACCACCTGGGGCGTATAGCTGAAGCGTGCGCCGTTTACTGCTTGCTGCCGTGCCTGGCGCAGCGAGTAGGCCGGGCTGGCGAAGCGGTCCTTCCAGCCCAGCTTGTCCCAGTAGTCCACATGAAAGGCGAGCGCGACGACCGCCGGATCGTCCCTGAGGCGCGACAGCCAGCGATCGGCGGGCGGGCACGAACTGCAGCCCTCCGAGGTGTAGAGCTCGACCAGTGGCGCCACCGTTGCCGAGCTCTGAGCGCTGCAGCTATGCGGAGCGCGGCCCGAGGTGGCGTGGTCCTGCCCTGAGTGGTCCGCGGCGGCTGGCTGGCCAATCAGCGCGAGCACCGCGGCCGTGCCGATGAGCCCCTGTGAGCAAGGTCGCATGATCCATTCTCCTGTGACGATGAGACTTCGTCGTGCGGAGCGTCGGATTCTTACGGTGGTCGGAATTACGGTGGTCGGAAGGCGGGCCAGGGCAAACATGGCCCGCGCGGCGCCTAGGCGTCGTCAGCAGGTTCGGCCTCGTCGTATTCGCGTACCAGCGTCAGTGCCGCGTCGACATCCTGCTCGTCAACCATGACCGTGGCGAAACCCATGGGCGACAGGTCGCCGACGCCGCCCTGCAGGTAGTGTCCGCCCACGTGGGCCTCGATGCCATTGGCGCGAAGCATGCCGGCGACGATGTGTGCCTCGACGATGTCGCCGGCGCGATAGATGATTTTCATGCCTGCAAGTGTAGCGTCGTCCGAGGCATGTTCGTCAGCCGGGGCAGGCGTGGTGCTGCCCCGCGTCGATCAGGGGGCGGTCGCAGCGCCCGCAAGGCCGGCGAGTGCTTTCTGCAGGTTCGGGACGACTGCGCAGTCGGCCACATCGCTGCGCTTCGCAAGGTAGGCCGGATCGTTGTAGCCGAGCCAGACCTGGGCCGAAGCGTCCTCCCACACCAGGGCCTTGAGCGGCAGGTCGATGCCGACGGTCTGTGCGCATTCCATGAAGGGCGTGCCGCCTTGAGGATTGCCGAAGATCAGAACCTCGGTGGGGCGCAGCGTCTTGCCGATCTTTGCCGCGCCAGCGGCGTGATCGATCCGGGCAAAGACGTTCAGTCCCTTGGCCTTAACCTGTTCCTCAAACCGGTTCATGGTCTCCTTGGCGCTGTGCGGGCTCTTGAGCGCGATCAGGCCGTCGGCAGCGCTTGCTGCAGTGACGGTGGATGCGAGGGTGAAAGCGAAAAGCAGTCGGGAAAACTTCATGTCTAACTCCGGCAGGGGTGAAAAAGTCGGGAGGTTCGGGTGCCTCGTTGTAGTGAAGCGGGCACGTCCCGGGGATTGGTCGCGTGAAGACAGAAAACCTTTCAGTGCGAAACCGTCCTGGAGAACACGTTGAGAACGGTCACGCCTGCAATGATCAGAAGCAGCCCGATGATTGCGGGGGTGTCGAGCGTCTCGCCGAAGACCAGCCAGGAGATCAGCGCGATCAGGGCAACGCCTGCGCCCGACCAGATGGCGTAGGCGACCGCGACCGGAATGAACTTCAGCGTCAGCGACAGAAAATAGAATGCCGAGGCATAGCCGGTGACCACGAGAAGCGAGGGCCACAGCCGGGAAAAACCGTCCGAGGACTTCAGCGCCGATGTCGCGATGACTTCGCTGACAATGGCGACAGCAAGGAAGAGCCATTTCTGCATGCGTGTGTTCGTCCGTATCGGCGCGTCGGGTCCGCGCGCTGCGCGGGAGAGCCCTGAGCGCGGCGCGCATTGTTTGTCGAGTTCATCCTTGAGGACGACTGCGTGGTGATGCTGTGTGTCCTTCGTGCCACGGATGAGCGCAAGTCTGCCGTGTTGCAGCAGTAAGGCTTTCTGCGTCCCCAGCAGTCATATTCAGATGGACTTGCGACCGGAAGCGTTCCCGGAACGTTCCCGGAGCGCGATGCTTTTTTCCGGATGGTGGCCGAAGCATTCTGCCGTATCAGGCTTCGGGCAGCGGTGGCCTCTCCGGTGGCAGGCGGGCGGTGAGCGTCTTCTGCATTGCGTAACGGCGGAAGCGCACGCCGTTGCGATCAAGGTCCTGCGCCTCGGTCACGACGAAACCCCGATGCTCGAAAAAGGGGCGGGCGACGAGGCTTGCCTCGGTAAAGGCGGTGTTGATGCCGGTGGCCGACAGCGCAGCCTCCACCTGCGCGCACAGTGCGGAGGCAATGCCCTTGCGTGCATGCTGCGGGGCGGTGAACAGCAGGTCGATATGTCCGTTTGGTGCCCAGGAGATGAAGCCGGTCAGCACGCCCTCATCTTCGGCGACCAGCGTCTGCTGTCCCTCCAGGCGCGCTTGCCACCGCTTCTGATCGGGTTCGGCAGGCGCCCAGGCTGCGCGCTGGCGCGCGTCGTAGTGGGCGCCCGCGAGGCCATGCACGGATGCGCTGAAGAGCGCGATGACGTGTGGCAGGTCGCCAGCGCGAAATCGTCGAATGTTCATGCGGAAATCATCGATGGTGCGGGACGGCGCGGGCGGAGGGGCTAGTTCCCGTCGCGTCCGGGTAAAACGACTTCCAAGGTCTTGCCACCATAGCCGTAGCGCTGGTCTCTTGCCTGAATGCGGACAGAACGCAGCGCGGATGGAATCACGACACCGTAGAGGTCGCGGGTGAAGGGCTGCTCGGATGCGTGGTCGTGAAACAGCTTGCGCTCGCCATAGACGGTGCCATCTGCGCCCGTGACCCGGAAGCCGTCGGCGTAGCGCTGCGGGGAGTCGTAGGGCGACGAGATCGTGACGTCGAAGTCGAAGCGGTCCGCAGTGAGCGCTCGAACCTTTGCTGCGAGCACGTCCGGAAACTGCTGGGTATCTGCTGCCATGGCCGACAGCGGGGTGCCGAGGCAACACAGCAGGCCTGCAGCGGCAAGGGTTCGGGCCATCAATGGCAGAGAGCGGAGAGCGGTCTTCGTCATGCCGGTTTGTCCGTGGGGCCGACCCACATGAAGGGATTGTGCGCGACTTCCCACAGATGGCCGTCCGGATCCTTGAAGTAGCCGCTGTACCCGCCCCAGAACACCTTCTGAGGCTTCTTGGTCAGGGTTGCTCCGGCCTTCACGGCCCGGGCGACTACCCCATCGACTTCCTTCTCGGAGCTCACGTTGTGCGCCAGCGCAAAGCCGCTGAATCCGCTGCCGTCGGCCGGCACCTGCGCGTCTTCGGCCAGCGCCTCGCGTCCGTACAGGCCGAGCCAGGTGCCGTTCAGCTTGAAGAATGCAACCGAGGGCGGGGACTCCAGCCGGGGAAAGCCGAGGCCCTTCTCGTAGAATTCGACGGATGCCGCGATATCGCGCACGCCGAGCGTGATCATGCTGATTCTGGGTTGCATTGGTCAGTCTCCTGAATGCTGTGTGCCGCAGATCGACGCGCGGGCTTACCGCGAGCGGCCAGTTTATCGTCTGGCGGGCGGGACGACATCAGACGAGATCAGTGCTTCGAGACAGGACAGGAATTCGTGTTTCAGTTGCAGAAACGCGCCGAGTTCAGGCTCAAGCCCTTCGGCGCTCTCGCCCTGCTCATGCCGGAGCACGAGCGCCTCGGCCTGATCATGGAGCGCCCGGTGCATGTCGTGGAGTTCGTGCTTGCCGCATTTCAATAATAGATGAGCGCCACGCTCGGTCGCCAGCCAGGCTTCAAAGCGGCACGGATGCACGCACATTCTGAGAGGCACTGCGTGCGGACCGTCCAGGGCGGCCTTGATTGTGGCAAGCCAGGCCCTGTGTTCGACCTCGGCGTGAAGGAGCGGGAGCTGGTCGGGCCTGATCACACGGGTGGCCGCCCAGCGCGGGTCGGGTTGCCATCCAGCCACCCAGGCAGGAACCCTGTCTGCCGGCATGGGCGGGGAGATCACGTAGCCTTGAGCCTGTTCGCAGCCAAGACGCATCAGCATGATGCCGGTCTCCACCGAGTCGAGGCCTTCAGCGATGGACTGGCGTTGAAACGCAGTCGCCAGCCCGATCACGCCTTCGAGGATCGCCAGCGCTTCGGGGTCCATGAGCAGGTCGTGCACAAAGCTCTGGTCGATCTTCAGGATCTCGGCGGGAAGCTTCATCAGGTAGGTGAGCGACGAATAGCCGGTGCCGAAGTCGTCCAGTGCGAACCGGACGCCCATTTCACTGCAGGTCGAAATGACCCTCGATGTCTTGGAAACATCCTGCAACGCGCTTGTCTCCAGTACCTCGAGTTCGAGGCTGCCCGGCTTTACATCCGGGTGCGCCGCAAGTGTGTTGCGCAGCCGTTCGATAAAGTTGGGCTGCTGCAGCTGCAGCGCACCGATGTTGACGCTGACCGGAATGTTCAGACCCTGTGCAAGCCAGGTTTCGATCTGGATGAGTGCGCTGTTGATGACCCACTCTCCCATGTCTACTGTCAGGGGATGATCCTCGATGAGTGGCAGAAAAACAGCTGGCGACAGCAATCCGCGTATCGGGTGCTGCCAGCGGATCAGCGCTTCAAGGCCGATGACCTTGCCGGTGCGCATGTTGACCTTGGGCTGATAGAACAGCAGGAACTCATTCCGCTCCAGTCCGAGGCGGATCTGCGCGATCTGATCGTGGTAGTCGCGGGCGCTCCTGTCCTGCCTTGCATCGAACAGCTGATATCGACCCTTTCCGGCCAGCTTTGCCTGGTACATGGCCTGATCGGCCTGGCGCAGGAGTTGGTCGGCATCGATGTCATCGATCTGAGGAAAAAAACTGACCCCGATGCTGGCGGAGACCTTTGCTGCGACACCATTCGCCTGAAACGGCTCCGCCGCGGCGTCGAGCAGGCGTTCCAGCATCGGTGTGCTGGCTTCGACATTCGCCAGATCACCCATGACGGCGATGAACTCGTCACCGCCCAGCCTTGCGAGCGTGTCGCCCTCACGGAGGGCATGCTTCATCCTCACAGCCAAGCGTGCGAGCAGATCGTCTCCGACGTCGTGGCCGTACTGGTCATTGACTGCCTTGAATCCATCGAGGTCGATAAAGGCCACGGCAAGACACTTTCCGTGCCTCAGTGCCAGATACATCGCCTGCCGCAGCCGGTCGGCAAGCAATACCCGGTTTGGCAGACCGGTCAGCGAGTCGAAGTGGGCGATTCGCTCGAGTTGCCTTTTCAGCGCGCGTTGCGCGGTGATGTCTACGAAAACCGTTGCAAACTGGTTCGGGGCGGGGGAGAACGCGGAGATGGAAAAGACTCTCCCGGCCGGGTCTTCAAGCGTTTCAAACAGGATGGGGTGACCGGTTGAGGCCACCGCAGCGAACTGCTCCAGGTGAGGCGGTGGTGTAAGGCCGTAGACCTGGCTTCCCCTGCAGCCGATGACCGTCGCACGATCGAGGCCAAGGATGGACTCGTACGCGGGATTAACCTCCAGGAGGATGTAGTCGATGGGGTTGCCGTGGAGATCAAGCACCATTTCGTGCAAGGCCATGCCTTCGGACATGGCGGAGTAGAGCGCGTTGAATTTCGATTCGCTCAGACGCCGGGCATCTTCCGCCAGCTTCCGTTCGGTGACGTCCATTGCAGCAAGACGGAAGGTCTCGTCCCGCGGGTTGTTCGCCACATCGGACTGAACATAAACGCGCCGAGGGGGAGCGTCGCCCGTAATCAGCGTCAGATCAGCGCTGCTGCGTGCTGCCGGGCTCAAGGCGCGCTGCAGCAGCAACGCAAACTTGCGCTGGTCTTCTGTTGCGACAAACTGGTGCAGTGTCTTGCCGGAAAGGCTGGCGCTGTCGCCACCCAGCAGGCGTTGGGCTGCGACATTGAGCTTGAGAATGTGCCCGAGTCGATCAAGGGTGAAGTAGCCGACAGGCGCAAAGTCATAGAGCTCGGTGTACTGGGTGAGCGCAATCTCGAGGTCATCGCGGGCCTCGCGCAACTCGGCATTCTGAATTTCCAGTTCGACCTGATGGACTTGAAGCTCATGGACCAGGCGCGCCTGATCGGCATGGTCCAGCCGGGCCATGTCGTTTTTGGCCTTCAGGCGTGCTTCCGCTGCCTGACGCAGTTCCTTGGCTTCATCCTTTTGGCTCATGGGTTCCCGCGCTCCCTCAGCGAGGCTTCGAGTTTCTTGGTTTCGCTGATGTCGATGAAGGTGATCACGACGCCGTTGATCACATTGTCCTGTGTCCGATAAGGCATGATGCGCGCGCGATACCAGCGTCCATCGTGCGTTTCGATTTCCTTTTCGCAGAACATCAGCGTTCTCAGGACTTCCATCGCATCGTCGCGCAGTCCGGGATAGTCGAGGTCGGTGACGATGTGGGAAAGCGGACGCCCGACATCACCCGAAATCAGTTTGAAGATCTTGGTGGCATGGCTGCTGAAGCGGCGCAGCAACATGTCATTGTCGAGAAAGATGGTGGCGATTTCGGTGCTGTTGAGCAGATTGGTCATGTCGTTGCGGATCCAGGTCAGGTCTTCGACCTTGGACTGGAGTTCGGCATTGACCGTCTGCAACTCCTCGTTGAGCGATTGCAACTCCTCCTTGGAAGTGGTCAGCTCTTCGTTGGTGGATTGCAGCTCCTCGTTGCTCGACTTGAGTTCTTCAACCGTCGTCTGCATTTCCTCCTGTGTGAGCTGAAGTGCCTCACGGGTTTGCTGCAACTCCTGATGCACGGCGTCGTCCGCTTTGGCCTCGATGGCCTTGCCTTGCCGCCGTCGCACAGGGGCCGTCGGCACGTCCTGAAAAACGATGATCACGCGCCCACGGAGTTGCACCGGTTTCTGGATGGCCTGAACCGTCACGTCTACGGTTTGGGCCCCTCCGTTGGTGCCGACCTTCAGGCCCTTCAGCACGATGGGCTGTGGGTCCTTCAGGGCCCGCAGGATGACTCCGGTCAATGCTTCGCGCAAACCATCCCGCGCCATCGCATGGATGTTGATATTGGTCTTGCCAGCAGGCGGTTCAAGATATTTCCCGGTACGGCCGCTGATGTAGATGATGTCGCCACTGCTGCTCACCAGTACGGCCGCAGGCGCAAAGGTCTGTTGAATGAGCTGGTCGGTAAGTTGGCCGATGTCGTCTGTGCCGGAGTCCATGAGCGGTTCGTTTATTAAGGTGTTTGATGGTGCCACGTAGGTCGGAAAGTTCAGCACGCCCGGCGATCGGGACTCATCGAGCCGGCGAAACAGCCTTAGCTTGCTGTTGAGCTGTTTGAAGAGGTGGTCGTGGTTGCCAATCGTCTCGGCGTTGCCAAGCAGCAGCAGACCGCCGGAGTTGAGACTGTAATGGAAGGTCTGCAGCAGCCGTTTCTGGAGCTCCGCACCGAAGTAGATCAGCAGATTGCGGCAACACAGAATATCGAGCTTGGTAAAGGGGGGGTCGGAAATGATGTCGTGGGTTGCAAATACCACCATCTCTCGCACTTGCCTGCTGATGCGATAGCCGCCGTCCTCGGCAGTGAAAAAGCGCGTCAGCCGCGATGAGGAGACGTCCGCAGCGATGTTGGCGGGAAAAACGCCTTTGCGCGCACGCTCGATGGCATCAGGGTCAAGATCCGTCGCGTAGATCTGCAGGGAAAAGCGGTGCGAAGGTTTGATCTGCTCGATCGCTTCGATAAACGTCATGGCCAGAGAATAAGCCTCTTCGCCCGTGGAGCAGGCAGTGACCCAGGCCCGCAAACTCCCGCCGGACGGACGCTCGGCCAACAGGGATGGAATCCCTTCGTTGCGCAGGCAGTCCCACGCCTCCGGGTCGCGAAAAAAATTTGTGACACCGATCAGGAGCTCTTTGAACAGCAGATCAAGTTCGTGGGGGTTGGCGCGAAGAAGGCGAACGTAGTCTTCCGGATTGACGATCTGATGCACCACCATGCGCCGTTCGATGCGCCGCTGCAGCGTGTTGGGCTTGTACAGGGAGAAATCCGTTCGACAACGGTCGCGCAGCAGCACCACGATCTTGTCGAGTGTATTGAGCAATGAGAGGGGCGGTTTTGAATCCTTGTTCGCGCCGCGCAAAGGGTGGCGGAGGAATTCCATGATCCGCGCCGGTATCGCCTTGGCCGGTGCAATGACATCGGCGACGCCTGCCTGGATCGCACTGCGCGGCATGCTGTCGGACTGAGCTGTACTGGGTTCCTGGACCAGTGTGAGCCCACCCCTGTCCTTGATGGAACGCAGCCCGAATACGCCGTCTGAGCCCATGCCCGAGAGAATGACGCCGATGGCACGTTCCTTGAGGTCTTCGGCGAGAGTTCTCAGGAAGAAGTCGATCGGAAGCCGCAGTCCGCGCGGGGTCATCTGCTCAAGCAGATGGAGCTTGCCGTGGAGTATCGACAGGTCGTAGTTGGGCCGGATGACGTACACGTGGTCAGGCCTGACCACGACACCATCGACCGCTTCGACGACCGTCATCGACGTGACGCGTTGCAGCAGTTCGGGCAAGGCGCTTGTATGGACCGGATCGAGGTGTTGCACGATGACGAACGCCATGCCGCTCGACTCCGGCACGTGGGCGAGGAGCTCTTCAAGCGCCTCAAGCCCGCCTGCAGAGCAGCCGATACCGACGACCGGGAACAGCGTGTCCACAGTCATCGAACGCTTTTGTGCGGAGTCTGTTTTTTTCACGTCAGGTCGTCGCTTCCGTTATATCCGTAAGGGCCCAGCCTCCCATTCAAGAGTACCGCGGGCGCGTCGCAATAGCGAATATGTAATACGCAGGCCGGGGCGTTCGGGTGCCGCCCGGTTCTTGTCCGGGCGGGGTTCAACCGCCGATAAGCAGCAGCTTCCCTGTTTTTGGGTCGCGGTACACCTGACCGAGCGCTTCATAGCCGCTTCCTGCTTCGGCTTCGCGCTGGATCGACTCGGGCACGGTCGTGAGCTCCTTGCCCAGCGTGATCTCGCGCCGTTGCTGCTGTGGCGGCGGCTCCGTCGCGAAATGCTTCTGCAGGTCGGGGCTGAAGGACACCAGCGCGGCGATCAGGCCGCAGGCGAACACGAGGACGATGTCGATGAGATTGGCCATCGGTCCGAGCGGGTCTTCGTCGGTGTCGAGAAAGGCGCTGTGCCGCCACTTATCCATGGCTGCTCTCCAGCGCGGTCAGCGCGTTGTCGTACCAGCGCCGGCGCAGGCGGCCGAGGACGAAGCCGATCATGCCTGAAAGCAGGCCGATCACCGTGGTGTCGAAGGCGACCGTCATCGCGGTGGTAAGCACCCGCAGTTCGCCTTCGCCGAGTGCGGCCAGCCCGGGGCCGAGCGGGATGAGGGTGCCCATCAGGCCGAGCATGGGGGCGAGCCGGGTGATGAAGTCGGCGCGCTCGATACGGCGCTTGCCGGCCCGCATCAGGGCGTGGCGGTCGCGCGCATCGGTGAGGCGCTGAATGCCGCCCCAGCGCTCGCCGATGCTGATGCCCGCCTCATACACGGACAGGGCGACGAAGAACAGCAGGCCCCAGATCACCGGTTGCAGCAGCAAGGCGGTGATCTGGTGCATCAGAGTCAGGGAGATTCCGGAAAACATGTGTCGCTCTCTTCAGGTTATCGGGTGGCGCGCCCGCGCAGCGCGCCAAGCAGCAGCAGGCCAAGGGCAAGCGCCAGCAGCCAGGGCAGATAGTCGGAGGTCTGGGTTTCAGTCTCGCTGTCGGTGGCCTCGTCCGTGGTCGGCGCATTGCCGTCAGCGGCGTTCGGCGACGAATCGTCCGCCGCGCTCCGGTTCAGGTCGTCGAGGCTGACTTCCTGGATATGGCTCGGTGAGGCCTCAGTCTGCGCAGCGGCCTCGAGCCGGCTTTTCGCCAGCGCCGCCTCCAGCGCTTCCGCCTTGGCCGGCGCAATGTTCGCTTTCACCAGGGCGTACATCGGATGATTTGCATGGGTGTGGCCACTGCCCGGGTTGCCGTGCTCGACGATGTTGTCGGCGAAGCGCTCGGCCAGTTGCCTGACGGTTTCTGCGTCGGCCTTCCAGAAACCCTTGTCGATGGCGACCAGCATCACCGCGAGGATGTTTGTCTGCACGTAGCGGTTGTTGCCTTCGGCGAGAAACGTGTCCAGCCCCAGCTCGAGGCGGTCATCGACGTAGACGGCCTTGACCTCCTGCCACACGCGCTCGTCGATGATCTCGGGGCTCGTCGCCTGCCAGCCCCACAGGTATTCGATGAACTCGCTGCCCATGGTGCGTGCGCCGGCGTAGCCTTCCTTCATCAGGGGCTTGATCCACTGCGGGTTGAGGTAGCGGCCGCGCAGTTCCGACAGCAGGGCCGTGTGCAGGGTGTCGATGCTCAGGTTCTTGCCGTTGGCGTGGTTGATCACCGCGCTCGCCGGCGCCTTGCCGCGCTGGGTTTCCACCGCGAGGTTGAAGCCGCCGAGATAGTCGAAGGCGTCGTTGTTGTCCATCAGGCCGTAGAGGTTGCTCGCGCGGCCAAGAAAGGTCTGCGAGATGCCGTCCAGCTGCTGGCGGAACAGATCCTGTGCGGCTTCGCCCTGCAGGCCGGCACCATAGGCATGGCCCATGCGCTTGATGAAGACCTGCGCGAGTTCGCTGCGGTCCTGCCACGAACCGGAGCGCTCGACCATGCGGTTGATGCCGGCTCCGTAGGCGCCGGGGGTGATGCCGAACACCCGCACGCTGGCGCTGCGGCCGAGCTGGGCGGCGGACATGCCGGGGGTTTTCGCGAGCAGCTTGCGCGCCTGGTCCACCCAGTTGTTGGCAACCTGGTTCAGTTCCAGCGCTTCGTCGCCGCCGCGTTGCCATTCGCCCAGCGGCGTCAGCGCTTCCTTGAGCGCCAGCGCCAGCGCGGGGTAGTCCCTGACGATGCGGTCGCGGCTGGCGTCGAGCGCCAGCAGGCCGGCCTTGTCCAGCAGCAACATGTGCTGGCCGTAAAGATCGCGGAACAGGCCCGACGTGGTGAACACGACGTCGTAGCGTTTCGGCTGGTCCTTGCCCAGTGGCAGGCGCTCAAGCCCCTTGACGATGCCGCGGCTGTTCCACACCGGACGCACGCCGAGCAGTTTCATGCCGAATGCGATCATCGCGCCTTCGTCGCGCACCGCGTCCGAGGCCCACAGGATCACGCCCTGTTTGTTCGCCGCCACTTCCTTGGTGTAGGCGGCCACGCCGGTCTCGCCGGAGAGCACCTGACCGGCAAGGCTCGAGCCGGTTTCAAACGCGAGCTTGGTGGGCAGCAGGCTGCCGTCGAGTGCATAGAAGTTGCGCCCGGTCGGCAGCGCCTCAGGCGTGCGGATCGGGTCGTTGCCCTTGCCGGGTGCGACGAATCCGCCATCCAGCCCTCTGATGAGCGCAGCCATCTCGGCCTTGGGCGAGGCCTGCAGCTGCGCGCGCCAGCGCCTGGCCTCGGCGCTGTCGGGCGTGCCACCGTCGAGCATGGACTTCATCATGGTGTCGATCGCATCGCGCGACCAGCCGCGGCCGAACACATGCAGGCCGAGGGGCATGAAGTCTTCCTGCAGCTTGGTCAGGTAGTGGCCGACCTCGTGCAGCAGCAGCGCCTCGTCGATGTCATCGAAGCCGATCCCGCGTACCTTGAGCTCCTCGTCCATGCTGGCGGTCAGTTCATCGCGCAGGCCCATGCTGTCGATCTTGCGGCGCAGGGTCTGCACCGCTTCGCCGCGGGTGTGGTCGTCGGTGGCGGCTTCGGCGCTCTCGATCAACTGCCGAAGTTCGAGCAGGTCGTCGTACAGCTCGGTGATGGCCAGCGGCGGCGTGAGGTGGTCCACCATCACGGCGAGCCCGCGGCGCTTGGCCTGAATGCCTTCGCCCACCCCGTCGACGATGTAGGGGTAGATGCCGGGCAGATCGCCCGCGACGAGGCTCGGGTAGTCGCTCTCGCTCAGACCCGCGCTGCGCTTGGGCAGGAATTCATACGTGGAGTGGCGGCCCACATGCACCAGCGCGTCTGCCTTGAACACCGACTGCAGGTAATGATAGAAGCCGAGGTACTGGTGCGGCGGCGGAAACGACATGTTGGCGTGCAGCAGCTCTTCGTTCAGTTCCCAGCCGCGCGGCGGCTGCGGGCCGAGGAAGACGTTGCCGAAACGCACGCCCGGAATGAGCTGCCGGCCTTCCCACACCATCACCTTGCCCGGCGCCGCACCCCAGCCCCGGATGCCCTCGATCTGCATTGCGATCAGCGCCTGAGACAGCTGTTTGCTGTTCTGCCACTGCGGTGCTTCGCCCTTGGCCAGCATGTCCAGCACACCCTGGTAAGCCACTTCCAGCTGTGCGAGCAGATCCAGTGCCCGCGTGCGGCCCTTGTGGCGCAATCCGTCCAGCGCGTGCTGCAGGTCGCTGACCGTGTTGTGCATGCGCTGCTGGAGCAGGGCGATTCGCGCCCGGCGGTCACTTGCCGAGCTTAAGGTCGCAATTGTCGCAGCCTGATCCTGCATCAGTTGCTGCAGCGCCCCTAGCGGGCCATTGACCATCTCCGCCTGAACGCTGGCGGGCAGGGTCTTGAACCACTTTTCGTAGTCGTCTGCGCCAAGGGTCTGAACCTGCTTCGACATGGCCTGCAGCGCCTGCCGGTCTTCGGGCAGGTTCACGCCGCTGGCCTGCAGCATGTCGAGCAGCGCCTTGCCATTGGCGGGGAGTTCGCCGGTTTTGTAGCCGGCCGCCTTCAGGCTGCGCAGCATATCGAGCAGGCTCTCCGGCACATTGAGGTTGTCCGCGCCGATATTGTGGCGTCCGGGTGGGTGGTTGTAATAGACGATGGCGACACGTTTGTCGGCGTTCTTTTTTTCCTGCAGCCGCAGCCAGTTGGTCAGACGCCGTGCCTGGCGCTCGATCTCGGGCACCACGGGCTTGCTGCGCGATACCTGCGCACCGGTCTCTGGGTCGAGCTGTGCCGGTTCGGCCAGCGCGACCACCTGCGGCTGGCTGATGCCTTGGAGTTCGGGCATCGCAAGTCGATAGTGGATTGCGTCGCGCGGAACGCCCTGATCGGACAACTGCCAGTCGGCCTCGGTCCATTCGCTCATGCGCAGCGCCTTCAGCACGGGCACGTTGAGCCTTTCCAGCGCGGCGGTCACGGACTCGCGGCCTTCGCCACCGCCGATGACGAAGTCCTGCACCGCGACAATCGCCGTTGCACCGCGCTGCTTCGCGGTCAGTGTCGCGATGGTATTGACCGCGCTCTCGCTCGGTGGCCCCCAGGCCGCCAGTACGGAAACGCACTGCCAGTCCTGCGCGGCGCAAAGCTGCTGATGCAGCGCCCATTCGCCTGCGAGATCGCCGGTGTCGTGATCCAGAATCCACAGCGTGCGACGGTTCAGGTCGATCTGTTTGCCCAGTTGCACGGCATCCATCCAGCGCGGCGCATTCTTGCCATGCAGGGCGAAGCGTACGGACGGCACAAGGGCGACGGGAGCTTGGCGTACGCCGCCACTGGCCACCAGACCGAGCAGCCCTGCTGCATTGCCCACCGAACGGTTTACCCAGTAGGCCCTGGCTTGCAGCCAGTCGGCGTAACGGGGCTGACTGGCCTTGAGGCGGTTCAGCTCGTCCGCTCCGGACAAGGCCTCTTTCTCGCTCACGATCGCTTCGGGCACGTCCCTGGCAAAAATGCTGCCATTTCGGTCCTGCTGCAGCGGCAGCAGGCGGCGGTCGCTGTGCAGCACCATCCGCGTCTGCTGCGGTGTGTAGCGCATGGCCAGCAATCGCTCGACCGGTTCGCCGAACACCGCGACCATCACCAGCGCCTGGTGCCGGTCGATCAGGGCCTGCAGTTGCTTGTCATCCATGTTGGCCAACTGGCTGATGCTGCGTATCTGTATTGCCTGATCCTTGTTCGCGTCTATCAGACGGTGCGCACCAGCGACCAGCGTGGGCGCGGAGCGGTCGGATACGATTGCGAGCACGCTTTTGTCAGCGGCCAGCAGCGGCCGTGCGAAGAGCAGGGAGAAAAGAAGGGCGAAGAGGCACAAAAAGGCCCCGTGGCCCCTCCAGAGGGTAGGGCGCAAATGCTCAGTCATGAAAGGTGTCCTGCCGCGGCGCGCCCGCTCGCGGCTTGCAATTGATCACGTGAAACAGCCGGGGGGAAGGGGCGGACAAAACAGAAAACGAAACCTGTGTGGCACCCCGCCACTGCCTATTTCTCTCGATTCCAGGCCGGTCTCCGGACTCGCAGATTGCCGAACACCAGGGTTCGACAAAACACCTTCGCCTTCCCACGCCGCGATGAACGCGATCTGCGCAGTGGCTGCCGATGCCGGGAGGCACGGCCGAAGGGTTGAATCTGCTTACCGTTGCGGGGGCAGTACGGGCATTGCTCGAAGAGCGCACCCGTTTCCCGTTTACCCCGAACGCAATGGATTTGCGTTCAGGCACCTGAAAAACAGGCCGCAAGCTTAACAACTTCGAATGACGAGTCAAGGACAGCGGGATTCTCCTTGAACAGTGCGCGAGCTTCTGCAGCGTCCTCGCTGTGGTGGCACACGGGGAATCTTCATGCGTGTTGAGCATCGTAGTCAGGGTGGGGGCGGCAGGTGCCGCAGCTTGTCCGCATGACGGGGCACGCGCTGGCGGCGCGGCTCAAGCCTTTATCAGGGGAGGTCTGCAGGGACGCACGCATGGAGAAATTCTTGAAACCCGACCCGCAGCACGATGGCCATGCCTTGTTGAGCCTGGTCGATGCGGTCATCCTCGAGCTCCAGCCGGGGGCGCTGTTGCGTGCCGGCCTCGACAGCCAGTTCGACCGCGACCTGGGCCTCGACAGTCTGGCGCGGGTCGAGCTCCTCGCGCGTGTCGAACGCAGCTTCGATGTTCGACTTCCGGACGACACGCTGGGGAAGGTGGAAACGCCGCGTCAGCTGCTGGCTGCGCTCGAAGTCGCCGGGCACCGCCCGGTGCCGGCGGCGCGGACCGGCAAGGTGGCGCTGGCGACGCCCGAACAGACTGCAGGCAGTCCGGAGGACGCCTCGACGCTGGTCGAGGTGCTGAACTGGCATGTTGCACGCCACCCCGAACGTATCCACGTCACCTTCTACCGCAGCGAAGACGAAACCGAGACCCTGAGCTACCGACAGCTCGCCGATGCGGCGGCGCGGGTCGCCGGGGCGCTGGCGCAGGCGGGGGTACAGCCCGGGCACGCGGTTGCGCTGATGCTGCCGACCGGGCTGGATTTTCTGTGCAGCTTCTATGGCGTGCTGATGGCCGGCGCGGTGCCGGTGCCGATCTATCCGCCGGCACGGCCTGCTCAACTTGAGGATCACCTGCGCCGCCAGGCCGGCATTCTGCGCAACTGTGAAGCGCGGGTGATGATTACCTTCGACCGTGTGCGGCCGTTGGCGCAGATGCTGACCGGGCTGTGCCCGACGCTGGACAAGGTGCTCACGCCCGGCGAGCTCGATGCGGCACCGCTGCCGCGCGTGCCGGTCGGTGCGGATGACCTCGCTCTCCTGCAATACACCTCGGGCTCGACCGGCGATCCGAAGGGCGTGATGCTCACCCACGCCAACCTGCTCGCCAACATCCGCGCCTGGGGTCGCGGAGTCGGGCTGAGCTCGACCGATGTCGCGGTGAGCTGGCTGCCGCTTTACCACGACATGGGGCTGATCGGCGCCTGGCTTGGCAGCGTGTATCACGCCTATCCGCTGGTGCTGATGTCGCCACTGGATTTCCTTGCCCGCCCCGAGCGCTGGCTGTGGGCGATTCATCGTCACCGCGGTACGGTCACGGCGGCCCCGAACTTCGCCTTCGATCTGTGCGTCAAGCGTCTCGCCGGGCAGCCGCTGGACGGGCTCGACCTGTCGTCCTGGCGCTTCGCGGCCAACGGCGCCGAACCGATCAGTCCCGCCACGCTGGAGCGCTTTCGCGAGGCGTTTGGCGCCTACGGATTGCGGCCGGAAGCGCTCGCGCCCGTCTATGGGCTCGCCGAGTGTTCGGTCGGTCTCACCGTATCGCCTCCGGGGCGCGGGGCGCGCATCGATGCGGTCGGGCGCGAAGCCCTGACACGCAATGGACTTGCCGAAGCCGCGGCAGCCGACGATGCATCGGCGATGCGCTTCGTGTCCTGCGGCTCAGCGCTGCCGGAGCACGAACTGCGGATCGTCGACGATGCCGGCAGCGAGCTGCCCGAACGTGTCGTCGGCAGTCTCGAGTTCCGCGGCCCGTCGGCAACGCGGGGCTATTTCCGCAATCCCGATGCCACTGCAGGCCTGTTTCACGACGGCTGGCTGGTGACAGGCGACTACGCGTATCTCGCCGATGGCGAGGTGTATTTCACCGGTCGTGCCAAGGACATGATCATTCGCGGCGGGCGCAATTTCTATCCGTATGACCTCGAGCATGCGATCGGCGAACTGCCGGGGGTGCGCAAGGGCTGCGTGGCGGTCTTCGGTGCTGCCGACGCCCGGCACGGCGGCGAACAGCTGGTCGTCGTCGCTGAATCCCGCGAGCAGGATGCCGCTGCCCGACAGGCGCTGGAGCGCAGGATTGTCGCCGCCGCTGCGGACGAGCTGGGCCTGCCGCCCGATGTGGTGGTGCTCGCCCCGCCGCACGCGGTGCTTAAAACTTCGAGCGGCAAGATCCGGCGCGCAGCGATTCGCGATGCCTGGCTCGATGGCACGCTGGGTGCCGCTGGCCGCGCGGCCTGGCTGCAGGCGATGCGGCTGTTTGTGGCGAGTGTGCCGGGCAGGGTGCGTGGTTTTGCGCGTCATGCCGGCGCCAGGCTCTACGGGACCTGGGTGTGGGTTCTGTTCGCCGTGCTCTCACCGATTGCGGCCGTGGGGATCTTCACATTGCCCCGGCTCGAGCAGCGCTGGGCGGTGGTGCATCAGCTGGCGCGTGTCTTCCGCGTACTGAGTGGCAATCGTCTGCAGGTCGCCGGGCTGGAACATCTGCCCACCGGTCCCTGCGTGCTGGTGGCCAACCATGCGAGCTATGCCGACGGGCTGGTGCTTGCGTCCGTGCTGCCGCACCCCGTCGCCTTCGTCACCAAGGCAGAGTTCAAGAGCAACCGGGTGATGCGTCCGCTGTTTGAGCGCATGGGGGCGCACTTCGTCGAACGATTTGATTCGCGTCGTGGCGTAGCCGACACGCAGGCGTTGGCGACCGCGGCACGCGCAAACCCGCCGCTGTTCTTCTTTGCCGAAGGCACCTTTACCGCACGCCCCGGGCTGCGGCCGTTCCGCCTCGGTGCGTTTCAGGTTGCGGCGGAAAACCACCTGCCGGTGGTGCCGATCGCCATCACCGGCACCCGCCGGATTCTGCCTGGAGACTCGTGGCGTCCGCGCCCCGGTCCGCTCAGTGTCACCATCTGTCCGCCGGTTGCGCCCGAGGCTGCAGACTGGCATGGTGTGCTCGCGCTGCGTAACGGCGTGCGCAAGCACATCCTCGCGCACTGCGGGGAACCCGATCTGGCGAGTGCGGCCGGGCCGCGAGGCTAGGTGGGGGTTTGGCCAGCAGCGTTGAAGCCTGGGCATTGCAGAGCCTTGCGCACGACGACTGCGTAGCGCCCCTTGTCCCGGCCCGATGTGGGCAGATTCATGAACTCCGAGACAAGGCTTTCGAAGCCGAGCCCGGTGAGCATTTCGAGCACGATCTCCGGCGGGTGCGAGTCGTAATGGAAGGGCTGGCCGAACATGGTGTCGGTGAACGCGGGGTGTTCGGAGCCGCCGCAGGTGAGCATCATTCGTCCGCCAGGCAAGAGCATGGCGGCAAAGCGCGTCAGCAGCGATTCGTGGATGCTGCGGTCGATATGAAACAGCGCGTCCCAGCACACGATCGCGTGGAAGCGTTCTTCGGTGCTGAAGGATTCGATCCGGGCGTGGATCCATGTGGCCTGCGGAAAGCGTTCGCGGGCGAGCGTCAGAAGCGCTTCGGACTGATCGATGCCGGTGAGTGCGTGGCCTGCGGCAAGAATGTATTCCGCAATCGGTCTGCCGGTTCCGCAGCCCAGGTCGAGCACCTTTGCGCCAGCAGGCAGACCACAGAGCAGCGTATCCACGTAGTCGCGTTCGCGCCCGTAGAAACCCACGCGGGCGGCGTCCCAGGACGAGGCGATCGCGTTATAGCTATCCCGGTTCATCAGACAGGCGTTCCGAAGGAAAGAAAGCGCAGCGACGCGTACGAATTGCGAGGGACTGCGCCGGACCGGGCCAGTCTAGTACATGCCCGCCAAGTTGTTACCCAGCATGCCCACGCTGAAGCCCAGCACGGCGCCCAGCGGTGGCGCCCAGTGACGGCGCATGTGTGACTGCGGCGCGATGTCCTGAAAGATCAGATACAGGATTCCGCCGGACGCGAACAGCATGCTTGCGCCGAGGAGTGCAAGCCTGTCCCCCAGATACACCCAGCCCAGAATGCCGATCACCGGCCCGATGGGAACGAGCATCAGCATCAGAAGGAGGATGCGCGACGCATCCGGCTGTTTTGCGGCCTTCAACTCACGGTAGGCATTGAAGCCCTCCGGAATGTTCTGCAGGCCGATGAACAGGGCCAGCAGCGGAGCCGCCCGCGATCCTGCGGCCAACGCGCCGCCCAGCGCCAGGGATTCCGGAATATAGTCCAGCAGCATCGCGGTGAACTGCGGTTTCTCGCGGCGTTGCAGCCCGAGGAATCGCTCCAGTGCAAAGAACACAATGCCGCCGAACAGAAAGAAAAAGGTGCTCGATAGCGAGTGGTCGAGGTATTCGGTGCCTTCGGGAATCAACACCAGGGCGACCGCTGCCGCCAGAATGCCGCCGCCGAAGGCAATCACGGAGTGCCGGAACTCGTTCTCCAGCCACGACGGCCGCAGGCGCTCGTACTTCGCCAGCACGCCGCCCAGGGGAATGCAGGCCCCTGCACAAACCGTGTAAACGATGATTCTTGTGATTTCATCCAATTGGTGTCGCCTCACAACACAGGGCTTCGGCGCGTCTCGGGGAGCAGTGCGCTCATGCCCTTGCGCCAGCACCGGGTAATACTGTCCCGGGATGCGGGCCACGCTATGGCGGCCCTGTTGATGTGATCTTACGACGACTGCGCTGGAGGGCGAAACAAGGGTGGCCGTGGAAGCCCCATTGAACCCTTGTTCCGGTGCTTCCCATGACCATTCCGGGCTCGAAAGCCTCTCTGCTTCCCCTCCGTTGGCGACGGACGGGCCGCGCTTGAAACTCCCGCGCTTACCGCTGTTTCTGCGGCCGCGAGCCCTCGTCGGGTGCATCCGCGGGGCGGCAGGCGAGTGGCTTGCCCTCGGGCGCGGCGCAGGTCCCGCTGACCGTGCCGGACGGCGCGTTGAAGCTGCAGTCGGCGCCGTTGCTCAGTGACTTGCACGCGTCCAGTGCCTCCTGCGGCGGTTTGCGCGGTCCCCCTTGTTGCGCGATGGCCGATTGCGCAAGCAGAAGGCCGGAAAAGCACGCGACAGCGGCGACAAAGCCCGCGCGCGAAAAGGACGGTTTTACCTTGTTCATCAGACTGCTCCTGTGAGTCTGCAAGCACGTGCCTGCGGATACGCACAATGTAGCGACCGATTGTGTAGAGAAAATAGATTCCGTGTACCAATGTCGTCACAATTGTCACCGGTGCAGCCGGTCGAACTGGGCCGGGTGGTACATTGTCGCTGACTGGTGAGCGCCAAGGCCTGTGGCGCTTGGCTTATGGATTTCTCGCGTTCACGTTCATTTTTTCTCGCCCGTGCAGGGGCAGGAGCGGCTGGTGCACTTACACACATGGTTGATCTATCTGGTAGCGGTCACCGGCTTGTCGCTCACGCCGGGCCCGAACAGTCTGCTCGCGCTCACCCATGGCGCCCTGCACGGTCATCGCAAGACCCTGTTCACCGTATACGGCGGCGCGCTCGGCTTCGTCAGTCTGATCGCACTGTCGATGCTGGGAATCGGCGCATTGCTGCAGACGTCTGCACATGCACTGATTGCGCTGAAGTGGGTCGGTGGCGCCTATCTGATCTGGCTCGGCTTCCAGCTGTGGCGCGCACCACCACTGCAACTGCACCCGGACGCGCGCATGGTCGATACGCGGCGGACGACGCTGTTCCGCCAGGGCCTGTTGGCGGCGATCTCCAACCCCAAGGTGCTGCTGTTCTACGGGGCCTTCCTGCCCCAGTTCATCGACCCCCATGCCGATCTGCTGCTGCAGTTCGTCATCATGGCGGCGACCTTTGCCGTCGTGGAATGCGCGGTCGAGTATCTGCTCGCACGGCTTGCCCATCGCATTCGCCCGATCCTCGAACGCACCGGGCGCAAGTTCAACCGCGTCTGCGGAGGCATGTTCGCAGTGATGGGGGCGGCGCTCCCGATGACGCGCTGAGTACAGGATTGGTGGGTTGTTGTCTCACTTGGCACTCGTTGTTGTTCTCTTCAGTTCTGTGTTCATGTGTCCGGAAATCGACATTTCAGTTTTGCAGGTCTATGGTTGATCGGGACTGTCAGCCTTCGAGCCCACGCGGTCTTGTTATGCTCAGTTCATCCTGAGGCGTTAGTCGATCGTCCGCGAGGCGGATGTATGGGGTCGGGATTTATCCGGTTCATGTGCGGCTGATGCCATGCGCTGGAACATGGAGTGGCTAAGAACATGAAATTCAAGGACTACTACGAAGTCTTCGGCATTCCGCGCACCGCTACTCAGGACGAGGTCAAGCGCACTTACCGCAAGCTGGCGCGCAAATATCATCCCGACGTGAACAAGGATGCGGATGCAGAGACCCGGTTCAAGGAGATCGGCGAAGCCTATGCCGTGCTCAAGGACCCGGAAAAGCGTGCCGCATACGATCAGGTCGGCAAGCAGTGGAAAGGCGGTGAGGACTTCCAGCCGCCGCCGGACTGGGATGCCGGGTTCGAATTCCGCGGCGACGGTGCCGACATGCACGGCGATGCGAGCGACTTTTTCGAGGCCCTGTTTGGCCGCCACGCGCGCGCAGCACAGGGTGGGCGGGGGCATGCCCGCGGGCAGGATCATCACGCCAAGGTGTTGATCGATCTCGAAGACGCCTATCGCGGCGCCAAGCGGAGCATCGCCCTGCGCATGCCCGCAGTCGACGCACAAGGCCGTGTCGTGCTGCAGGAACGTCAGCTCGACATCACCATTCCGAAAGGCATCCGTGCAGGCCAGCATCTGCGCCTGGCCGGCCAGGGCGAGCCGGGCATGGGGGCGGGGCCGGCCGGTGACCTGTTTCTGGAAGTCGGCTTCAATCCCGATCCGCGCTACCGCGTGGATGGACGCGACGTGTTCGCAGGCCTGCCGCTAAAACCGTGGGAGGCCGCGCTTGGCTGCTCGCTGAGTCTGCCCACGCCCGAAGGCCCGGTTCAGCTCACGATTCCCGCGCGCACGGCGGCGGGCCGGCAGCTGCGCATGAAGGGGAAGGGCATCCCCGGCAATCCTGCGGGCGATTTCTACTTTGTCGTGTCGATTGTGGCGCCGCCTGCCGACAGCGAGGCCCAGAAGGCAGCCTACCGGGCCCTTGCCGAGGCATTCGACTTTGATCCCCGTGCGGCCACGAAAGGATGATCGAACATGAGCACAACACATATCCAGATCACCTCGATACGCATCGTCGAGGAAGAGCTTGAGCTGACACTGGCGGAGCTGTGTCAGGCTTGCAATGCGCCCCAGGCGTCGGTGGTCGCCTGGGTGAACGAAGGTATCCTTGAGCCGAGTGGTGAAGCACCCGAGGACTGGCGCTTTACCGGCGCGTCACTGCGGCGTGCCCGCAAGGCCCGCTGGCTCGCCCATGACATGGAAGTGAATGCGCCGGGGGTCGGCATTGTGCTTGATCTGCTTGACGAGATCGCCGACCTGCAGGCCCGCCTGCAACGGACCGGGCTCGACTGAGCGCTGGCCCCGGCGCGTGCCGGCAGGGCGCGCGAGAGCCCTGCGACCTCAGCTATTCGAGATGATCTCGTTGGAGAGGTTGTCGACGACAACAGGGCACGCGAGATAGGTCAGGCTGGGTTCGCTGCTGTACTTCCCGCGGATGAATGCCTTCCACTCCTCCGTGTACACCCGGTCTGCATCTTCACGGGTGTTCCACAGGTAGATGCCTCCCCCCGTCGATCCGTCTTCGGAGAGGAAGTAGTACTTCCGGATCAGGCCCTGCATGACGCGGTACTTCGGTGCAGTGCTCAGAAAAATCTCTTTGGCCTCGGCCTCGGTGAGGGGCGCCGGGAGTTTGAATTCGACAATTACCGTGATCATCTATGTGTCGTTCTATGGGGACGTGGATCGCTGGCGAGACTTGATGGCTCGAAAGCCATCGTCTTCCTGGAAAAATGCCGTGCGCTCAGCGTACGGCAGCTCAACGAAGAATCAGGGCATCCGGTGCAGGGCGCAGATCTTGTTGCCGGACGGGTCGCGCAAGTAGGCAAGATACAGCTTGCCTGACGCGCCTTCGCGCACGCCCGGAGGATCCTCACAGCTCGACCCCCCATTGGCGACGCCCGCTGCGTGCCACGCGTCGACCTGTGCCGGGTTGTCGGCTGCAAAGCCAAGGGTGCTGCCATTGCCATGGCAGGCGGGCTCGCCGTTGATCGGGGTCGACAGCGCGAAGACGCCGCCCTTGTTAACGTAAAAACAACGACCCTTCGGATCAATGACACCGGGTCCGTGGCCAAGCGTCCCCAGCACGGCATCGTAAAATGCCTTCGATGCTGGAAGGTCGTTTGCACCAACGAATACGTGACTGAACATCTGATCTCTCCAATTGGGTGATTTGAAAACCACATTGTGGTCACTGGCTTGTCTTGTTTTCGTCCAGCGAGGCGCAAGCATTGCAGCTTGCGCCATTCACCGCAAGGTTTTATGAAGGGCAGGTGAGAGAGGGAACTCAGTCCTTCCGAGCGGGGTGATCCAGGAGCTTCTGGACCACTTTCGAATGCCGGTACTGTCTGGCCAGATCGAGGGCGCTTTGTCCATCCTTCGACTTGAAGCCGGGGTCTGCGCCACGCTCCAGCAGCAAGCTCACCGTACTGAGGTGACCGCGTGCTGCAGCCGCCATCAGCGCAGTCCAGCCGCTGTTGTCATTGGGCACGATGTTCAGCTTTGCATTGCGGTCGAGCAGCATTTTCACGATGGCGTCCTGGCCGTAGATCGAGGCGAACATCAGCGCAGTTCGGCCCAGCGTGTTCTGCGCATCCGGATCAGCACCGGCATCCAGCAATACGGCCACCGTATCGGCGTGCCTTTCAGCCGCAGCAAGCATCAAAGGCGTCCAGCCCACCGCGTTGCGGACATCCGGATCAACACCGTCCGCCAGCAGGCTCCTTACGGTGGCCGTCGCGCCCTTTGTCGCGGCATTCAGAAGCGCAGCGGCAGATGGACCCGACCCCGCTTCGGTGGCAAGGCCGAAGGGCGTTAGCGCACTCCGGCAGCGATCGCCGCCCGGGGCATTCGCACAGAGTTGAACAAGCGCCTCGCACACCTTTCGGGCGTGAGCCGTGGCATCGTCGCGGGTCCGTATCTCACCCTGACCAATGCGCTCGACGGCAAGCGGTTCTTCGTACTTCATGCAGGTCTGCATGATCCGGGTGCCAGCCTCGGTGGGTCTGGCCGGCGCCGTGGGCTTCCACGGCCCGCTCGGGAGCGGCGCGACAAGGACCTTGCCCGCGAGTTGCGGGTAGTCCTTCAGAATCGCCTTCATGTCCCGCTCGGCCTCGTTCCTGATCTGCGGTTCGACGCCGGCGTTGATGTCGAAGCCGCGCAGGCTTGGAACCGCAACCAGTGCTGCGTGCACGTTACCGATGTAGGTGATGGATCCGGGCTTCACCTCAAACGGAATCGGCGGCGGTGGCAGTTGCGGATTGATGTGGCGGGCGTTGGTGCCAATGTCCCGCCTGAGACTCCAGCCCGACAATTCATAGCGACCTGCCGGAAACTCGCGCACATAGACGTTCCCCCAGACCGCCTCGAAAACGGTGGTCGGGAACAGTGCGAGGGTATCGTTCGAAAGCGCAGGCGGAATCTTGACCGTGCCATCCACGCTGGTGAATGTCACCGAGAACTGCAGATCCGCCCCACGCGGCAGAAAGTGTTCCGTGTTCTTGTCGTGCGAAACGCTGAACAGCACCAGTCCGCTGTTCTTGCTGGCGCCGGGGTCATATCCGGTGGATACGTTGCCCGTGGTCTGGCAGCCCCCCAGTGCGAGCATGAGCAGGCTTGCGGAGAGTAGCGCCCAGAGCCGGTTCATCGTGAATCTCCCAGATGGACAAGCAATTATGTTCGTGAGTACGCAGACCCGCAGCGCCACAAGGACAGAGGCTGGCGCAGGCTGCCTCACCTGCTAAGCATACGCCCGCATGGAGAATGCGGTGGGTGCGCAAACGCGCTCAAGCTGACATCGCTCGACGGAAATGGTGAGAGATCCCTGTCGCTTCCGACTACTCACCTTGGAGTACTCGTCGAGGGCCTGTGTCAGCCGCGCATCGGATGCGCTGGGTCAGCCACTGTGCCGTGCAGCTCCGCCCCCACACGCGCAGCATGAGTGGAGGGGGGCTCAAGCGCGCACACCGCAAGGAAGGACGCGTATCGGGTCAGCCGGCGGCCATGCCTCCGGGCATGGACGATGAAGCCGATGCTGTTTTCGCAAATCGCTGGCAGGCGCCGGGTGCGTTCTTTCAGGCCATGTCAGTTGTAACGTGGCGCTCGATGGGCAGGCTGCGTTTGACCCAGGGGGCCAGGAAGGTCTGGATCCGTGGGTGTGTGGGGCGGCGGATGATTTCGTCGGCGGTGCCGACTGCCACCAGTTCACCCTTTTCCATGAATGCGATGCGGCTGGCAACCTGTGCGGCAAAACTCATTTCGTGCGTGACCATCACCATGGTCATGCCTTCGCGCGATAGCGACTGGATGACCTCAAGCACCTCATCCACCAGCTCGGGGTCCAGAGCGGAGGTGGGCTCGTCGAGCAGCATCACCTCGGGCTGACCAGCCAGCGCCCGCGCGATACCGACGCGTTGCTGTTGCCCGCCACTCAGGGCACTCGGACGCAGATCGGCCTTGGCGGACATGCCGACCCTGTCGAGTGCGGCCATGGCCTGCTGACGCGCGCGCGCTTCGCTCAGGCCCCGTGCCAGAACGAGCGGCGCCATCACATTACCCAGCGCGGTCATGTGCGGCCACAGGTTGAATTGCTGGAAGACCATGGCCAGCGGGGCGCGTGCCGCAGCGATTTCGCGTTCGCTGTCACGCAGTCTCCGGCCGTCGGGTAACTGGCGTATGCCCAGTTGAGTGCCCCGGATCAGGACTTCACCTTCGTCGTGTTCTTCAAGAAAGTTCATGCACCGGAGGGCCGTCGTCTTGCCGGAACCGGACGGACCGATCAGAACCAGTACTTCACCCCGGTGCACCTCCAGGTTGATCCCGCGCAGGACGCGGTGGGCGCCAAAGGACTTGCCGACCTGTCGCATGGCGATCATGGGTAGCGGAGTGTTCATCGGGGGCTCCTGGTGCTAGCGGGGAAAACAGTGGAAAGGCGGCGGCCTGCAGCGCCAATGAACAGGGTCATGATCCAGTAGCTGGCGGCCAGCAAAAGGTAGGGCTCAATGTAGGCGAACTGCTCGGCAACGATGCGACCCGTCGTCATGGTCAGTTCCGGGTAGGTAATGATCGAGGCCAGCGCGGATTCTTTCAGAACGAGGATGATCTGGTTGGCCAGCAAGGGCACGCTCATGGCCAGTGCCTGAGGCATCTCAATGGAACGAAATGTCTTGAAGCGGCTGATTCCCATCACGGCTGCGGCCTCAATCTGCCCTTTCGGAATGGTGTTCCAGCAGCCACGAAAAATTTCGGCAAAGTAGGCCGAGCTGTATGCCGCCAGGGTGATGCCAGCGGCCTGGAAAGGCGAAAGCGTGAGACCAAGGCTTGGCAATCCGTAGTAGACAACGAACAGTTGAGCCAGAAAGGGCGTGAAGCGCAGCGCACTCGTATAGGTGAGCACAATGGCGCGGACCTTGGGGCCGCCGAAGATGCGCAGCATGTTCAGTCCGAAGCCGAGCACAAGCCCTCCGCTGCCAGCAACCAGCACGAGGATCAATGTACGCAGGGCCGCTTCACCGAAAGCGGGCAGGATGTCAGCGATCAGTTGAAAGTCGATCATGACGACTGGCCGCCTGCGGGTGAAGCCTGAATGCTGTTGGTAACCAGTTTGAAGCGACGGCCGTTGAGATGCTGCCGGACCGCCCATCCGATGCCAACAATCAGCAGGGCCAACAAGAGATAGGTGAGCGCCATGACCAGGTAGACCTCCAACGGACGGTAGTTGCCGGCAACGAGCTGGCGGCCGACGCGGGCGAGATCGGTAACGGCAATTACCGAAATGATGGCCGAGCCCTTGAGCACATCGATGGCCTCGGAAACCAGTGCAGGCCAGACGGCGACGGCGATCTGCGGCAACTCGATCTGCCGGAACGTCTGACGCGGGGTGAGGCCGAAGACCTTTGCTGCCTCGATCTGGCCATGCGGGATGGCGGCCAGACCAGCACGCAGGATTTCGCACTGAAAGGCTGCGGAGTTCAATCCCAGCGCAAGCAGTGCTGCCAGTATCGGTGGCAGGTCAATCCCAAGTGCCGAAGGCAGGTAGAAGAGCATTAGCAATTGCACCAGCAAGGGCGTGCCGCGAAAGAAGCTGACATAGAGCGCCACTGCGCGCTGATTCAGCCCGAGCAGGGCCGGACGCAGCGAAATGCCCAGCAGCGCCGCGCCCAGTGCGAAGCCCAGCGCAATGGCCAGCACCGACACCCCGAGCGTGGTGGTAGCGCCTGTTACGAGTTGTGGCACGTAGCCGGCCAGGCGTTCGATCAGTGTGGGGGTGTCGGGCATCACGCTGCGCTCTTCAAGTCTTCGGGTCGGGGGAGGTCATCACATCAAAGGCGCAGGAACGGCATCCACCGGCGTGTCCATCGTGAAGCCGAACCACTTCATCTGCAGTTCGTTGAGCTGGCCCGACCGTGCCGCCTTTGCGATACCTTCGTTGAAGAATTTCACCAGCGACGCGCTGTCTGCATCCTTGCGGCCGACCCAGCCGAAGTAGGTCTTGGGGCCGATGGGTTGCGGCATCACGGTGTAGAGATCGCCGCGTGTCTTGACCAGTGTGGAGAGATTGGACAGGCTTTGGGCCACGGCGTCGAGGCGACCGGCGGCGAGGTCGGCGTAGGCCTCGTCGAAGCCGGTGTATTCCCGGATCTCCTTCGCGCCAGGCTGGCCTGCTGCCTTGATTTTTGCGTCGTACGCCTGCAGTGCCTTGAGCTGGGCCGAACCGGTCTGGGAGCCGACGACCTTGCCGCTGATGTCCTCTGCCTTGTTGAGACTGGTATCGGCCTTGCGCTTGACCAGAGACACCGTGGCGTCGGCAATGGGCAGCGTGAAGGCGAACTTGTCAGCGCGTTCCTTGGTCATCGTCACCGAAGTGATGACGAAATCAAAGCGCTTGGTGGCCAGGCCGGGCAGGATGCCCTGAAATGGAAGGTCGAGTTGCTTGACCTTTACGTCAGGCAGATCCGTCATGATGATTTTCATGAGGTCAGGACCATAACCAACGATCTTGCCATCCTGCACATATTCGAAGGGTGCGAACTGCGCTTCTGTGCCGACGACGATCTCTTTCTTGCCTTTCACTGCATCGAGCAGTCCGGCAGCATGGGCGTGCATTGACATAAATCCGCTGCCCATCAGAACACAGGCAGCAAGCGAAAGGCGGACAAAGTTGCGACGTGGGTTTTTCATGGTGACTCCTCGGATGCGTTCAGAGAGAAAAAGCGGGAAAGAGAAGCGCGGTTCGCATCGTGTCAGGCCGCGGCCTGCTTCCGGGCGTGAAAGATGAAGCCGATGCTGTTGAGCAAGAGTTGGGCTGCAAGGATGGAGGTGGTGCCCGTGGGGTCGTAGGCCGGCGCCACTTCGACGAGGTCCATGCCGACGATCTGCCCACCACTGCGACGGGCCAGGGCCTGGATGATTTCCAGCACCTCGTAGTAGAGAAAGCCTCCGTGGCTCGGTGTGCCGGTACCCGGTGCGATGGACGGGTCGAAGCCGTCGATATCGATGGTCAGGTAGTAGGACACCCCCTCGGGAATCTGTGCCAGCACACCGGCAGTACCGAGCTGGCGTACTTGGCGCACCGATAGAATGGTCGAGCCCGCGTCCCGGGCCGCCTGATAATCACTGCGGTTGGACGAGGAAACATTGCGGATGCCAATCTGGGTCATGCCGCTGACATGATTCTGCTCGGATGCGCGACGCAGCGGGTTGCCATGGCCGTAGCGCACACCGTGCCGTTCATCGACGAAGTCGAGGTGGGCGTCTACGTGCAGGATGTGGATCGGACCGCGTCCCTCGAAAGCCTTGATCACTGGTGCGTGGATGGAGTGGTCGCCGCCGAGCACGACGGGCATGGCGCCCTTTTCCAGGAGCTTGCGCACCGCATACTCGATGTTGGCGTTGCTCTTGGCCTGATCCGTATGGACGATGTCGGCGTCACCCACGTCAACCATCCGTACCTGGTCTTCGGTGAGATACATCGTGTCGTCCTCGTGGTCGTAGGCACCGGCGTGCCCGAACGAGAACAGCGTCGACGCTTCGCGGATGCTCCGGGGGCCGAAGCGCGCACCCGGGCGCCATTGCGTGCCCATGTCGTTCGGCGCACCCAGTACTGCAACGTCGGCATCAATGTGATCCCAGTCGGTGCAGGGGCGTGACTTGGCGAAGGTGCAGTGGCCCACGAAGGGCAGGTTGAGTCGACCTTGGT